>DCPV01000041.1:1481-5737 GCA_002323775.1 Firmicutes bacterium UBA1535 | reverse complement strand
GAATCTTCGCCAAATGTAACTATAAGTGTTTCAGCATCTTCTAATCTATATTCTTCGTAATATGCAAAATCATCTACATTCATTTCAACCTTGTTACAAATTCTTTCAACTAATTCTCCAGATAACTTGTTGTTATTAGTAGGGAAACCAGTCTTATCATGTGTTAAACCTGTAACGTGTATTCTATATCCCTCACCAAAAGCTGGGAATGGGTGAACCATTGTTTTTTCATCCATGAATTTATCAGCATATTGTACAAATTCTTTTGGCTCACAGCTTGGTTTTACTCTATCTATAGTCTCTATTTCTGACGGGTCTAACAGTGCTAACTTCTCTCTCATGTGTCCTACTGTTTCATCCATAAGATAAATAACAGGAGTTCTGTATTTTTCAGCTAAGTTAAAAGCTTTAATAGCATATTCGTATGTTTCTTGTACAGAGTTTGGAGTCAATGCTATTACAGGATGGTCTCCATGAGTTCCCCATCTTGCTTGCATAACATCGCCTTGAGCCGGAGAAGTAGGAAGTCCTGTACTTGGGCCACCTCTTTGAACGTTTACTATAACGCAAGGTACTTCTGCTAAACAAGCATATCCAAGGTTTTCTTGTTTAAGTGAAAATCCTGGGCCACTTGTTGCTGTCATTGATTTAAGTCCTGCCAATGAACCGCCTATAGTAGCTGCCATACTTGCAATTTCATCTTCCATTTGTATAAACTTTCCACCTAATTGAGGAAGTCTCTGAGCAGAAATTTCTGCGATTTCTGTTGATGGTGTTATAGGATAACCTGCATAAAAACGCATACCAGCTGCCAATGCACCCTCTACACAGGCTTCATTTCCTTGAACTAATTTATATTTTTTGTTACTCATCCTTTTTACCTCCTACTAAATATATAGCGTTGTCTGGACATCTCAATTCACAAAGTCCACAAGATATACAACTATCTATATCTACTGCTGTAGTTTTTTCTTTTACTATTGCGAGAACCTTTTTTGGACAGAAAGCCACGCAAATCCCACAGCCCTTACACCAATCTTTGTTAATGATAAGCTCCTTTTTTTCAGCCATTTTTAACTATCCTCCTAGTTTTTATTATATTATTTAAACTATGTACTTTTTATGGACAACTTGTCCATACATAAAAATTAATCTTTCTACAATTTATTTGCTTTACACCATATATATTAACACATTATTTTATTTTTGCAAGAAATATTTCATAAAAATAACAAATTGCAAGAATTAATTCAAAACATTCACAAAGTAGCAAATCAAAACGATTTCATTAAATTAAATTCATTCAATTTTTTAATTAGTTTATATGCTATTTATAAAATTATAAAACTCATAATGATGTGGTTTTACTTCATTAATGAACTTAAATATTGTATTATAATTAACAATCCAAAAAAAATTTACATGAATAAAAATATTTTAATCATGCAAATATATAGCTTACTATTAAATTTAAAACTTAAAAATTATTAAAGAACTTTAATTTTTTTCTACAATATATATTTCAGGAGGAGAATTTTCTTTATTTAATAGTTTTAATTGGATTACATTGTATTCTTTTTTACTTAATGAACTGATAAAATCAAGGATATACTTTGCTTCTTCGCCATTATCATGCAATATATATGCACAAATATAAATTCTTCCGTATTTTTTTAGTCTACTCATTATATTTTTTATTGCATTTATAGTTGTTATATAATTTGTTTTTATCGCTTTATCTGAATTAGGCAAATATCCTAAATTAAATAATGCCGCATCTATCTGCTTATCTTTTATGTATTCAAGCACATTCTCATGTGAATCAACTATAAGCTCATAATTTGAATAGAGATTGCTATCTAGTAATTTTCTAGTATTGTTTATCGCATCCTCTTGAATATCAAAAGCATATACAAAACCATTATTTTTAAATAAACTGCATAAAAATAATGTATCTAAGCCATTGCCAGCTGTCGCATCTACAAATATTATATTCTCTTTATCCTTATAGCTATTTTCAATTAAAAAATGAACGAAATCTGTAATTTGTCCGTATTTTATATCTTTCATTGCTTTTCCTTTATTATTATAATTAAATTTTACGTACTTAAATAAATCTTCATTAAATCAACAAGTATAAAGATATAACACTTTCATTAATTATAAAGATTTCAAATATTCTATTTCTTTTTTACTCAAGTATTTCCATTCTCCCGGTTTAAGTTCTCCAAGCTCAATATCGCCAAATGACACTCTTTTAAGGCTTACAACCATTTTTCCAACTGCTTCGAGCATCTTTCTAACCTGTCTGTTTTTTCCCTCATATATGCTTATTTTAACAGTTGTCTTAATTCCATCAGTTTCTACTGTCTCTATTATATCAGCTAATGCAGGCGCTGTTGTATAATCATCAATTTTAATACCGTGTCTTAACCAGCCTATATCTGTAGCATTCATTCTTCCTTTAACCCTTGCTATATAGGTTTTATATACTTTATATCTAGGGTGCATCATTCTATTCGACAATTCCCCGTCATTTGTTAATAATATCAGTCCGCTTGTATCATAATCAAGTCTACCCACAGGATAAACACGTTCAGATATATTTACTAAATCAATAACGCATTTTCTGTCAAATTGGTCCTTTACAGTGGTTACATAGCCTGTAGGCTTATTAAGCTTTATATAAATTTTTTCTTCAACGGGTTTAATCAATTTTCCATCAATGTAAACCTGATCTTTATCAGTATCAACCTTAAATCCAAGCTGTGTAACAAGTTCACCATTGACCTCTACTTTCCCTTGCAAAATAAGCTCCTCAGCCTTACGCCTAGAACTAATCCCACAATTTGCTATATATTTTTGTAATCTTTCTTCTGACATATTCATTCCTCAATTTCTTTATAAAAATAAATTTTATTTAGATTATACTATAATTAGCTGAAAAATACAAATAACAATTTTAACAACACCTGTCAAATGGGGAAATATTTGTTGCTAATATATGTGATTAGTATTTTCATATATCTAAGCTCCCTTTAATGTTTTAATTAAGATGTTCACTTTCTAATACTATAAGTGTTGGGTTTGATAATGATATTAATTTTGCATCTGGTATATATTCATTTATTATGTTTTTGCTTAAATTTATATAGCTATTACATTTATCTAAAATAGTTGCATCGCTTGTTACCACAAAATCAAATTTTTCCAATACTACATCTGCATTATTAACTAATATCACATTTGTTAAAATTTTATATTTATTTGTATGCTCCATGATTCGAATTTTAAGATTTCCAGAATTAGATACAGGTAAGTCTAAATAAATATTAACAGCTTTGATTTTCTTTGTTTCTAAAAATCTAAACAGATATTCTATAGCTGTGTCTGTTTTGTCAATTAGTTTATAAGTTCCTCTAAGCCCAGCCAAATCTCTTACTAATCCATCATTGCCAACAATTAATGTTCCGCCTGACAAGGCGACTTCTAAATTTATAATTAAATTAAATCCATCTATGTTTATCGTTTTATCTGTTATATTATCAATATTAAGCTCCTTTGTTTTCCTAAGCATTTCCTTATTAGTGCTGCAAGTACTACGTTTCAAGGCATCCCTTTGTCTTATTGTAAATTGATATCTCCCTCCAACAAAATTCATTATAGCTTCCAATTTATAATCTCTATCCAATAGCCACTTTATCTCCTCATGAGCTTTTTTTAGTTTTATTAGTTCATCTTCAGAAAACCATCTTTTATCGTTTAATTCAAAACCTCTTTTTGATGTTTTAGTCAAATTAAATCCACCTGCTTTACATAATTATATATATTTTTTAGTTTAAACATAAATCTGATAATTATAAATGATACAAACTTATGATATAAAAAAATTAAAAGTTAAAAATGTAAAAATATCTCTTGTATCAATTTGTTTAAAGAGTCTAAAACTATATTAGAAACAATTTAATAAATTTTTTAAATTGTTTAATAAATTAGTGATAAAAGGAGGTATAATAATGGCAAAGGCAGGCATGAGAAGACCAAGTCCTTATGATAAGAAAAATCATGGTACAGAGAACCGTAACAAGATGAATCGTCAAAAAAATACACAGGAACCAGTTCCAGAAATTCAGGGACCAGCAAAAACAGGTAACATTAAGGCTGGTCCGATAAATGCACCTAATTGGGCAAGAGAAGATTACAAAACTGGAGATAAATTCAAATAGTCATAGAATAAATTAAAAATATATTATAAT
>DCPV01000041.1:0-1293 GCA_002323775.1 Firmicutes bacterium UBA1535 | reverse complement strand
ATTATAATATATTTTTAATTTTGGATGAAAGCTTTGTTTATTTTACAAAGTTTAAGCACTCTAACCGAGTGCTTTTGATAATATTATTATTAATTAGAACTATATATCAACTTACCATTATATATTACATCATTATTTAGAATTACTTTGTAAAAACCGTATACCTTATTATTTGTACCACTTGA
This sequence comes from Firmicutes bacterium UBA1535, assembly GCA_002323775.1. Classification (GTDB taxonomy): domain Bacteria; phylum Bacillota; class Clostridia; order Tissierellales; family Sedimentibacteraceae; genus UBA1535. The sequence continues at coordinate 1,108 of DCPV01000041.1, read as the reverse complement.
TATATGCTCTATAGTTTTTGTAACTTCTACCTTTACATTGCTTTTTTCTTCTTCTGTCAATACATAACTAAATCCTGTTTCAGCATAAATTGGAATGTTTTTTTCATCTTTTAGCATTTCTTGATTTTCTTTTACTATATCGTAATTTTTATAATTGTTAAATGCAAAATCAAAAGCTTTATAGCTGTCATTGAACCAATTTCCATCATTCAAAACTACAACTATGATTTCCATATCATCTTTTTGAGCAGAGGCTACTAAGCATCTACCTGCTGTTTTAGTATAACCGATTTTTACACCTGTTCCATATTTGTACTGATATACTACTTTATTTTTATTTATAAAATAAAAATTGTTATCGCTGTTGTAATAATTTTTAGCAGCTGCAATTTCCTTAAACAACTTATTCTGCAAAGCATATTTTGTTATAAGTGCTAAATCATATGCTGTCGTATAATGGTTCTTATCGTGCAAGCCATGTGGGTTTGTAAAATTTGTGTTAAATGCACCCATTGCCTTTGCCTTATAATTCATAGATTCTATAAAATTTAATATATTTCTGCCTCCTGCGAAGTATGCAGTAGCTAATGCAGCATCATTTCCAGAGCGAAGCATAAGTCCATACAATAAATCCATCATCGTTGCATTTTGATTTGGGATAAGATAAATACTTGAGCCTTCTATGCCTGTGCATTCTTTAGGAACAGTAAGATTTCTATATAAATTATTATAACTTTCAATGGCTGTTATGGCAGTCATAATTTTAGTAGTGCTTGCCATATAGCTTTTTTTATCAGCATTTTTTGATGCTAATATCCTTCCAGAGATTTTGTCTATAACAATATAGCTTTCAGCATATATTTTAGGAAATTCGAGAGCATAGACATTCTGAAAAGAAAAAACACATAACAATAATGTTATAATAACAATTTTAATATTCATCAGTTTATTTTTATAAAATAAACTGTTTTTTATTTCTTTTAATCTATTCAAATTTCTCAGCTTTTTCATTTTTCACTTTTTTCTCCTTTAAGTCATTTATGTATGAAACTAAATTTGAAATGATTGATGACAAATCATTGTTTATATTTTTTGTTCTATTTAGATT
>DCPV01000119.1:4028-4775 GCA_002323775.1 Firmicutes bacterium UBA1535 | reverse complement strand
TAATATTTCATCTGCAATTTTTTCTATTTTTTTTAACCTATGATTTACTCCTGATTTTCCTAATGGTGGACTTAACATCTCACCTAGTTCCTTTAAGCTAGCTTCTTCATTTTCAAGTCTCAGATAAGCTAATTCTCTAAGTCCTTTTGGAAGCTTATCAATAATATTGTATTTTTGCAATAAATTAATACTGTTCTTCTGTCTTACTGAAGTGTCCACAATTTTACTAAGGTTAGCGGTTTCACAGTTTACTACTCTATTAATATTATTTCTTGTTTCTTTTATTGCTCTAATGTTTTCTATATTCAGTAAAGAGTTATAAGCACTCATAATATTTAAAAGATCAACAATTTTTTCGCTATCCTTTAAATAGCTTATGTAAAATTCTTTTCTTTTAATGCTTTTAACCCCTAAATCATAATCATTCATCAATAATTCCAAATCACGGCAATGCTTTTGCCTGCTATTTATAAATTCTACATGATACGATTTTTCAGGATCACTTATTGAGCCACACCCTAAAAAAGCTCCTCTGATATACGCCCTCTTACAGCAAGTATCCTCTACTAAGGATTTAGGTATGCCATAATTAAATTTTAATATATTAATTTCAGAGTCTTTACTTAGTTTTGTATCTATCAATAATTTAATTGCAATATCCTCATTAACTTTTATACCGTAGTTATTATTTTTTTTAAGTCTATTAGTTTTTTTTACTGTAATTTCGCTGTTGACATTGTATAAATA
>DCPV01000119.1:0-3863 GCA_002323775.1 Firmicutes bacterium UBA1535 | reverse complement strand
TGTTGACATTGTATAAATATTTTATCATTTTAAAAATTCTTCTAATAACAACAGCATTCTCCATAACAAATTCTACTTCAAATTTATTATAGCCCTTAATGGAAATATATCCAGTAGTTCTAATCAATGCTGCTAATTCAGCAATTACACAGCATTTTTTTTCTAAGTTAAATCTTGATATTTCATCCTTACATCTTGAAGAAAAAGTCATATCATATTACATTCCTTTTACAATATACTAACTAGCTTCATTCTTAGGCTTTGATTTAATTCTACATATATCATTATATCATAATATATAACTAAAGCAAAGTACTTTTCTAAGTTATCTTAAAAGTTATAAAACAAGCTATAAATAGCTTATTAAAAACTATTCAGGTCTTTTTCCAAAATATTGATAAAAATTAACTTTAATGTCACCATTAAATAATTTTCTTTTTTTATCACATTTTTTTCCGTAATGCTTTTCAAATTCATCTTCTGATGTAATTATATAATTAGACCATGACGGATTATTTCCGAAAACTCTGCCAATAGTTTTATGTATCTCCTCTATATCAGCTTCGTTTCCTATTCTCTCACCATATGGAGGATTAGTTATCAATATACCATAGTCAAAAGGTGTTTTTGCAAATGAAGTTATATCCTTGACTTCAAATTCTATACAATCATCAACACCAGCCTCAATAGCATTTTGTTTTGCAATTGCTATTGCTTTTCTGTTTATATCATAGCCATATATTTTTATATCAGAGTCCAAATCTATTTTTTTACGAGCCTCTATTTTAGCATTTTTAAAATATTCAGCTTTCATCTTTTTCCAGCCTTCAGAGGCAAAGCTTCGATTAAGTCCAGGAGCAATATTTCGTCCTATTAAAGCAGCTTCTATAGGGATAGTTCCCGAGCCGCACATAGGGTCTAGCAATATCCTGTCTTTATTCCAAAAGCTTAGCTGTATGAGTGCTGCTGCCATTGTTTCCTTTAATGGTGCTGCGGCTGAGTTCTCCCTGTATCCACGCTTGAATAAGCCTTCCCTTGAGCCGGTTGTGTCCATTGAGATTGTCGTTATATCCTTATGAATAGAAACTAAAATAGTACATTCTGCACCACTCTCTGAAAACCATTCTACATCATATTCCTCAGATAATTTCTTAACTACAGCCTTTTTTACTATTGATTGGCAATCAGGAACGCTAAAAAGCTTTGATTTAACTGATTTTCCTTTTACAGTAAACTTACTGTCAACACTTATCCATTCTTCCCAAGGCAACTCGTAGGTTCTATTAAAAAGCTCCTCAAAGCTAAGCGCTTCAAATTGCCCAAGTACAAGCATAACTCTCTCAGCACTTCTTAAATTAACATTTGTTATTGCAATATCTTTTAATTCTGCATCAAAATAAATCCAGCCATTGTCTGTTTCTAAATTTTCATATCCTAATTCTTGTAATTCTCTTTTTACCACAGCTTCCAAGCCAAAGGCACAAACTGCAGCAAGTCTTATTTTATCCATATTTTTCCTCTAAATTTTCATCTATTATTTTACCGATTGCTACTATATTAGTATCTCCAATTAAAAATATATCTTTAATAGTATTTTCATCGGTCTTGTTTATTTCAACATTTAATTCTCCACCCTCTGATATAAGCCTTATATTATTTGGAGAGATTTCATTTTTTAGTGTTATAACTGTTGCTACAGCTCCGGCAGCAGTGCCACATGCCAAGGTGAAGTTTTCAACTCCTCTTTCATATGTTCTTATTATTACAGTATCTTGCTCATATATTGTATTGTTCATAGGAAACTTGCTATAATCAATTATATCATAAAAAGAGACATTACTACCTTTATTAAAGATTTTATTTTCTCTTATTTTTCGAGCTAAGTCTAATATATCACAATTTTTTACATTAATCAAATCTTTATATCTTATAGCAACATGAGGCAGTCCAGGGTTTCCAAGCTCAACATATGAGTAAGCAATTTCTGCTCCATCAATATTTATTTTATTTTCTAAACTAATAAGTGTTGGATTATTCAAGCTTATTTTGTATTTTCTTTTATCAATTCGCCAGGCAGGCACGATACCTGAGCCAGCTTCTATGAGCATTTTTTCACAATGATTTACCTGCGAAGCATTTAAGCTTGTTTGCAATTCATTTTGGTTTTTTGTCAAGTAGCTTGATTTTTTGTTTTCATAGACATAACGAGCAGCACATCTCGCTCCATTTCCACACATTTCTGCCATACTTCCATCTGAGTTAAAAAAGTTCATCTTAAAATCAGCATTGCCACTTGGATATTCAATAGATATAAGACCATCTGAACCTATTGAATATTTTCTTCTACAAATATTTTTTGCTAAAACAGAAATCTCCTCTATTTTTAAGGAATACCTTCTATTGTCAATAATTATAAAATCATTGCCTGTACCTTGAATTTTAGTGAATTCCACATTATCAATCCCCCAATTGTCAATCATGCTTAAAATTTCAGTAATTCCAATATACTATTAACTTGAACTAAAACTCCTGTCTTAATACAGTTTTCATCAACATCAAAGTTATCGCTATGAAGTGGCGAGTTTATTCCTTTTTCTTGGTTTCCACAACCGAGATGATAAAAACATCCTTTAACAGTTTCATTCATGAAATAAGAAAAATCTTCCCCATACATACTTGGCATTTCTTTAAATTGTACGTTTTCTTCTCCAATGCTATTCTTTGCAGTTTCATAAACTACATCTACAATATCATTATTATTTACGAGATACTTATACCCGCTTTTTACTTCAACTAAACAGCTTCCGCCATAAGCTTTAGTAATATTTTCTGTGATATCCTCTATTCTCTTGATAGCATATTCTCTTGTCTGAGCATCAAGTGTTCTTAGTATTCCTTTTAATTCAACGCTATCGCAGATAATATTACTCTTTGTTCCTCCTCTTATCTCTCCAAAAGATAAAACTACACTATTTAATGGTGAAATATTTCTACTTACTAAGCTTTGTAAAGCACTTACTACATTTGCAGCTATTACTATCGCATCTATACTGCTTTCAGGATATGCACCGTGACCTGCTTTGCCATTGATTATTATTTTTAATTCATCAGTTTGAGCATTTAATTTTCCATATTTAAGCTCAATTTGTCCTGCATTTAGATATGGTTGAACGTGTAAGCCAATTACATAATCGACATCTGGGCTTTTAAGGCAATTTTCTTCTACCATTCTCTCTGCTCCACCAATAGTTTCTTCTGCTGGTTGAAAGAATAATTTTACATTTCCCTGAAGCTCAGCTTCCATTTCCTTTAATATCTTAGCAACACCAATTAAAACTGTTGTGTGAACATCATGACCGCATGCGTGCATAACTCCAATATTTTTTGACTTATATGTATTTTCATTTTTTTCAATTATAGGCAAAGCATCAATATCAGCTCTGGCAGCTACTGTTTTTCCATTACCTTTTCCTCTTATTATACCTACTACTCCAGTTTTTGCTGATTTTGTGTATTCAATATTTAATTGTTTTAAAATATTGCATATTTTTTCTGATGTTAAAAATTCTTGTTCGCTCAGTTCAGGATGAGAGTGAAAATATCTCCTTGTTTCAACTAATTCGTCGAAGATTTCATCTATTCTTTCTTTTATATTCATTAAGTGAAGCTCCTTTCTTTTATAAAAAATTAAAATAATTTTTTCAATTAACTTACTCAACAAATCTATGTAAATCTGCTTAGCAATTATACATATCTATATTTTATGATTTTATAAAATACAATATAATCATTTTTTATATAATAGGTTTTAGGATATCGTTTCCTTACATAATAAAAAAAAGATATCTGGCGATGTCTTACTT
>DCPV01000061.1:419-4614 GCA_002323775.1 Firmicutes bacterium UBA1535 | reverse complement strand
ATAAATACATAGTCTATGTAACTTATTCATGTGGCTCTGTAAGGTTAGTGAATATAGATGAAAAAGGTTATTGTTACTGGAGCTAGTGGATTTATTGGAAAAGCTCTAACAAAAAAATTATTGGATGATGGCAAAATAGTGTATGCTATTGTTAGAAATACTGATAAAATGAAAGACTTAGAAAATAAGAATTTATATATTATTAATTTAAATTTAAATGAATATGAAAAATTACCCGAACTAATTACTGATGATATAGATGTGTTTTATCATCTTGCGTGGGAAGGAACATTTGGAGAAAGCTTTAGAAATTATAATCAGCAATTTGACAATGTTAAATATTCGGGAGATGCTATAACTGCTGCATATAAAATAAATTGTAAAAAATTTGTTTTAGCTGGAACTGCAGTAGAATTAGAGGTCAAAAAATATATAAATATGCACTATTGTGAACCAAGAATTTCATGTATATATGGGACTGCAAAAATGGCTGCCGAAATGTTGTGTAAAACAATAGCATACAATAATAATATTGAATTTAACATGAGTATAATCGCAAACGCCTACGGTGTAGGAGATTATTCCCGTATGATACAAAATGTATTGATTAATGCTTTTAATAATGGAAATGCAATAAAGTTAGTTAGAGGAGAGAATTTATATGATTGGATTTATATAGATGATGTAGTCAATGCGTTTATTTCTATAGGTGAAAAAGGAATTAATTTTAAAACATATTATGTAGGACATAGGAATTTAAAAACATTTAAACAAATTGTAACTGAGGTAAGAGATATAATAAATCCAAGTATAGAGCTTAAATTCGGAGAGCTAAAGGATAATGCTCCTTTAGACTATTCATTAATAAATATTGATGAATTATATGAAGATACAGGATTTGAAGCTACAGTAGATTTTAGGGAAAGTATTTTAAAAACAGCAGAATGGGTAAAAACATTAAATATTTAACAGATTAAGATAAGTAATAAGGAAAGGATTACATGAATGAAAGGTATAATTTTAGCAGGTGGCTCAGGAACACGCCTTTATCCAATTACAAAATCAGTATCAAAACAGATATTACCAATTTACGATAAGCCTATGATTTATTATCCATTATCAACTCTTATGCTTTCAGGAATTAGGGAAATATTAGTAATATCTACAGAAAGAGATTTACCAGTTTTCGAAGAACTATTAGGTGATGGCAGCGATTTGGGAATTGAATTATCATACGAAGTTCAACATGCACCAAATGGCTTAGCGGAAGCATTTATTATAGGGGAAAAATTTATAGGGAATGACAAAGTATCTTTAGTTTTGGGTGATAATATATTTTATGCTCGCGGATTTTCAGAAATGCTTGCTGAAGCTGTATCGGTAGAAAGCGGAGCTGTAATATTTGGGTATAATGTAACCAATCCGTACGATTTTGGGGTAGTTGAATTTGATAGTAACTGGAATGTTTTATCTATAGAAGAAAAACCAAAAGAACCAAAATCTAATTATGCTGTACCGGGATTATATTTTTATGATAATAATGTTGTAGAAATAGCTAAAAACATTAAACCGTCTACACGCGGTGAATTGGAGATAAGTTCTGTAAATAACGAATACTTAAAACGTGGACAACTCAAGGTGCAGTTATTTGGTCGAGGTATGGCATGGCTAGATACTGGAACATATGAAGGGTTACAAGAAGCATCAAATTTTGTATCAATAATTCAAAAACGACAAGGCTTATATGTTTCATGTATTGAAGAAATTGCATATAGAAAGGGATATATATCTAAAGAGCAGTTAATTAAACTTGCACAGCCTATGCTGAAAACTGATTATGGTAAATATATAATGAAAGTTTCGGAGGAAAGAATATAATGAAAAATATTTTAGTAACTGGTGGAGCAGGGTTTATTGGGTCAAATTTTATTAAATATATGCTAAATAAATATAATGATTACAGAATAATAAATCTCGATATGCTGACATATGCCGGAAATTTAGAAAATTTATCAGATATTTATGATAAAAATTATGAATTTGTCAAAGCTGATATAAGAGATGCACAGACTATTGATAATGTTTTTCGCGAATGTGATATAGATATTGTAATTAATTTTGCAGCAGAGTCACATGTAGACAGAAGTATAGAAGATCCTCAGATTTTTTTGACCACAAATATATTAGGCACGCAGATTTTGCTTGATGCTGCAAAAAAATATTGGAAAATACGTCCTGATGATAAATATGATAGAGAATATAAAAAGAATGTTAAGTACATACAGGTATCGACTGATGAAGTATATGGTGCATTAGGTGCGACAGGTATGTTTACTGAAACAACTCCATTAGCACCAAATAGTCCATACTCGGCATCAAAAGCAAGTGCTGATATGATAGTTAGGGCATATCATGAAACATTTGGTATGCCAATTAATATAACAAGATGCTCTAATAATTATGGGCCTTATCAATTCCCCGAAAAGCTTATTCCATTGATGATTAATAATTGTAAGAATAATAAGCAATTACCTGTTTATGGAGATGGTATGCAAATTAGAGATTGGCTTCATGTGAGTGATCATTGTTCTGCCATAGATACAGTTTTACATAAAGGGAAAATAGGTGAAATATATAATATTGGTGGTAATAACGAAAAAGCGAATATTGAAATTGTAAAATTAATTATTAATACACTAAGAAAATCAGACAATCTAATTAAATATGTCCAAGATAGGCCAGGGCATGATAGACGATATGCAATTGATAACACCAAGATAACAACAGAATTAGGATGGAAGCCAAGCTATACTTTTGAAGAAGGCATTAAAGAAACAATAGATTGGTATCTAAACAACTCCGAATGGTTTGAAAATGTGACGAGTGGCAGTTATTTAAGCTATTATAATATGATGTATAATATAAACTGTTGAGAAATACGGGTTCATAAACAATTTTTTCAGGAAAGGACATAATGTATGAATTTTACAGCTTTAATGAATAATGATATACATAATTATAAAGAAATTAAAAGTATATACGCTATTTCTGGTGTAGAAGGAGCATGGCTTAATGAACACCTTACAAAAGATTGTGGCATAGTACCTTATTTACTACATAAAAGATATGGCTATGATAGCTATATAGTAAGCACGAAACAAGGGGACTATCCATATTTAGATACTTATGTTAAGGGCTTAAAAATGGATTTTTTAGATAGATTTGATTCCGATTCTTTAAAAGATTATGTAATCAAAAATTATCGAAATATGGATGTATTAATTTTTCATGGTATGTATCCAGCCTATACTATAATTTCTATTTTATATAAAAAACTAAGGCCAGATGGAAAGATTTTTATGAACTTAGACGCAAATTCTACTTGGATGGATAGTATTTTGATAGATGATGTTTTATGGACTACTTTGTTAGACAACTGTGATTTAATAGCTACATCATGTAAGAAGATGCAAAGGCATTTAAATATTAAATGGGCATCTTGGAATATAGAATATTTACCTAATGGTTTTTATAATTTTGCAAATTTGAATATGGATATTGACTATGGCAAAAAGGAAAATACGATTATTACTGTGGGGAGAATAGGCTTATATGTAAAAGCAAACCATGTTCTTATGGAGGCTTTTGCTTTGCTATATCAAAAATTACCTAATTGGAAATTGAAACTAATTGGCAAAGTAGAGGATAGCTTTAAGGCTTATATTGAAGAATACTTCATTAGATATCCTCAATTAAAAGATAAAGTTATATTTACTGGATTTATAGCTGATAAGGAAATGTTGTGGAATGAATATAAATCTGCAAAAATTTTCGCATTGACATCTATATCTGAAGGTGGATCGCCAAATGTTGCGGCTGAAGCTCAAATAAATGGTTGCTATATGATAATAAGTGATATTGATGCGTCTGATGATATAACAAATAATGAAAAGTGCGGAAGAGTTTTTCCTGTTGGCAATGTTGAAAAATTATATGAAAGTTTATTAGAAGTATGTAGTGATGAGAAAGAGTTAGAAAAAGCTTCATACAACATTATAAAATATGCTAAAGAGCTTTTAGACTGGAATCATAATATAGATAGGTTAAATTATATGATTAATGAAAAAAATGAAAATTTGGTTGAAGGGATATAATATGGGAAACTTAAGTATTTCTGAAAATAAAATTTATTTTA
>DCPV01000061.1:0-262 GCA_002323775.1 Firmicutes bacterium UBA1535 | reverse complement strand
AAAATAAAATTTATTTTATTTATGATAATGGTGAGAAAAATTGTTTGTTAGATTTATCAGATTTTTTATCAAATCGAAGTCATATACCCTTACATTCTCTTGCAAATGTTGATTTTAAGATAATTCCAAATTTGATAAAAAAAATTATTGAAATATGCGATTCGCCTGAAAATGAAATAAAAGATATTGATAAGTCAATGCTAATATTAACATCGATTATGATTATTAAGAAATATATGTATAGAGCTAAAGGAAATAGTAT
>DCPV01000306.1 GCA_002323775.1 Firmicutes bacterium UBA1535 | reverse complement strand
CTTTGGGTACAGATACATTAATACCGGATAAATTAGTGGAGCTGATAGAGAAAAAAAGTGATATATTAATAGCTCCGACTATACCATATGGCGCTTGCCAGTCCTTGGAGGATTATCCCGGAACTATAAATATAGATAATGAGGTTTTATATCAATTTTTATATTCTGTAATTGATAATCTATACAGGCATGGTGCAAGAAAGATTTTAGTGCTGAACGGGCACGGGGGAAATATTAAAGTTATAGAAAGAATTGGTCTTGCTTTTGAGAAAAAAGGCGCTATGGTCGTTATGCTTAACTGGTGGCTCATGGCATGGGATATGAATCCTGCTTGGAAGGGCGGACATGGCGGCGGAGAAGAAACAGCGGGCATAATGGGAGTAGACCCTTCGCTGGTAGATACAAGCGAAATAGGTGGACCTTTAGAGCTGAAAAATATCAATGATAATCTTGTGGCAACGGGATTTAGAACTATCCGCTTTAAAGGTGTAGAATTTGAAGTGCTTAGAAATACTCCTAATGTCACTGAAAATGGCTGGATAGGACATGATCATCCTGATACAGCCACAGTTGAATGGGGAAATGAAATGCTTCAAACAACAGCAGATTACATAGTAGATCTTATAGAAGAATTGAAAACAGTTGAATTGTAGAAGGAGTGTAAAATGGATAAAAAAAATACATTACAAATGATTGCGGATATTTCCAATTCTAATGGAGTTTCCGGATTTGAAGATTTAGTTGTTGACACAATACGTGAACATAGTCAAGGTCTTGGTACTATAAAGGAAGATAGTCTTCGCAACTTATACATATACAGAAAAGAAAACAAAGGTAACAGAATAACAGTACAGTTGGATGCTCACAGCGATGAGGTTGGATTTATGGTTCAGGCAATAAGACCAAACGGTACATTGCAGATTATTCCAATTGGCGGGTGGGTGAGCAGCAACATTCCTGCACACAGAATGTGGGTAAGAAATGCTGAAGGCAATTATATTTTAGGAATTACCGCAAGCAAGCCGCCTCATTTTATGACAGAATCAGAAAGAAAAGCCTCTCTTGATATAAATGACATCACGGTTGATGTTGGTGCAGTATCAAAAGAAGAAGCTGTCGATAAGTTTAAAATAAGAATTGGAGAGCCTGTGTCACCTGATGTTACATTTGAGTATTTAGATGAGCATGATTTAATGATTGGCAAAAGCTTTGACTGTCGTTTGGGATGTGCATCTATAATAAGCACATTAAGAGAGCTTGAAGGTCAGGAATTAAACGTAGATATAGTCGGGGCAGCCGCTTCCCAAGAGGAGGTCGGAGTTAGAGGTGCTACTTTAACGGCAAATGTAATTAAGCCTGATATTGCTATTGTGTTTGAAGGATGTCCTGCTGATGATACATGCGTGCCGGCATATGAAGTTCAAACAGCAATTAAACGAGGACCAATGCTTAGACATATTGATGCCAGAATGATAACAAATCCTCGCTATCAAAGATATGCCTTGGATTTGTGCAAGGAACTTAATATTCCTGTTCAGGAGTCTGTTCGTAAATCTGGCTCAACTAATGGTGCTGCCATTCATTTGTCTAACAAAGGTGTTCCGACAATAGTTATAGGTATACCTGTTCGTTATGCACATACCCACTATGGAATATCTTCATATGAAGACTATGTAAATGGAGTAAAATTAGCTTGTGAAATATTAAAGAGATTGGATGAAAATATAGTAAAAAGCTTTTAATGATAAGTAGGAATGGATTGAACAAGGTAACTTGCTTCGCAATGAGGGTATTCCTCTGAAAGATGAAACGCATGTTGATTTAAGGAAATGTCAACGGGACTTCTGACAGTTAGAGTAGAAGGCAATGACTGTGTTGTATCATAGTAAAATATTTTAAAATGAGGTGAGATTATGCAAGATATTACGATTGAATTTGGTCGAATTAAGCTAAATGTGAAGTCAATTGAAATTGGAGATGATTTATGTGTTATAATTTCTGGCGGAGACAGTCCGCATATTGGATGCGTAACACTTAGCACTCCAAGACCTAGTTTATCTAATAAGAACATAATAAGTTCTACTACATCTGTATTAAATAGGATCAGTCATAAGGATGATGAAGTTGCTAGACATGTTTCTGAAGAACTATCCTCAAAATTAAATAAGCATGTTGCTGTTATTTGCGGTATTCATGTAGATAACATTACCGAAGCTGAGATAAAAGAGCTTATGGGAAGTTTAAATGATATAATATCAAGTATTGTTGTTAATTAGTATTTAGAAAATATAACAAGAGTGAATACACAAGATTATTTAATAGTCTATTAATATTAAAATAGCGATAAGTTGTTGCACTTACAACAATTTATCGCTATTTTTAAACCTTATATGCTACAATCTAAAAGAAGCTTATCTTCAAAAAAAGGTTGTATATATTAGCTGCAATCCGAAACACTAACAAGAGACCTAAAATATAATATTCAAAAAGGAGCTGATATAATTATGAAGCAATTTGGTGTGATGGTTGGATTAGATAAAAAGGATGCTTTTGAGGGTTGGTTTACTAAAATTGATGATCAGGAAAACGGGTTAATGCTTTCAATTATATGGGGATATTCGACTCACCAAAATACAAAGCATGCTTTTATCCAGTTTCAAGATAGCTTAAAACACAAAACTACATACATTACCTACCCAATAGATGAGCTGAAGTGGAAAACAGATCCTTTTGTACTTCAAATCGGTAAGAATGAGCTATCTCAAAAGGGCATACTCTTGAACTTTGTAATGAATGGTGTCTCAGTTCAAGGTGAATTTTATTTCAGCAATTTCACCCCTATCAAACAATCAATTCTAAAGCCCAACATAATGGGATGGCTTACATTTTTTCCTAATGAGTGCAACCATTCAATTATCAGTATGAATCATAAAGTCACAGGGAATATTCAAATTGGAAATCAATCATGGAAAATCCTGAATGCAGACGGTTACATTGAAAAAGATTGGGGTACTAGTTTTCCAAAAGAATACGTTTGGGTTCAAGCTAATGACTGGAAGAAGTGTTCTGTGGTATTCAGTTATGCCACCGTACCTTTTCTTGGTAAACATGCAAAAGGATTTTTCCTTATTCTTCATCATGATGGAAAAGAATATCGTTTCACAAGTATTGAAGGTAGCAAATTAACTGATTTCAATGTTTTAAAGGATTCATTTAATGCAGCTATCGAAAAAAAGGGGATTCGCTTAAAGCTAAAGGCAAAACAATTCAAT
>DCPV01000118.1 GCA_002323775.1 Firmicutes bacterium UBA1535 | reverse complement strand
TTAATTTTTTACAATTAATTCAACCAATATATAAAAAGTGAAGCGAGCTTCACTCAATAAAGGAGGAATTTTATGCGCTGCCCAAAATGTAACTTTGATGAAACTAAGGTTTTAGATTCAAGGCAAACTGATGATGGTTTTAAAATCAGAAGAAGGAGAGAATGTACTTCATGTGGACAAAGATTTACTACATATGAAAAAATTGAAGAGATGCAGCTCTTGGTAATTAAAAGGGATGGCAACAGACAAGGCTATAACAGAGATAAAATAATCAATGGATTAATAAGAGCCTGTGAAAAACGCCCTATTTCATTAAGTCAAATAGAAAATATTGCAGAGAATGTAGAAAAGCAACTATACAATAATTTTCAAACAGAAGTATCTACAGAACAAATTGGTGAAATTGTAATGAATGAGCTTAAAAATATAGATGATGTCGCATATGTAAGATTTGCATCTGTATACAAGCAATTCAAGGACATAAATACCTTCATGGAAGAATTAAAAAGAATTTTAAATGAAAGGAATGTATAAAAAATGTATATAAATAATTATGCTCTCAATTTAACGCAAAAAGAATCTGTCAGTATTGAAACAGATTTTGGAAAAGCAAATTTAACTAAAGTTAATATAGGTACTTTAAAATTAAAAACTGGGAAACTCATAGCTACAGACCCTATACTTTTATATGACGACCAAGCCTTCGATATCAAGGTAAAGTCTGGTGATTATCCTGTATCAGCATATGTAGCAGATTTTGAAAATGGAGAAAAGATGACAGCATTGTCCAAGATAGAATTTTCAAAAGAAATCCCGGTAAAATGGACAATGGCACTTTATGATGGAGAAAATTCTAATAATTTGAAAAATGATGAATTTTTGGGATTTGATGTTGAAAATGGTATCTGTGCTTACATGGATGAAAGTGTTATGGAAGAATTAGATATGCTATTTGAAGATGATTTAGAGGAATATGAGAATTTAGTACGTTCGTCTGTAAAATTTTCTAAAAAAGCATTTTTACATAAAGATATTCCATATGGAAAGAATAACTGCAATATACTTGCATTTTCAGCCGGCTGGAAAGAAGGTACTTTCCCATCATACTTTGGATATGATAAAAATAATAAAGTATGTTGTCTTGTAACTGATTTTATGGTACTGGAATAATAAAAGTTTGTAGCGGTACTATGAATTTTAAATATTGAAAACAATAAAAAATTGAGGAATATATCTTTATCATCAAGTGTAATTTTCAATTGGAAACTTACTTATGAAACGCTGTAATCTTGCATAAATACTATACTTTTGCGAGATTGCAGCGTTTACTTTTATTTCTTTTTCATCTGTGTAAAATCAAACAATGATGCCAACATTTTGTATGCTTATATAAGAATCTGTTAAGAATTTATAAAGAGACACATCCGTCACAACTCCGTAATTACGCCAATCGGAATAGGTGTAGCGAAATTCGCAGAAATAAGCAAGATTAGTTGTTTTTTGCATATAAAATTTTCTCCAATTAGTCGAACAGGTTGTAATTTATAACCGCAGTTATCATAGCGACGATTCCAAAAATAATTGCCCATATAGCCCATTTGCATTTTTTTTGATTCTTTTTTGCATGAATAGCTGCTACACAACCACAAGCAATAACTAAAACCGCAATGATTGTTCCAACAATATATCCAATATACATCATTCTACCTCCATTTTGTTTACTTTATTTGATAGTTCGACTATTACGGTAACAGTAACAATAAGACCGATACCACTAATCAATATTCTGAATAGAATGTTATTTGCATTGATTGCGATATTTCCGTAGATAGCACTCAGTAAAAGAGCACTTATTAGAGTGGTTGGAACTGATTTTTGAATAAAACCTATTCTCAGGGAAACAATCCCGATTCCACCAAGTGCTAAAACGGAAACACCTAATGTTTTCAATGCGTCTTTTATCAATCCCATTGTCATAACATCCTGTACAACAATTGGAGAAACTGATTCTGTTATGCTGAAAACAATATAGGGTATAGCTGTACAAATCAGCATTGAAACTGATGTAAATACAAAGACCAATAATAATTTTGACAAAAGTATTTTATTTCTGCTAACAGGGTAAGAAAACAATAACGCTGCCCGTTTTCCCGTATATTCACCTATAATTAACTTCGAATACATTATAGCAGACATAATGCTGAAAATAACCAAGCTGATTATCCCAATCAGGCGAAAAATGTTAGTATAGCTTCTAAATGCAATCTCACGGGTACTGCTATCTTCGAGCTGTGCTGCATTTGCTATAAGATATATAAACCCAATCAGGAAAACACATGAAACAGCACTTGCCAGCAAATAAGTACGAATATTATTCCGTTTAAGTTCTAATTTGATTAACTTCATCATGATATATTTCCTCCGCTCATGATATTAAAAAAATATTCCTCTAATCGTATGTCCATCTTGTCTTTGATTTGCTCAAGAGAAATCTCCTGAACAACAGTACCATTTACAATTACGCCCACAACGTCAGCAATATGCTCAATTTCGCTTAGAATGTGACTTGACAATAAGATTGTCATGCCGTGCTTTTGTATAAGTGTAAGAAACAAATTCCGTATATCCCGTATCCCTATAGGGTCGAGTCCGTTTATGGGTTCGTCTAAAATCAGAATTTTCGGCTTATGGATAAAAGCCCGTGCAATACCTAACCTTTGCCTCATACCAAGTGAAAATTTCCCGACAGGCTTAGAACCTATTCCATTAAGCCCTACCATATCAAGTGCAGTTTTAGTTCCAAAGCCTTCTGCACCCATATAATCAAGGTGAAGCTCCAAGTTTTCTGATGCTGATAAATGCTCATAGAACACTGGAGCCTCAATCAGACTTCCGATACTCTGCAAGACTTTTTCCCTGTCCTTTGTCACATCAAACCCCAAGACTTCAGCCGTTCCGTTTGTCGGAGATATTAAGCCTGTAATCACTTTGAATATTGTGGTCTTTCCTGCTCCGTTCGCACCTAAAAAGCCATAAACACATCCCTTTGGAACAGTCATATTGCTGTCTTTGACAACAAAGGTATTATCGAATTTTTTAGCAAGGTTTTTGATTAGTATAATCGGCTCATTTTTCATTCTATCCTCCTGTTATTCATATATTTCATTGATAACACTATCCAGTAACGTACAGAACACTTCGAAATGGTCATAGCCAATTATATCTTTGCTTGTTAAGATAGCAAGCAGCGCATTGAATATCCCGATTGCTTTTTCTTTGCTCATTTTCAATTTAAGATTGGAGTTGAAAATATTGTCTGCAATAAAATTCTTGCTGATTTTCAGACTTTTTTCTATCCATTCTTTGGGTGCCCTGTTTAGAAAGCTAATAAAATCTGGGCTGTTACGTTGTGTAAGTATATTTGTTTTATCGTATTCAAGATATAATTGTTTCATCATATGGCTTATATCTTCTTTAACCGGAAATTTAGGAAGTGTTTCTTCAAGCGCTTTATGTCGTTCCTGGAAAACATCAAATACCCTGCAAAACAAATGCTCCTTAGAATCAAAAAATGAATAGAAAGCCCCTTTTGATATTCCAACCTTTGAACAGAGTTCATCAATTTTAGTATTTTTATAGCCAATAGCCACCCAACTATTCTCACATTCATTTATTAGCTTATTACGAATATTGTCTTTTTCGGTTTCTGAAAAACTCCTTGCCATTTTATCCCTCCTTATAAAAATGTATGACTATTATAATTATTTTAGTCATACATTCATTATATCTTGTTCAATTATTCATGTCAAGTATCTCTTTATAAACTTTTCCTAATATATCTTAATATTGCATTGTAATTTTTGCGGATTAGAACACAGCATTGTATCTTCGTAAAATTGCAACAGACGGGCATATCATTCAAGTAGACCATAGAGATATAAAAGTTATGATAAGGAATAATAAAATATGATTAAATATTTGACCTAATTCAATTTAGTTCACTTTTAGGGGAGGCTTATAAACTGTTTATAAGCTGCTAGATAGGCTTTTAAATAACAAAAAAATCGAAGAAAATTGTCTATAATATTCTTCGATTTTTTATTGCTTTATTTTAATTTCAATTTTTTAATATAAGTAATCAACTTATGCTAGATTTTATTTTAATTTCTATGATCTTTTTAAAGCTTCTACAGGCGGCAATGATGAAGCATTGATTGCCGGATATACTCCGAACAGCAAGCCTGATGACAATGCAACCCCTATAGCAATTTTTATTGATTGAGAGCTAATTACTGCATCCAAGCCATATTTTGAAGCTAAATCAATCGCAAATGCACCCATTATAACTCCTACCAGACAGCCTATGATACTTACATATATAGCTTCAAGCAAGAATTGAATAAGCAAATCTTCCTGTTTAGCTCCTAAAGCCCTTCTTACACCTATCTCGCCTGTTCTTTCAGTTACCGCAACAAGCATTATGTTCATGATACCTATACCACCTACAAGTAGCGAAACAGCTGCTATACCACCAAGCAAAAGTGACATAACTCTGTTTGCTTGATCTGCTTGTTCTACCATCTGATTTAAGCTTGTGATTGTAATAGGTTCTTCACCCTTTGTAAAAATATTTTCTTCTTTTGGATTTTCAGGATTTTCAGGTTCTCCAGGATTTTCTATTGGCGGTGCAGGAACGTCTACTCCACCCTCTCCAGTTGTGCCTCCATCTACTCCATCAGTACCTTTATTTGGATTTATCGTTGTACCTTTTATTTTTCTAGTAAAAATTCTTCCTAGCTGAAGCATTGCAAAATCAGCATCTTTTGATGAATTAGATTTTGCCCAAATTTCAGTTATGTCTTTTGTTCCAGAAATTCTCATTGCTGATGTATACGGTATTATAACCTTATCATCTATTCCGTCTCCGTTACCCTCTCCCTTAGGAGCCATAACGCCAACTATTCTATAATTAATACCGGCAATTTTCATTATATGTCCTACAGGACTTCTTCCGTTTAAGAAAGATTTAGCAACGTTATAACCCAAAACAACAACTGGGGCATTTTGTTTTACATGCAATGATGTAAAGAAATTACCAGACATCAGCTTATGGTCTCTTATGGCTGGATAATTGTTATTTACCCCTAAAACCTCAAGCGAGAAATCATTTCTTCTCCATCTCATTGCAATTTTTTTTGATTTTGTCGTAGAATCAATAGTATATACTACAGGTGTAGTGTATTCTATTCCTTCAACCCTTTCTTTTAATTCAGCAGCTTCATTAGTCGCAAAATTATATTCATTAAAATTAGCTTTTATTATAATAACATTCTGACCTAAACTTTCAAACTGAGCTACTACCGCCCGTCTAGCGCCTTCACCAATTCCCATAAGGCTAACTACAGCAGCTACACCTATAGCTATACCAAGCACAGTTAAAAAGGTTCTTAAAAGGTTTGATGTAACACCATTTAATGCCATCATCGCAGAAAATTTTAAACGAACAAGGAAGGATGAAATAATTCCTTTTTTCTTCATAACCTTACCTCCATCATTTTATTTTTTAGGTATTATAGAATTTTTATTATCTATTGATTGACTTGGCATTAAATCGCTAGAGTTTCCAGTTACAACCTGTTGACCTTCTTGTAACCCACTTAAAACTTCAACAACTTTGTCATTCATCAATCCAACTTCAATCTCAACAGACTCTATTGTTCCATCTTCTTTTAAAACTTCAACTTTTTGCTTTGATTCTTCTTCAAATACTGCTTCAATTGGAACTGTCAAAGTATTTAAAGATTCACCACCGCTTATAAAGCAGTTAGCACTAAAACCAGGCTTTAAGCCTTCTCCGCCTATAACGCTGATATTAAGCTCATATGATATTTTTCCTTCACGGTTAATATTTTGATACATTCTGTCTACAGTTCCTTCAAAAACCTTGCCTGGCATAGCATCAACTGTTACATCAACCTTAGAGCCAACTTGAATATAATTTACATCAAGATCACTAACTTGAGTATAAACATTCATTTGTTTTGCATTATACAAATTAATTACTTCTAAATCCCATTGTTGAGAACTAGCAGTTCCTTCAAAACTATCTCCTACATTCCAACGTATCCAAGATACTATTCCGTCATTTGGAGCTTTTACCAATAATTTGTTTGAGAAATCATTTAAGCTAGCAATTCCTTTATTTATCTTATTAATATCTTCTCTTATTACATCTATTTCTGCATATATATTTTTTATAGTATTTATATTATTTTGTATTTCTGCCGCAACATCAGCTCCAGCAATTTTTAATATTTCCTTACCTTTTTCAACAAATTCGTTTTGTTTAACATAAACTTTTGTCGCTAAATATGTTTTAGAATCTGAAATATTAAATCCTGTTAGGTAAATTTTTGACTGATCCAAATACTCATCTACCTTTCCAGCATAAGTTAATGTAGTTCCGGCAGTTCCATTATTATTTGTAGATACACTCACAGCAGTTCCCACTTGAACAAGACCTGGATTATCTGCTTCAATTATACCATTGTGAATATAAGATATTTTATCATCATTAGGAACTTTATTAGGATTTATTTCTTTAATAACTCCATTATAAT
>DCPV01000113.1:515-5424 GCA_002323775.1 Firmicutes bacterium UBA1535 | reverse complement strand
TTATACTTTCAGTAAGCAGATATTCAATTTGACCGTTTATTGAACGAAAATCTTCTTCTGCATATTTCACTAATTGCTCGTATAGTGTCGGTGATAGTCTTAATAATATTTGTTTTTTTTGCTTTTCTTGTTGGTTACTCATATTTATTGCTTTAGTATATTGATCCGCTGTTTACTATTGGCTGTGCATCCTTGTTTCCGCAAAGAACTACTAACAGGTTGCTTACCATAGCAGCACGCCTTTCATCATCTAATTGAACAATGTTATTTTCACTCAATTGACTTAGTGCCATTTCTACCATGCCGACTGCACCTTCAACTATAAGTTTACGAGCATCTATTATTGCACTTGCTTGCTGTCTTTGAAGCATTGCTGCTGCAATCTCCGGAGCATATGCAAGATGAGTTATTCTGGTTTCAATTATTTCAATTCCTGCTACATCAACCTTATCTTGCAATTCTTTTTGCAGTTTAACAGCAACCTCTTGGCTGCTTCCTCTCAAAGACAGTTCATCGGAAGTTTCATCATCATTTGAAATATCATACGGATAAAGTCTGACGATATTTCTTAGTGCTGAATCTGCTTGAATTGATAAAAATTCCATATAATTGTCTACACTAAAAACTGCTTTAGCTGAATTAACAACCTTCCAAATTACTATTACACCGATTTCGATTGGATTGCCAAGCTTATCATTAACCTTTTGTTTGTTGTTGTTTAGAGTCATAACTTTTAATGATACACATTTTCCTGATGCACTATCTTTTGATTTTTGAGCATCAGACTTGATTTGTGAGTTTGTAGCTGCAACAATTTGACCAGTACTAAAAGCTTGATTGATAAGTGAAGATTTTGTCGGGTTGAATGCTGTGACAAAAGGGTTTACATAGAAAAACCCTTCTTTTTTTAATGTGCCATAATATTTACCAAACAAAGTTAAAATCAGAGCCTCATTAGGTTTTATTATCTTAAGTCCTGAATATAGGATAGGACCTATGACAAACGCATACAAGGCACCGGTAATAATAATAATTATCCCAATAGATGTACTTTTTTCTTCGAGAATAATTCCAAATACAAATAAAGCTATACTCAATATTATCAAAGCAGTATTTAGAATTAAGAATTGCATGCCGTTTCTTCCGCTTATTACTTTTTCCTCAATATGTAAATTTTTTTCTTCCATATTTACCTCCACTATTTAATATATATATGATATCGTAATGATATCATAATGATAAAATTATGTCAAGAAAAAGTAAAAAAAATTTCAGATTTAAAATATTTTTTATAGTCGACTATAAATATTTATAAGAAGCTGTAGCTTACTGTAAGGGGTTTTAACAAACAAAAAATAATAAACATTTATAGAATTTGTTGTAAAATAATGTAGAATTGTGTATAATGTAACTATAAGCATTAGGTGAAAGGAATGGATATAACAATGAAAAAATGTATTGCTTCAAAAAGAATTTTAGTTCTAATATTGTTGCTGTGTATGTCATTAACGGCCTGTTCGAAAAATGGCAGTAAAGAGTATGGTCTAAATCCAGAATCACCTGTGACAATAACTGTTTGGCACTACTATAATGGTGCCCAAAAAACTGCTTTTGATAATTTAGTGAAAGAATTTAATGAAACGACCGGAAGGGAAAAAGGAATTGCTGTTGAAGCCCTTAGCCAAGGAAGTGTAAATAATTTAATTGATATGATTAAAAGTTCTGCTTTGAAAAGAGTAGGCGCTGATAAAATGCCGGACTTATTTGCAAGCTATGTAGATACTGCTAAAGAGCTTGATGATATGGGTCTTATTGCATCCTTTGATGAATATTTCAGCGAGGAAGAACTATCAGGCTTTGTTGATAGCTATATTAATGAAGGTAGATTTGATAAAAATAAAAGTTTAAAAATAATTCCTATTGTTAAATCTACAGAGGTTCTTATGATAAACAAAACTGACTGGGATAAATTTTGTCTAGCTACCGGAGAAAGTGAAATTAAGCTCTCAACATGGGAAGGAATTGCAGAGATTTCTAAAAAATATTATGACTATAGTGGTGGAAAAGCGTTTTTTAGCCGAGATGTTATGGCAAATTATATATTGATTGGAAGTTATCAATTAGGACATGAGCTGTTTAAAATTGATAACGACATAGTATCTATTGATCTTAATAAGGAAGTTATGAGAAAAATATGGGATAATTTTTATTTGCCGTTTGTAAATGGATATTACAGTAAATATGGAAAATTCGCATCTGATGATGCTAAAACAGGAGATATCATAGCCTTTATAGGCTCATCAAGCGGTTCTACATATTTTCCGACCAATGTCATTTTAGAGGATGAGAAAGAATATCCTATAGAGCTTTTAGTATTGCCGCTTCCAAATTTTGCAGGTGCAAGAAAAATTGCAGTTCAACAAGGCGCTGGCTTTGTTATGACTAAAAGCACAAAAATTAAAGAATATGCTGGAACATTGTTTTTAAAATGGCTGACAGGTGACGAAAAAAATTCACAGTTTTCATTTGACACATCATATATGCCGGTTAAAACTAATGCAAATGACTATGATTTTATAACAAAAATATTAAAGGATAAAAATATAGAGCCTGAAATAAATGTGAAAAAAACTTTAGAGGTATCTTTAAAGCAAGTCAACAATTATGAGCTTTACACAAGCAAGGCAATAAAAAATGGAACACAGGCAAGAAAACTTTTAGAGGATTCGCTTTTAAAAAGAGCTATTGAAGATAAGAAAAAAATTGAAGAAGAATTAGCATCTATAAAGAAAAAGGGAGAAGATATTAAAGAAGGTATTGTGAATGATGCCGAAAGCATTATTTTAAGATATAGTGATATCTCGTTTGAAAGTTGGTATAAGGGCTTGGAGAAAGAATTAAGTTATTTGGTATTGGGACATTAAATTTAAAATACTATAAAGAGTGGTCATTTGTATGAAGCAAAGAAAAGAAAAATCAATTTTTAGAAAACTAATTATACCAATGTTAATAATCGTTGCAATTCAGTCTTTGTTTTTTGTTGCTGCTATTGCCTACCAAGGAACGATAGACAAGCTTGGTAAAAATGCTATAGATGCCTTTCAGTGGATAACATCCTTTAGAAAAAATAACCTTGAAACTAACATGGTAAGAAATTGGGCAAGCTATACCAATTTTGAAAACATTGTAAAAAAATATTCTGATAGCATCAAGCTAAATGGTGGGATTATTGATAAGCCTATGGCAGAGTCGCTAATAGAATTTCTGAGACATTCAAAGGTGACAGGTGCATTTATTGTATTGGAAGATGGTTATTCAACGGAAAATGGATATAAGGCGTTTTATATACGGGATTTAGACCCTATTACTGCTTCATTTGATAATTCGGATATTTTAGTTGAGGTAGGTGCAAGTAATGTCATAAAGGACGTTGGACTTACAATGAATAGCAATTGGAATACAAGATTAAAATTGAATACTGGAAATAAAAGGGATGCTTTTTATTTTAAGCCATTTCGAGCTGTTCAACAAAATCCTGGAGGAAATTTTTCTAATTATGGATACTGGAGTCCTCCATTTCGATTATCAAAAAATGATATAGATGTTATAAGTTATTCGGTCCCAATAATTGATGATAATGGAAAGTTTCAAGGTGTTGTAGGTATAGATATAAGTATTGATTATTTGAAGAAAAATCTTCCTTATGAAGAACTATATATAAAAAATGATATCTTAGGAAGAAATAATTTAGATGATTTGAGCAGTTCTGCTTACTTTATTGCTACAACAGTTGATGGAGAAAATTTTAAAAATGTTTTGAGATCAGGAGTCTTGTACGATTATGCTGTATCAGAGTCAAAATCATTTAAGCTATATAGAAACCCTTTGATAAACGAAACATATATGCTTAACTTATTTATGGACTCCAGTGATTATGAGATTATTTCTTTAAGCAATTTTAGACTTTATGAAAATAATTCACCTTTTGCAGATGAACAGTGGGTTTTGTGCGGTATGACAAAAAAATCTGTTTTACTTAATGAATCGAATTTGTTAATGAATAGCTTAATTTTTGCTTTTGTTTTATCAATGCTCATTGGTGTAGCGGGTTTATTTATTTTTAGTTTGACTTTTACCAGACCTATAGTGAGCTTGCAGAATATAATCAAAAACAGCAGTCCTGAAAAGGCTATAAATTTACATAGGGTTTACATAAAAGAGATAGACAATTTATCCGGCACTATTGAAATGTATAGCAAGAGCATGGCTGAGTATGCTTTAAGAGATAAAATGAAGCTGGAGTACGAGCTTGACCATGATTTGCTTACTAATTTGTTGAATAGATATTCTTTTAATCAAAAGGTTAATGAATTGTTAGAAAATGGGATTACCGGTGTGGCTGCTATGGTAATGTGGGATTTAGACAATCTTAAATTTATCAATGATAACTACGGACATGATGTAGGAGATAGATTTCTTATTGAATTTTCTAAGGTAATATCTACACTAAGTGAACAAAACGCTATAGTTGCAAGACGGTCAGGAGATGAATTCTTTGCATTTCTATATAATTTTGAGTCAAAGGCTGAGTTGGTAGACTTAATACATAAAAACCATGAAAAACTCTATAATACAGCATTTAACTTACCTAACAATAGAAGTACTAGACTAAGAGTTTCTTCAGGCTTTTCTTGGTTTCCCGATGATGCGGATAATTACGAAACGCTGGTAAAGTATGCTGATTTTGCAATGTATTCCGCTAAACGTACGATAAAAGGAACTGTTAAGGAATTTGACCTAGACGCCTTTAAGAGAGATGAATTTTTACTTGAGGGGAGAGAAGATTTAAACATATTTTTTGAATATTCTATGGCAAAATTTGCATTTCAGCCTATTGTAGATGTTAAAA
>DCPV01000113.1:0-478 GCA_002323775.1 Firmicutes bacterium UBA1535 | reverse complement strand
AAATGGTGAAATTTTTGCTTATGAAGCACTTATGAGACCTAAAAGTGAAAAGTTAAAATCAATTAATGAAATTGTAAGATTAGCTAAGGAACAATCAAAGCTTTATCAGTTAGAGTATTTGACATGGAATGGGGCGATTGAGGCTTACAAAATACAAGGATATTTCTTAAGCGATAAGAAGCTTTTTATAAATTCAATCTCTAACACTAGCTTATCCGATTCAGATTTTATAAAATTTGAAGAAAAATACAGCGATTGTATAAAAAATTTAGTTATTGAAATTTCTGAAAGAGAAGAACCGGATTCAGAATGTATGGATAGAAAATTTGCTTTTGCTAAGCGTTGGAATATAGAAATTGCAATAGACGACTTTGGCTCAGGCTACAATACAGAGACAGTGCTGCTGCATATAAGTCCTAATTTTGTAAAAATAGATGTAGCATTAGTTAGAGATATTGATAAGGATATAGAAAGACAA
>DCPV01000056.1:4542-5946 GCA_002323775.1 Firmicutes bacterium UBA1535 | reverse complement strand
TAAATAATAGAGATGATATCTTAATACAAAATTTTTATGATGATTATAAAAAATATCTGGGTGTAGATAAGGCTGAAGATTATTCTGATATTAATCGTCATAATACAGTGTATTTGTCATATTTATTTACTCCTATGGTCTTAAAGGATAAAATTATAGGATTAATGACAGTGCAGGCTCATGATACGGGCGTTTATACTCAAAATGAATTAAATACCTTAAAGATATTAAGTAACTATGTTTCTATAGCTATAGACAATTCAATTACATACAAGAAAATGGAAAGAATTGCTATATATGATAATTTAACAGGTTTATATAGCAGGCGTGAAATTTTTAAATTTGGAGATGATGGCTTTAATGTATTTAAAAAAACAGGTCAGAAAATGACAGTAGCTATGATTGACATAGATAGATTTAAAAATGTCAACGATACCTATGGTCATGTTGAGGGCGATAAGATATTAAGGTCATTAGCAGAATTAATTTCTCGAAATATCAGAAAAACTGATTTTGCCGGCAGATATGGAGGAGAAGAATTTTTTTTAGTTTTGACCAATACAAGAGGTGACGGAGCAAAGCTTTTGACCGAAAAAATTCGAAACCTCGTAGCTAATAAAAAATTTATACTGAGTAAAAACGTCAAGATAAATATAACTATAAGTATTGGCTTATACGAAGTTGAAAAAAGCGATAAGGATTTCATGTCCTGTGTGAAAAAAGCGGATGAAGCTATGTATAAGGCAAAAGAATTATCTCGAAATTGTGTTGTTTTATACAACGAGATAGAAGCTTAATATAATGTAAAAAACCACAAAGAAAGGCATGTCAGCAATTTTCTTTGTGGTTTTTATATTTTTTAGAAATCAAAAAAAATTATTGACATATAATATTATATGCCATATAATATTATATCATAAGATAAAATGATAGCTAAAGGAGGTAAATATGGTATTTCAATTAGGGTCAGCATTGCTAGATGCGTGTGTCTTATCAGTCTTATCACGAGATGATGCGTATGGATACAAATTGACACAGGAAGTTCGAGAAGTTATAAACATATCAGAATCTACACTATATCCAGTCCTTAGAAGGCTACAAAAGGATGAATGTTTGGAAACATACGATATGCCTTACCAGGGTCGAAATAGAAGATATTATAAAATTACTACAAGAGGTAAAGATGTACTTGACGTGTATTTAGAAGAATGGAAATTATATTCAGAAAAAATTAACAAGGTTTTTCATGGAGGGAAATAGATGGATAAGAAGCAGTTTATCAATGAATTAAGAAATAGGCTCAGTAGCTTGCCTTATGATGAACGAGAAAAGGCTATAAGCTATTATGAGGAATATTTTGATGATGCAGGTGCTGAAAATGAAGATAGCGTTGTTGATGAGCTT
>DCPV01000056.1:0-4444 GCA_002323775.1 Firmicutes bacterium UBA1535 | reverse complement strand
GATGAGCTTGGAGATATAGAGAAAATAGCTCAAGAAATAATTGGAAATTCAAGCTCAAATGCAGATTCAATATCAGTAAATAAATTTACAATTTTTGGGGATAGTGATTATATTGCTGATAAAAACGATAGGGGCTATGGTATTGAACAAAGCAGAGGAAACAATAAAAATAATTCATATAGCTATAAAGAAAGTTATAACGAAAAACATCCTAAGGTAAAAAGAGAAATTAAGCCTATTTATATTGTTCTGATTATAATAGGTGCTATAGTAGCTTTCCCAATAATCATGACATTATTTGGACTTTTAATGGGATTGTTTGGAGCAATAATTGGAGTTATTGGAGCGGCATTTGGTATAGCAATATCTGGAATAGCAGCGATATTTTCCATTCCATTTGTGGGCTTAACATCAATAGGCGGCATACTTTACTATTTAGGAAAAGGAATATTAAGCATAGCGCTATTGATTGTAATATTTATAGTAATTATTAAGCTAATAAAGGCAATAATTGATTTTATTAAAAACAGAGAAGAATAATTTAAGGATATAATAGCAGCTTATATTTAAAAAAATTATAAAAGAAAGGCAAAGCGATTGAAAATGAAAAAAACACTTATAGTTATAATAATAGTTGGTCTTGTTCTACTCGTTTTAGGAAAGATTATGATGAGTTATAACAATGATGAATCAGATTTAGCATTGGCAAATAAAGAAAATTTAAACTCTGATGTAGAAAAAGAGACGATAAATAAGGAATACGACTATGTAAAAAATATCAATTTAGATTTAGGCTTTTATTCTATTGTAATACAAGAAGATAATAATATAAATAATGTTCAATTAACATTGAAAAAGCCAATAATTACGTCTAATGGAAAAGATATTAATAAGATAGAATGTAAAAATGGAGATTTAATAATTTCTCAAAGACAGGAAAAAACTTGGTTTTTTAACGGAAGCTTTAATTCTGAAAAGGGAAAGGGAGAACTGTTGATTAAAATACCAGCTAAAAATGAATTAAATAACATAAATATTAACAATGGAGTTGGTAGTATAAAATTAAACAATATATCAGCAGAGTTTCTTAAAATAAATTCTGGAACTTCTTCAGTTACTATACAAGGGCTTGATGTAACCGACTGCAATATTGCCGGTGGAACGGGGAGTATAAATTTATATGATATTTCGGTTGACAAAATAGAAATAGAAAGTGGAACAGGCAGTGTTTTTATAAATGGAGATATTAAAAATAAAATTGATATGAATACCGGAACAGGCAGTATACAGCTTGAGCTTGAAGGTAAAGAGAAAGATTATAATTATAATATAGAAGCAGGACTTGGGAGAATAGAAATAAATCAAAATACATACAAAAAAAGAGCAGATATAAACAATGAATCAAGCTACTGCGATATAGAAGCAAGTACTGGAACAGGCAGCATTAAAATTAAAACTAAATAGAAAGTTTTAAAGGCGGAGTGTTACTTCGCCTGTTTTTTTGTGATAAATATAAGTTAAAATATTCAATATTCATAAAATCTTAAGAATTTGGTTACTTTTTTCTTAATAAATTTGTTTTATAATTTTTCTATGTTATGGAGAGTGTTTGTAGTATAATAATGCTATAAAGTTTTACTATAACCCCCAAATTTATTGTGAATACATAGAAATATTGAAAATAGTATACAAGCTTAGGTGTTTGTTATTTTCAGATTAGTATTACTATATAACACTCCCAAATATTAGAGAAAGGATTTGATATGCAATGAATATACTTGTTTGCGATGATGAAAAAGAAATTGTAGAGGCGATAGAGATATATCTTACAAATGAAGGATACAATATAATCAAAGCTTACAATGGCAGACAAGCTATAGAGCTTATGAAAGAAAATGAGATTCATCTGATAATTATGGATATCATGATGCCGGAGATGGACGGTATAAAGGCAACTTCAAAGATACGTGAATCTTACAATGTTCCTGTATTAATGCTTTCGGCAAAATCCGAAGATACAGACAAAATAATAGGTCTTAACATGGGTGCTGATGATTATGTGACAAAGCCATTTAATCCTTTAGAACTTATAGCAAGAGTTAAGTCACAGCTTAGAAGATATACCTCGCTTGGTAACTTTGTTTCTAAGCAGAATGTTTTTAAAACAGGAGGACTCGTCATAGATGACGAAAAGAAAGAAGTAACAGTAGACTGTGAGCCTGTAAAGCTAACACCAGTCGAATATAAAATTTTATTATTGCTTATTTCAAACATGGGCAAAGTATTCTCAATAGATAATATATACGGAAGCGTTTGGAATGAATTATCCTGTGGCTCGGATAATACTATTGCTGTACATATTCGCAGAATTCGAGAAAAGATAGAAATAGATCCAAAAAAACCAAGATATTTGAAGGTGGTGTGGGGCGTTGGCTACAAAGTTGAAAAAAATTAGCAGAAGTATTTTATTAAAGGTGTTAGCATTTATTATTATAATAACAAGTGTATTGGGAATTTTATTATCATTATATGATGTTAAGGATGTACGTTATTTTGAAGCTCTGACAAAAGAAAACTTTTTAGAAAGTACAGATCATGCACAAATATATGCGGATTCTATTAGAAACGTAATAACAGCACTTAATTGGTATAATCACCTACAGGAATATAATGTGGCAATGGGGTATTTTGCAAGAAATCAGTGGATAGATTACAATGCTACTGACGGTACAGATATAGTTAAAAATACTTCTAGGAGCAAAGAAAGCTTTGCATCTCTTAGGAGTCATGTCTATATTAGCAACGAAAGAGTTGACTTAAGCCCGGATAGTCCTGAACTGCGTTCATATATAAGCATGCTGATTAATGAATCTACTGGTGGTAATACATCAAATTTTAGATATGAAATTAATATTGGACTATCCGAATCCTTTTTACAGTCTACTATAGATCAATGGAATAAAGATAGACAAACATTACTTGAAGCAGCTAAGATTGCAATATCATCAATATTAGCGATATTGATTTCATTTATTTATCTTGTATTTGTTACAGGCAAAAAAAGCTCAGATGATGAGATACACCTAAGCTTTGTAGATAAATTACTACTTACCGACCTGAACTTAGCAATTATTGCAACATTTATGTTTGTAGGTATAGATGTTGTTAGAGATGGTCCAAGTATCAATTATTATAATATAATTCCTATAATTTTATCTATATTGCTTGTGGCTTGTGTACTTATAGTACTTGTTTTATCACTCATTAGACATATGAAGAATAAATCGTTTATAAAACATTCGTTGATATATATAGTATTATCTAAGATATATAAAATACTGCATAATATTTATAGATTTTTTATAGAATTATTTTTGGGCGGACCTTTGATGATTAAAGCGATGATTGTACTAAGCTTATTTACTGTAGCCTGTATTTTATCAATTGAATTTCCTCCTCTAATTGTAGTTGTGTTCCCCGTAGCTGTATATCTAGTATTTATTTATGTGAAAAAATTTAATTTAATTAAACAAATTGTGAAAAACATAAAGGATGGAGATATTAAAAATTCTATTATAGCTACAATTGCGGGGAGAGGAGAGCTTGCAATGCTTGCAAATGACATAAACAGCATAGCAGAGGGGCTTGACAAGGCTGTTAAAAACGAAGTTAAGAGTCAAAGAATGAAATCAGAGCTAATATCAAATGTTTCTCATGATATTAAAACTCCTTTGACTTCGATTATAAATTATGTTGATTTACTGAAAAAAGAGGGTATGGATTCAGAAAATGCTTCTAAATACCTTGATATATTAGAACAAAAATCACAAAGGCTTAAGATTCTTACTGAGGATTTATTTGAAGCAGCCAAGGCTTCAAGCGGAGATATGCCGATTGAACTTGAAAGACTTGATGTTTTTTCATTAATTCAACAGGGCTTAGCCGAGTTAGATGATAGGATTGAAAAATCGGGACTTCATTTTAAAGTGAGTATTCCAGAAGAAAAAACATATGTATTAGCAGATGGTAGGCTATTGTGGAGGGTTATAGAAAATCTTTTATCTAATGTGTTCAAATACGCCTTAAGAGGTTCAAGAGTTTATATAGGTGTAGTTAATGATGAAAGCTCTGACAAAATTTCTTTAATAATTAAAAACATATCTTCATACGAGTTGAATGTAGCGGTAGATGAGCTGATGGAAAGATTTAAAAGAGCAGATGAATCAAGAAATAGCGAGGGAAGCGGACTAGGACTAGCTATAGCTAAGGATTTAATGGAAATGCAAAAAGGAAGTTTAAATTTAGAAATAGATGGAGATTTGTTCAAGGCGATAGTGAACATACCTAAATGTGAGTATGAAACGACTGATAACGCAGAGGTAGAAAATAACATAGAGATAGAAAATTCATAAATTATGTATAAAACTAATGTGAAGTGTTAAAC
>DCPV01000217.1:1091-3908 GCA_002323775.1 Firmicutes bacterium UBA1535 | reverse complement strand
AGATGGTATGATTAATTTTGGCTTTACTGGAGCTATGTATAAGAAAAGCAGCTTGAACTATATTCCTATAGCTGAGGACGAGTTGATTATTGCCGCTTCTGCATCAAAATATTCTGGTCTTAAGGATAAAACAGTACCAATTGAATTTTTGTTTGAGCATGATTTTATTTTGAGAGAAAAAGGCTCTGCAACTCTTAAAACCTTTGAGAATTACTTAAATATGAAAAATTTGTATTTAGAAAATTTAAAGACAAAAATAAGAGTTGAAGATAATGAAATTATTAAAACTTTAGTGAAAAATGATATGGGCATAACAATGATATCTAAGCTTGCTGTAGAAAAAGAAATTAAGGAAGGCTCTATTATAGCTATTAAGATAAAAGACTTAGAGCTAAAAAGACAGCTATATTTTGTATATCACAGCAATAGATATTTTTCAAGAACAGAAGAAGCCTTTAAAGATTTTATAGTTACAAAATTCGGTAAATAAAAATAATAAAAATAAATAGATGGTAAAATTAATCCTTTACCATCTATTTATTTTATTAATACTCAAAATATAATGCTAAATGTTATTTATTGGAGTGTGAGTATAGAGATACTAATCACAATTTTATTTAATTTTAAAAAATTTTATTATTGAGATTAGCACAGCATACCATTTTGCTTGTAAACTATTAGCAACAACCGTTATTATTGTTACCACAGTTGCACATTAATATTACCAATAAAAGGAAGAAAAATAGTAGGTTGCTTCCTCCGCCACCACCACAGTTATCTCCACATCCGCCGAAAAATCCCATAAATTGTTACCTCCTTGATTATTATGTTTGGTATATTATATGTGAGTATATCTATTGGGTTACAAAGTTGAAAAAAATTTTATTCTATTTTATTACCAAAAATATGACCACGGTCACTTGTAACATGACTGCTATTTTATTATAATTGAAATAATAAGAGTTAATTTTTCTTTTTTATTGAGGGAACGAGTTGGAATTAAATGTTTTTTTTATTTCATAATATTATAGATATTTATTATTGTTAAATTTATTTTATTGTGATAAACTTATTACAAATATTAAGTAAAATGTTATAAAATAATAAATT
Source organism: Firmicutes bacterium UBA1535 (assembly GCA_002323775.1). GTDB lineage: Bacteria > Bacillota > Clostridia > Tissierellales > Sedimentibacteraceae > UBA1535. Next base: position 2,798 of record DCPV01000217.1, on the reverse strand, counting down.
GTTAATAATTTACAACGAAGCTCACAAAAAGTCTATGAAAGAGGAGGAAATGTAACATGCGTGTATATTTAGATACTTCAGTAGATAATTTGTTTTTTTCAATGAAAGAACGATCAAATCAACTCAAAGAAATGGCAATAATTGAAGAACGTAATAGTATTGCCGGTCAAATGCACGATACAGTTGGACATACACTAACTGCAGCTATATTAACATTAGAATTAGCTGAAGAACTTTTATCAAAACAAATAGACACATCTGTACAAAAGATTATAAAACAGCTTAAGGAAATAGCTATAGTCGAAGAATATGAGCGTATTGGCGAAGTAGACTATGATACAGTTGGACATACACTAACTTCAGCTATTTTAACACTAGAAATGACTAGAGAACTTTTATTAAAGCAAGCAGATGAATCCACACAAAAGCTTATCCAAGGAAAACAATTGGTAAAACGTGGAATTTCGGAACTTCGTGACTCAATTAAAGCTGTTAGAACAGAAAATAAAGTAGAATTTTTGGCTGCTTATTATCAACTTTTGAATGATATTTACATAGATACTGGCTTTGATATTCAGAGTGTTATAAGCTCAGATATTCGTTTATTTCCACTTCAAACGGGCATTTTACTTTCAGCAATAAAGGAATGTGTGACGAACGCTATTAAGCATGGGCGAGCGACACAAGCTGATATTCTGATTCAAGAGCATAAGGAACAGCTGCAATTTACTTTTACAGATAATGGTACTGGCTCATCAGATATAAAGCTTGGCTCTGGTCTGTCTATAATGAGAGAACGTATTCAAAGTGTAGGAGGAACGTTTGATATCGAAAGTTCAGATGGAGAAGGCTTTACTGTAAATCTGATAATTCCTATTATGCAAGTGAAAAACATAAGCTAAGAAATTAAGAAATATATAATTAGAATTAGAACGGAAACGAGATAAATTTTCTTAGAAATGAGGACATATTATGGACCAAATTACTGTATTATTAGTAGATGACCAGACTATTATAAGAGATGGATTGCGTGCACTTCTTGCAGCATATCCTGATATTAAAGTAATTGCAGAAGCTGCAAATGGCTTAGAAGCTTATGAACAATCGAAAAATCATCGACCGGATGTTGTTATCATGGATATTCGTATGCCACAAATGGACGGTGTTGAAGCAACCAAATTAATTAAACGTGATTTTCCTGAAATCGTTATTCTTGTACTGACAACCTTTGATGATGATGAGTCCATTCTTGGAGCTATAGCACATGGTGCTTCCGGATATCTTCTTAAAGATATTAGCGGGGTTAAATTAGCAGAAGCAATTCATGATACAATGCGAGGAGCTATAATTTTACCATGCAATATTGCTGTTAAAATAACAAAGCATATTAGTCAACAAGGAAAATCTGAAATATTGCTTTCAGATTTTTCATCAAGAGAGCAGGAAATCATTCAATTAATTATGCAGGGAAAGAGCAATAAAGAAATAGCACAGGCGCTTTATTTAACTATTGGCACTGTTAAGAATTACATTAGTCAAATATATAGCAAGGCAGGAATAACTGATAGAGCAAACGCAATATTATTTTTTAAAAAAATGGGATTTTAAAAATTTAATATTTAGAAACGGAGATATTCAAGCTCCGTTTTTTTATGGATATAATTATTATATTCATTTTATTTACAATTTAGTAAATATATTATATAA
>DCPV01000217.1:0-947 GCA_002323775.1 Firmicutes bacterium UBA1535 | reverse complement strand
AATACGGGTTAAGGTATGTTATTAATAAAATATTAATCAGTTGATTATAATAAAAAAATAAAGTTTAAAAAGGAGATTATTATGCAAAACTCTATAATTAAAGAATTTATGAATAAAACAAAATTATCCAATATGGGAATGAGTGGAAGAAAAGATGGAATTCCTAGACCTGATTTTGAACAAAATCCTGAGGGCGAATTCGATAAAATTGCTTTGCCTATTGCTGATTCATCAAGCTTTCCTAGCATGGATGTGGTAGAGGCAATTGAAAAACGTAAAAGCATCAGAGATTATGCTTCTATCACAATGTCAATTAATGAACTGTCACTATTATTATGGTGTACACAAGGAGTTAAGCGTATCGTTCCAAATGCTGTGGCTTTTAGAAATGTTCCATCAGCAGGAGCAAGAAATGCGTTTGAAACATTTTTGCTTATAAACAATGTTGATGGATTAGAAAGTGGTTTGTATAAATATGTTGCATTGGAGCATGCACTGTTAAAATTAGATATAAATAAAAACTTAGCAGAAAAATTTACACTTGCCTGTGATGAGCAGAAGCAAGTTAAAAACAGTAATGTTACCTTTATATGGACAGCAGTGCCTGACAGAATGACTTGGTCGTATGCTGAAAGGTCTTATAGATACTTGTTTTTAGATGCTGGTCATGTATGTCAAAATCTATATCTAGTTGCTGAGAAGCTGAATTTAGGTGTTTGTGCAATTGGACATTATGATGATGATACAATGAATTCAATGCTGAATATCGATGGAGAAACGCAATTTACAATATATATAGCTACAGTAGGGAAAGCGGAATAAAATATATATTTAAAAATACTTAACAACTATCATAAAGTCAAATGCGTAAAATGAGGAGTTTATAAAATGGATATATCTATTTTTAATTATATAAAAGAAAAGACAAAAAAATTTGAACATAATTC
>DCPV01000283.1:10672-14757 GCA_002323775.1 Firmicutes bacterium UBA1535 | reverse complement strand
CATTTCCTGCATGAAATTATGTGCAATTTTATCAGCGAGACTTATAAGAATTTTACTTCTTTCTGATTTAATCTTTTCATCAACTTGATTTTCAAAGCTGGCAGCCTTTGTTCCTTCTCTTACAGAATATTTGAATACATGAATTCTCGAGAAGTTTATTTTTTTTACAAACTCTAAGGTTTCATTAAATTCATCTTCTGTTTCAGCCGGAAAGCCTACAATTATATCAGTAGTAATACCGCTATTCGGCATATATTTTCTGATTAAATTAACCTTATCCATATATTCAGAAGCTGTATATTTTCTATTCATTCTTTGAAGCACTGTATCAGAACCACTTTGAAGTGACAAATGAAAATGGTCGCAGATTTTATCCAAATTAGATAATCTTTGCATAAAGCTTTCTGTTATTATATTTGGCTCAAGTGAGCCAAAGCGAATTCTCTCTATTCCATTTATAGAATTTATTTCTTCAATAATCGAAATTAAGGCTTCTTCTTTTTTTAAATCTTTTCCAAAAGAACTAAGATGTATGCCATTAAGTACAATTTCCTTATATCCATTATTTGACAAGGTTTTTATTTCCTTGATTATATCTTCTTCATTTCTACTTCTTATAGGACCTCGTACATAAGGAATTATACAATAGCTGCAAAACTGGTTACAGCCATCCTGTATTTTAATATTAGCTCTTGTTTTATCATGCTCTTTGCTTATGCTTAATTCTTCAAAGCTCTCATGAGGTTTAAACTTAGCAACATTTGAATTAACGTTATTTATATTTGATTTTTCTTCACTAACGCCATAAATTTTATCATCATCAAAACTATAACTATTTATAGTATCATTATTTTTAATATAATCATCGCTTATCTTATTATCATTGTTAATATTATTTAATTTTTCTTTTATAAGCCTTGCTATTTCACTTTTATTTTTTGTACCTATAACTATATCAACTGAAGTTTCTTCGCTAATTCTCTCGCTGTTCAATTGAACACTACAGCCTACAGCAACAACAATAGCATTTTTGTTTATTCTCTTAGCCTTATTGATTAATTGTCTTGATTTTCTGTCACTTTCCTTAGTCACAGCACAGGTATTTATAATAAAAATATCGCTATTATCACAAGCAGGAATTATTTTAAAACCTTCCTTTTCAAATAGCTCCATCATTGCCTCTGATTCAAACTGATTAACCTTACAACCTAAAGTTATAAATGAAACATTTAACATAAAAATTTTTTCCTATCTATTTTAATCTAATATTATACTAATATTTTTTATGGGAATATCATAGTACTAACTATCACATTAGTGATTTTAATATCACTAATAGATTTAATCATCAGTATTAGTTATTATCTCAAAAAGATTTATAAAAGTCAATAAAATAATAACTTGTGTTTTATGAGTTGAAGTCTGATAATTTTTTGACACATAACAAAAAAACTCAAAGAAAAATAATACTATTTTTCCTTGAGTTTCTGTTATGTTGGCATATTCTCTATTATATAAAACTTCTGATTGCTATAAGCACAAGAAGTATTCCGCTGATTAAGGTTCCGAATTGTCCGAGTTTAAATGGTCCTATCTGTATGTCTGCAAATTTTTGACCTATTTTTACGCCAAACCATATTGCTAAAAAACTTCCAATAGCTGTTGCAGATGATATAGCAAATGGTGTGTAACCAAGCAATCCAGCACTTAAACCATTGCTGAGTGCATTAGCAGAGAGTGCAATTCCAAGCACCAATGCTTCTAAAATTCCAATGTCTTTTGAGTTATCAAAGTCAACACATTCAGGATTTTGCAATATTGATGAAAATCCTTTCATTTCTACAGGTTTTTCTTCCAATTGTCTCTTATGAGGCAACGAAATCCAAATAACTCTAAAGCCAATAGCAAATAAAAAAATTGCACTTATAAGCACCGGAAGTATTCCCGGAATCATAGTTGAAATCCATTTTCCAAATATAATCCCTAAATAGCTAAGTACAAAGCATATAACTGCAACTAAAGTGTTTGAAAAAGCACTAATATGGATTTTTCTTATTCCATAAGTAATACCGACTCCTAGATTATCAAAGCTTGATGATAATGCAAAGCCAAGTATAAATAACCAATTCATCATGTCACATCCTTTCGTGAGAATACATAATCAGTTTATGTATTCTTACGACACAATGCTACTAATAATTGTATTTTTGTTATTTCATATAATTCCATGGAACATTTTGTTGACTAACAAATATATATATAGTATAATGATTCAAACTCTTTGCACTGCATCTCAATCAATTTTTTTGATGGGACTCAACAGTACAAACTGAACAGGCGCAAATTCTCTTGAATTTGAGTGGCCGGGCCACATTGTGGCAACAGATGAATTATCAACACATCTGTGGGACAGTAGCTGTTCCTCTGATGTGTTTTTTTGTATCTTGGAACAGGACTGATATAATTTTTAGTGTATAAGAGTTATCTTTTATGGAGGTAACGCTTGTGAAAAATGATTATGAAATCAGTATGGGACTGACTACTGACGAAGCAAAAAAAAGACAGTCCAAATTCGGTAAAAATGAACTTGTTCCACAAAAAAAGGAAAATATTTTCTTAAAAATCCTACATGTTTTATCTGAGCCGATGTTCCTTCTTCTGATGATTGCTGCCATTATTTATTTTCTTCTTGGCGAAGCACGTGAAGCAATAGTAATGCTAGTTTTTGTAGTTGGAGTAATTAGTATCGAAACGATACAGGAATGGAAAACTGATAAAACCTTAAATGCTCTTAAAAACCTATCTGCTCCACAAATCAGAGTAATTAGAGATGGTGAAGAAACTGTGATTTTAACCTCAAATCTTGTCCCCGGAGACATGATGCTGATACAGGAAGGAGTGAAAATTCCTGCTGATGGTATCATCATTCGTCAAAATGATCTTTGTATTGATGAATCTTCCTTAACTGGTGAATCAGAGTGTGTTTTAAAAACAACAATTGACGAAGCAAAATTATCTAAAGATTATTGGCGAAAAGATTATTGCTATGCCGGAACTCTTGTAACACAAGGCACAGCAGCCGTTATAGTAGATAAAATTGGCGCTGATACAGAATATGGAAAAATTGGTACTATGATTTTAGAAGCACCAGAAGAATTCACGCCACTTCAGAAACAAATCAGCAAGCTTATAAAAACCTGTGTTATTATAGCTGCTACACTCTTTGTAATAGTCAGCATCTTAACATGGTTTAACAATTCTAGCAATATACTTAGAGAAAGACTAACAAAAAGTATTCTATCAGGTATTGCTCTTGCTATGGGGATGATACCAGAAGAATTTCCGGTGATTCTCACTGTATTTTTATCTATGGGAGCATGGAGACTAGCAAAGAAAAAATCCCTTGTAAGACGTCTTCCAAGCGTAGAAACACTTGGAGCTATATCAGTTCTATGTGTTGATAAAACTGGTACAATTACAATGAATCAAATGACAGTGCAGGATATTTGGGCAGTATATGACGATAAAGCTGAGCTTATACATACGATGGGACTTGCTTGTGAAACAGATGCCTATGACCCTATGGAAAAAGCAATGCTTAACTACTGCGAAGATCAAGGTATTCTAAAATCTCATCTATTTGATGGAGAGCTTATTGATGAGTACGCCTTTACCAATGAACTTAAGATGATGGGGCATATCTGGCATCATGATGAAGAAATTATAATTGCAGCAAAGGGATCACCGGAAGGTATACTTCCGCTTTGTCATCTTAGCGACAATGAACAAGAAAAAATACAAAACTATGTTCATACAATGAGTGCACAGGGACTACGTGTGATTGCAGTGGCATCAGCAAAGCTAAATGATAAATCTGACATTCCTGCCGAAATAACTAAATGCGAACTTACTTTAAATGGATTAGTGGGTCTAGCAGATCCACCACGTGAGTCAGTAAAACAAGATATAAAAATATGTACCCAAGCAGGAATTCGCACTGTAATGATTACAGGTGATAATGGAGTAACTGCAGCAGCTATCGCAAAGAAAATCGGTATGCAAAATTATGATAACATTATAGATGG
>DCPV01000283.1:8305-10609 GCA_002323775.1 Firmicutes bacterium UBA1535 | reverse complement strand
GATATTGGTATAGCAATGGGTGGACGTGGCAGTGAGGTTGCACGTGAAGCGGCTGACTTAATTTTGATGGATGATAATTTTTCTACTATAGTGGATACAGTAAAAGATGGAAGACGAATTTTTGATAATATCCGAAAGGCCGTGGGCTATGTATTTGCAATTCATATTCCTATAGCAGCATCATCTTTACTCGCTCCTTTGCTTGGTATATCTTCTGATAATTTATTTCTCTTACCACTTCATGTAGCGTTGTTAGAATTAATTATAGACCCAACCTGTTCTATAGTACTTGAACGCCAGCCTGCTGAAAGTGATATCATGCAACGAAAACCAAGAGATACAAAAAAGAAAATGCTAGATAAAAGACTTTTAACTAAGAGTATTTTACAAGGCATAGCAGTTTTCGCTACATCCTTTATAGTATATTATACCATGCTGTTAAATAATCCAAATAACGCAGCACTAGCTCGTTCAATGGGTCTCGGAGTAATTATGCTAGCAAATTTATTTTTAGTTCAAGTAAACAGCTCTGAACATGATTATATTTTTATATCAATCAAAAAACTTATGAAAGATAAAGTAATGTGGGCTGTAAACATCTTTACTCTTTTGGGACTTGGAATTATTTTATACTCACCACTTAATCAAATTTTGAAATTATCCCCTTTATCAATAAAGCAAGCACTAATAACTTTTGCTTTAGCAGCGGTATCGGTATTATGGTATGAGTTAATAAAACTAATTCGAAAATTAAAAGAAAGAAACTTAAAATAGTCATTAAAAACCGTAATATTAAGGATAGATAACCTTAAGAAATTTTATAAAAATAGATATTAAAAACCCTCTAAAAAATCCAAGTTTTTTAGAGGGTTTTATTATTGAAAAGTAATCTGTGTATTTATTATATAGCTCTTGTGTTATACTTTAACCATGCTCTGTGTTCTTCATTTAAGCTTGGGCTTAACTTTTCGTAAACTTCCTTATGGTAGTTATTTAACCATGCTCTTTCTTCTTGGTTTAGCATATCAACAATCACTCCGTTTAAGTCTATCGGACAGAAAGTAATTGTTTCAAAGCTCATGAATTGTCCTGATTCAGTTTCTTCATCTTTTCTTACTACTAGCATATTTTCTATTCTAATACCATGTCTACCCTCTTTATAAACACCTGGCTCATTAGTTACATTCATACCAGCCTCTAAAACAGCAGGTACATGATTGTTTCTAATTCCTTGAGGTCCTTCATGGACATTTAAAAAGAATCCTACACCGTGACCTGTACCGCACTTATAATCTATACCATACTGCCATAATGGTCCTCTTGCAAGTATGTCAAGGTTAGTTCCAGTACTGCCATATAAGAATTTAGCTCTGCTTAAACCTATAAAGCCTTTAAGAACTAAAGTGAAATCTCTCTTTTCTTCTGGTGTTAGATTTCCTAATACCATAGTTCTAGTTATATCAGTAGTTCCACCTAAATATTGTCCGCCTGAATCAACTAAGAACATTCCTTCTTTTAAAAGCTCTACATCAGTTTCAGGAGTTGATGAGTAGTGCATCATTGCCGCATGCTCTTTGTAGCCTGCTATAGTTGTAAAGCTCATACCCTTGAAATTTTCTCCCTCAGCTCTAAACTGTGCTAATTTCTCACTTGCAGAAATTTCGGTTATTTTTTCTTTTCCTAAATTAGTATCTAACCAGTACAAGAATTTAACCATAGCTACTCCGTCTGTAATCTGTGAGTCTCTCATATTTTGAAGTTCTATATCATTTTTAACAGCTTTTAATTTAGTAGTGTAATTTTGCTCCTCTAATTTTTTCACATCAGAAGATAGAGAATTTACAATCCACATATTTGTCTTTGCCGGATCATATGATACTACATTTTTGTTATTTAATGTTTTTAAGCATTTATCTAATTCATCATATTGCTTTATAGATATACCATCCTTAATAAGTTCAGACTTAATATCATCAGTAAGCTTTTTAGAATCAACAAATAATATAGTTTCATCCATTGATATAAGCGCATAAGATATTATAACAGGATTATTAGGAACATCATTTCCTCTAATATTAAATAACCAAGCAATATCATCTAACGAGCTTAAAACAAAATGAGTAATAGACTCTGCCTTCATATGCTCTCTTACTTCATTTAATTTTTCTACTCTGCATTTTCCAGCGAATTTAACATCTAATGAATAGAAATTATCCATTGGAATTTCAGGTCTATCATTCCAAATTTGACCAATTAAGTCATTCTCTAAATTATATTTTATTTCTTTTGAACATAAGGCTTTAT
>DCPV01000283.1:4089-8153 GCA_002323775.1 Firmicutes bacterium UBA1535 | reverse complement strand
TAAGGCTTTATCTAAACTATCGTAGAAAGATTTAGATATAACTTTTCCATCAAAACCGATAGTTGCTCCATCCTTCAAGTTTTCCTTTAACCATTCTGCAATAGTTGGAACTGACGGCTGTCCCATCTTATATAAATCTATACTGGAATTCTCTAATTGTTTTTCAGCTTGTATAAAGTATCTTCCATCTGTCCAAAGTCCATTTCCGTTTTCCAATGTAATAACAGATGTTCCCGCTGAGCCTGTAAACCCTGTTATCCATTTTCTTGAACCCCAATGAGCAGCTACATATTCGCTTTGGTGTGCATCTGAGCTTGGTATTATATAAGCATCTACGCCATTTTGTTTCATTAATTCTTGTAATTTTTGAACTCTTTCCTTGATTTGCATATAATTTAACCCTACCTTTCAATGTAACCCTATTATTTAATTAGAATTTATAAACGTTATTTTCAATACTATTTAATAATATTAAAAATATTACTTATCACTATGTCTTTTAATAATGCTAATATTTCCTTTTGCATTTTTTCCTATTACAGAAACTTTGTATTTGCCGCTTTCAGATATATCAACCGAAAATGAACTTGTAGGTATATCAACGCCTTTATATACCGGCTTTTCCCCATCTTTTTGAAGAATAATATCTACCTTTCCACTTTCACTAACTATTTTAAAATCAACAGTATCTCCATTTTCTAATTCTAAAATTTGATAATCTTCCTTATTTAAAACCTTATACTCCATAATTAGCTGACTTTCGTTTCCAGTCCTGCTCCCATCAAACTTAGTTGATGAGCAAGCTGAAAGTAACAATATAATCAATGCTACTATGGGCAATATTTTTATTCTTCTCATATTATATTTTCCCCAACTATTTTGTATACTAAAACTCTGCAGATTTTGGTGTTCTTGGGAATGGAATTACGTCTCTTATGTTTGTCATACCTGTGATGTACATTAAAAATCTTTCAAATCCTAATCCATACCCTGCATGCTTAACTCCACCATATTTTCTGAGTTCTAAATACCACCATAAATCTTCTGCTGGAATATTCATTTCCTCCATACGCTTAACTAAAACATCATATCTTGTTTCTCTTTGAGAACCACCTATCATTTCACCAACACACGGAACAAGCAAGTCAGTAGCTGCTACTGTTTTGCCATCATCATTTAACTTCATGTAGAATGCCTTGATGTCCTTTGGATAATCAGTAACAAAAACAGGTCTCTTAAATATATGCTCTGCTAAATATCTTTCATGCTCTGTTTGTATATCAGAACCCCACTCAACAGGATATTCAAACTTATCATTGTTTTTCTTTAATATCTCAATAGCTTCAGTGTAAGTAATTCTTCCAAAATCAGAATTTACAACATTGCTTAATCTATCAAACAAGCCTTTATCTATGAAATTGTTAAAGAATTCCATTTCCTCCGGTGCATTTTCCATAACATATTGGATAATATATTTAACCATATCCTCTGCCAAATCCATATCATCATTTAAGTCTGCAAAAGCTATCTCTGGCTCTATCATCCAGAATTCAGAAGCGTGTCTTGTCGTGTTTGAATTCTCAGCTCTAAATGTTGGCCCAAAAGTATAAGTGTTTTTGAATGCCAAAGCAAATGTTTCAGCTTCAAGCTGTCCTGTAACTGCTAAATTTACCGGCGTTGCAAAGAAATCCTTTGAAAAATCTACTTTTCCATCTTTTTTCTCTATATTTCCAAGATCAAGAGTTGTTACTTGGAAAGTTTCTCCGGCACCCTCAGCATCATTTGCTGTAATTATTGGAGTATGTGCATACACAAAGCCTCTTTCGTTGAAAAATTTGTGAATAGCATATGATGCCACAGAACGAACTCTAAATACTGCTGAAAATGTATTGCTCCTTGGTCTTAAATGAGCTATAGTTCTCAAATACTCAAAGCTGTGCTTTTTCTTTTGAAGTGGAAAGCTGCTGTCAGATTCTGCTTCCAATACAATTTCTGTCGCTTTAATCTCAAATGCTTGCTTAGATTCAGGTGTTTTGATAAGTATACCTTTAACAGAGATACCGCTTCCTGTAGAAAATTTCTTAACATCTTCAAAATTATCTAAGTTTTCTTCAAATACAATTTGAACACTTTTGAAAAATGTTCCATCATTTAATTCGATAAATCCAAAACTTTTTGAATCCCTAACTGTTTTAACCCAACCATTTACGCAGACTTCTTTATCATATAGTGTATCTGCAATTTTGTACAATTGTTTAATGTCAATTGCTTTCATTTTAACTACCATTCCTTTCTTTTAGATTGTCAAAAAGTATAATTCTCTCCATCAAATAATGGGATGAGTTATATTTAGCTTATTTTTTATAATTAAAAACCCATCAGTAAGTTATATTTTTTAACACTATCTTTTACATTATAATATAAAAAGCCCTTTCATCCTAAAATAAGGGACGAAAGGGCTACAAATTCCGCGGTACCACCCAAATTAACTTTCTATAAATAAAAAGTTCACTTGACCAAATAACGCTTTGGATGCGTTCAAGCCTACTCTAAACATTTCGGTTGAATACTCAAGGATGTTCTTCATACATAACATTGTAATAGGCTCTCACCTTATCCTATCTCTCTTTGACTTGTTTTATATACTACTTTTTCCTGTCATCATAATTTACATATATAATTTTTTCAATTATAATCTATTTATACAATTTTTGCAATAGGAAAATTTAAAAATATTTCAAAAAACTAAATCCTTTATAAAATGATGGTTGTTGGCATGTAATACTAAGCATTTATGATTGTTTGTTATTAATTTTACCTGTATATATGCATATAAATTATCATAGAAGTTTATTTTAAAGAGATTATTTTACACTCTCAAACGCAAAACCACAAATCTGTATCTTTCAAAGATTGTATTCTTATGTTTCCTGTTCTAACTCAACCCTACAGTCCTTATATTATATAAAATAAGTTTTTTTATTTATATTTGAATTATCTTTTCTTCCTATTTATTTTATTATTTAATTTCATCATCCCAAAAGCAATTCTATAGTTGGTGTGAAGAAGTGTAGATATATGTTATTCTTTATAAGGAGGTAAAGAGCTATGAACGAAGAAAAATTTAAGTATAATTTAGGTATAGTTTTACAGAAGTATAGATTGGAAGCTCACTTGACACAAGAACAACTTGTTGAATCATCTAGTTTAAGTACAAATTATATAAGTGATATTGAAAGAGGCAAAAAAAGTATATCTGCATACGCACTATATAAATTAACTTGTGCCCTTAATATTTCAATATCTGATTTATTCAAGGAGGTGTAGTTATGGAACAAATGAATATGCGTACTTATAGAAGGCGTGATGTTACAAGAAGAAGCGGTTTTCATACCAATGGTAAAAGTACTGGTGGTGAATGTATCCTTTTAGATGCTTACAAAATTAATAACGCCTCTGGTGAGTGTGTTTTCACATTTGCAAGAGAAAATCTTAACCTAATTGAGTTATTTGATAGTGGAAATGGAATGTTTGCCTTTGGTGGGTACATAAAATCAAATAAATATATTTCAATAAGGTTTAAGTGTACTTATACACTATTAGACGAATATTTCAATAAAGAGCAATCATTTTCATTCGAAAAGATATTTTTAGGACCTCTAAATACAGGTCTATGGTCTCCTCTTGGATTTCATAAAGAGGTAAGCTTAGATAATGCTACGATAATTTCAAAAATATTTGTAGAAATGTATGTATTAATTAGAAACTTTGAAATTTCAGACTTAAAATTTGTTGGATTTGATTTAGATGTTATAAGCAAGTCTGAATATACAGATTCAGCTTTAGAAATACCTTTTTCGCAAAAAACATCTATGCACATACCACATATTTATTATTTAGATTCTACTAAACCATTTACTGAGTATTTAATTCAAAATTATTCTTTTTCAACTAAACCTAAAGTTGTTATGAAAAGTTGTAATCGTTGTGGAAGATATTTGCCAATTGATATAAAAAATGAAATGAATACATTATCTTTTTCGTTACACTGTAAGAAAAATGCA
>DCPV01000283.1:800-3987 GCA_002323775.1 Firmicutes bacterium UBA1535 | reverse complement strand
TCAACGTTCAGATCATATGAAATTAAAAATAATAATCCTGAAGCCAAAGATCTTTTGTCAGACTATATACAAGAAAATAAAGTTATCAGTTATTATGGTCATCAACTTGAATGTAAGGCTTGCAAAAAATTCTTTGTTAATGCACCATTAAATCCGCAAAGAAATCCTCAACAGTTTAAAGAAGATGGTTTACGACGCAGGGCAATAGAAGTTTTAGTAAATAGTTTACTTGAGAGAAATCTTGTACACTTTGAATTTGAGCAAAAAACTAAACGTGAATTTTCTAAATACATATGGGAAAAGTTTGGTGGACGTTGTTTCAAATGCGGGAAAAAAATAGCTTTGGATGAAATGCATCTTGATCATACTATGCCGCTAGCTTACCTGTATAGGCTAGACGAATCTGCAACTTGCTTGTGTGCATCGCATAACTCTCAGAAAAGAGATCTTTTTCCATCAGATTTTTACACTAATGACGAACTAATCGCTCTAAGTAGGATAACAGGATTAACAATACCTCAGTTGCAATACAGAGGTGTAAACACTCAAGTACTAGATCTACTTGTTAAAAACATTATATGGTTCTATGATAGCTTTTTAACAGATACAAATTATCAAAAAATTAGAGATGGCATATTAACCGCCGATAAGATCAATGATTCTCTCAAGCGAGTAATTAATAACAGTGTCGATTTAGCAGCTGAATACAAAAGGATTACTGGCTATTATCCAAAATCAATTACTATTAAATAGTTCAAATGAGCTACAAAATTCAGCTGTAGCTCATTTGTGTTATCTTTTCATAAGAAATAAAAATTGATGTTCTATAGTAACTCCTTTATCTTTTATCCCATGTTTCTCAATGTCAGAAACACCTTCACTTCCACGATATATCTCTTTAAAATATGGAGTTGAATAATTAGATAAAATCTCTGCCATATCTATTTTGTCGGTTTTGCCCAAATGCAATATTACTTTGCCATTTGATTTTAGCACATCGTAACACATTTTGAAAAACGAGGAGTATATGCTAAAATCTTTTTTTTGTTTAACATCTAAAAATAATATATCCGCAATTTTAAAGTCTTCTTCTTCCCAACCACATAACCAAAGCCTCATCCAATTTTGCATATAAAACCTTATAGAATCAGCAAATGGTGGTGAGCAAATAATTGCATCCACACTCTCTTTTTTGTTGATTTCTGTGAAATCTCCAAATATAGCTTCTCCTCTTATATATTTAGAAAAATCCAAGTTTTTATAAGACATATTAATTTTATTTCTTACATGCTCAACGACATTTTTGTAAATAAACTCTCCTTTTGGTGCATATGGTGTAAGGGGGTGTGAAGTTCTAGATAATGCGTATGGTCTGTTGCCATGTAACACATGCAACAAAGAAGAATAGACAACTGCACATGAGGATGAAATTTCGGGTTTTGTTTTAAAATATTCACGTGCACATAATATTTCGCTGTAAGTTTCATCTTCAAAGTAATCGCTTAACTTACCGTTATACCCAAACGAACTATATCTTAGTTTTAAAGCATCCACTATATCACTATTTTTGTTATCTTGAATATATTTTTCTAGCAATTTTAGCTCGCCTAAAGCTTCCTCATATTTAGGCATTTCTAGCTTAGCTTTAGACACAACATATGCTAGTTTGCTTAAATCATTCCCTATGCCGACTCTCCCTTGCAAACAAGCTTCAAAAGGGATAGTCCCAACACCCGATAATGGATCTAACACAACATCTCCTTTTTTGGTAAAACTATCAATCAAAAAATATGAAATTGAAGGTTTTAGCTTACCATGATATGAACACAGGGAGTGCCATTTATGTCCCCAATTTCTAGCATTATATGGTTCTTCTTTGTATGGCATTTTCTGAACAAACTGTTTCGCAGCTATCTCAAAATTATTTTCACAAGAAGATTCTTTTTTCAGGCGAAATTTCAAAAGTCGTTGTGATAAAACCATTCCATTTTTTGAACGACGTTCACGTAATATAATTTCATCATATTTTATAAATCCCCAATTTTCACAAAGTTGACTAAGTATATCATGTGTCGGAATGTGTATACCTGCAAATTGAGAATCACCAATATCCATGATAAAAATCCCATTATCTTTAACTGCATGGTGCAGACGTTCAATAACTGTATTCATGTCATTAAAGTATCCTGAAACCATAGAAACAATTCGACTATCATAAGCAACAGGAGTAAGCAATTCAATAAAAGGTTGAACTTCAGGGAGAACATCTAATTTTTGATTCCTCCTTGAAACATTATTTATTCCAGCAACAATTCCTTTAGAGTGAAAAAGTGGCAAGTCTGATTCTGATTCAATAAAATTATTAAGTTTTAACTCTAATTTTGTATTTCTAATATAGTTTGTGCCATTTAAATATGGTGGTGATGTTATAACACAGTCTATCTTATTCTCAATGTCAATATCCCTAGCGTCTTCACTTAATCGTATTGCATTACAATATATTGAGTGACCAGAAGATTTAATATCTGCAATAACTTTGTCTAATTTATCTGTGAATATTCGCAAAATATTTGTTGGTTTTTTTTCTAATTCTTTATCTGTTGCGTACCTTAAATCACCTCGTCTAAACATCAAAGAAGATTCTACTAATATAGATGATAAGACTAGCATCAATAATTTCTTAGAATCACTATCTTTAACAGTATTTATCTTATCTTTAATTAATAATACCTCTTTAAGATTTTGAGAATCAAAGAATTTTTCGAATCCATTCCACTCTATAGGAGATAATGACAATTGCGTTTTTAAATTAAACAAACTTTCTTTAAATTGTACTAAACTTTCAATCTTTTCTGTGTTTTTTATTATTCTTCTAGTTACATTTATTTTTGTGTCAATAACATTACACATAAATGGATTGCTCTCACTATAATAAGCCTGTATATTGTTTTGACATGCCACTAGAGGTGTTGTTCCAGCTCCGGCAAAAGGGTCATAAATTTCATTTAGATTTTCATTACTCAATTCTTTTAGCTGTGATTCAACCAAGCATGAAGAATAGCCTTCTACATATGAATACCAACTGTGTATTGGCTCAGCTTTGTTTAGTTTAAAGGTGCCACCATTTTTCTTAATGCTTTCATTCACAAGTTTGCACCTCGTAATTTTTTATTTTTAATATTATATC
>DCPV01000283.1:0-730 GCA_002323775.1 Firmicutes bacterium UBA1535 | reverse complement strand
TTATTTTTAATATTATATGTGAATTTTTAGAATCTAAATCCTTTTTTATAGATAAGTTTTTAACGATACCTTTAGGCAATCCTATTTTTACATCCTGTTGTAAAATATATGTATCTAAATAAATGAGATCCCTCATGCTTGTGCCTCCTAAATATAATCTAGTTTATTATACCACATCTTATCAACTATCACAAGGTTAAATATGGTATGCTTATATTTAGAAATGTAGGATTACACAATACATATGCTACTATTATCTATTTAACTATTTGACGTAATTTAGTTAATACATCCGTTTCTT
Source organism: Firmicutes bacterium UBA1535 (assembly GCA_002323775.1). Classification (GTDB taxonomy): domain Bacteria; phylum Bacillota; class Clostridia; order Tissierellales; family Sedimentibacteraceae; genus UBA1535. Next base: position 429 of record DCPV01000283.1, on the reverse strand, counting down.
CTGTATATATTTCCTTTATTATATCAGACATTTTTTGTAATAATTGTTTATCTGCTGTTTCAGATAATTTCCACATTAAAACTCCAATCTCATCCCATTTTTCAGAGATTGTGATATATTCTATACCTAACTGCTTCATTTCTTCACAATTAATAATATTACTTGCCTGTATCAGAAAATCTCCATACATCCTTCTGAAAATACCTCCACCTGTACCACCATCAGCATTAATCATAAAGTAATTTGTAATTCCTGATATTTTTAATTTATCTTCATCAAACTTACTCCACTTTAATATTTCCTTAGAAAATTTATTAATGCCATTTAAACCCAACAATTGGGCAGGTGAATTCAACATATTATTGCAAGTTTCGTTTATAGCTGAAAATATTATATCCGATGTCACTTGTTTATAATCATCAAACTTTA
>DCPV01000265.1 GCA_002323775.1 Firmicutes bacterium UBA1535 | reverse complement strand
GTGGTGGCTTCGGTCGCCCGGACGTGATAATCTAAAAGCTGTGTATATCTTCGGTACTGACGGCAGTATAGGTGTCCATGGCAACAATATATTAAAAGCCAACATCATCGATGGCAAATGTACAGGCGGTGTTCGCCCTGCTTTGTGGTTAAAATTATAATTTTTATCTGATGAGTAGGCAAAAAGAATAAACAATATTTTTCACATAAAAATTTATTATCAAACTCAATAAGACAAGGCAATTCAAGCCTTGTCTTATTTATATTTATACTTTTTTTGAAAAAATAGCAAAAAAGACAGAAGAAATATCTCTCTGTCTCAATTTTTTCATTTAATATATCTTAAAGTTAAAGCTTATCAAAATAATTTAAACAATGTACATCCTAATATTATAAATAAAAAGCCAAGTATAAAAAGCCATATTCGAAGCGGCAAAACTTGCACAACAATAATTGCACCTATAATGGCTATAATTAAGCCTACCACCTCTGTAAACTTAATTTTTTGACATCCGCCACCGCATCGTTTAAATCCAAAAAATCCCATAGCAACACCCTTTCTACAGAGCATAAAATATACTCGCTATAAATAACTAAAAAGCAACTATTATATAATATTCAAAAGCACAAAAAAAATGCTAAATCTTATGTAAATACTAATCTCAATCTAAAATTTTATTCTATTTTAAGCTTGAGATTAGTATTCAAATTTAGCATTTATTAAGCATTCATTTCATCATGCTCATATAATATAATTGTTGAAGCTACAAGACCTGCTGTTTCTGTTCTTAGTATTCTTTTTCCAAGTGTTACTATTTGAGCACCAGCTTCTTGAAATTTTTTAATTTCCTTTTCATCAAAGCCACCTTCTGGACCTATTATTACATAATATTTGTTATTCTTATCAAAATTGTTTTTATTTAATGCCTCTTTCATTGTTTTACTTCCCTCTAATTCATAAGGGACAATAATTTTTGCATTTTCATTTTTTAATCTGGCGATAAGCTCATTTACAGTTAAAATATCCTCTACTTCGGGAATTATGTTTCTTTTACTCTGCTTCGAGGATTCGTGTGCTACTTTTCTCCACCTGTCGAGTTTTTTTAACTCTCTTGATTTATCATTTAACTTAACAACAGTACGCTCTGTAATAAGCGGTATAAAGCTTTTAACACCAAGCTCTACATTTTGTTGTATGATATCTTCCATTTTAGCTTGCTTTGGTAAGCCTTGACATAAAGTTATGTGAATATTTGCTTCATTGTTTTTATCTGTCTTGATTTTTATTTTACACGCAATACTATCATTTTCAAAATTGATGATATTTGCAACATACTCACATTTATCTGTAACTATTGAAACCTCATCACCAACTTTTGCTCTTAACGTATTTTTAAGGTGATTAACATCCGTACCTTCAATTTTAATTATATCACCAATTATTTTTTCTTCAGAACTAAAATATCTGAACATTTTATTTATATTCCTTTCATTGTAGCTTTAAATTGTAATTTGACTTACTTTGTGCTTATTTTGTACAATTGAAATCTAAAGTGTATAAACTTCCTCTCCGTACTCATTCATACCAACAAAACTAAACTTAAGTTTTTTCAATAAATTAATTGATGGAATGTTTTCAGGCAAAGCCGCTGCAAATATTTTATCGATTCCTTTTTCTTTTATCCACGCAATTATTCCGTTAACTGCCTCATAGGCATAGCCTCGTCTTGCGTATAATGGACTTATCGTATATCCAAACCATAATGAATTAGTTTCCTGCTTTAAATATATATCACCAATCAAGCAACCACTATCTTTTAAAACTATGGCAAGCTGAACTCCCTCGTGCAATGCAGCATCTTTGAGCAACGCTTTTTCATATTCCTGCTTTGTCAGCCCCTTAAATCCTTGATATCGCATCCAAACTTCATCGTTCCTATACGACATGAATTCATCAATATCTTTTTCCTCAAAATTACGAATTAGGCATCTGTCTGTCTCTATTAACACTTTGCATACCTCACATTATAATATTTACTTTAAAACAGCAGTAATTGACACCCAATCTTCCTTTTGAATTGTTTCTTTTATTTCAAACCCAAGGTTTATAAGAGTATCCTTTACTTGGTCAACGTACTTTTCAATAATACCTGATGTAATTAAAATCCCGCCCTGCTTTAAAAATTTAGGGAAACAATCGCTCATTTCAATAATTATATCAGCTATTATATTAACTACTATCATATCGTATTTATTAAATCCTATAGCATCTTGCAATCTCTCATCTTCAATTACATTTCCACAATATGCTAAAAATTTATCTTCACGAATATTATTAACTAAAGCATTTTCTTTAGCAATTCTGACTGCATTTTCATCTATATCTACACCAACAACATGCTTAGCACCAAGAAGTATTGAAGCTATCGACAAAATACCACTTCCACAGCCCATATCCAAGACTTCCATTTTATTTTTTATATATTTTTCTATCTGCTCTATACAAAGCTGAGTAGTATGGTGCTGACCAGTTCCAAAGCTTGCACCAGGGTCAATCTCCAGTACAATTCTATCCCCTTTATCTTCAACACTTTCCCAAGTTGGTTTAACAAGTATTTTTTCACCAACCTCAAAAGGCTTAAAAAACTGCTTCCAGTTATTTGCCCAATCTTCATCATCAACTATATTAACAGTTATATTAAGACTTCCTAAGTCAATATCTATATCGTCATTTTTTAAATTATTTAACTCATCCTTAAGAGCGTTTAACTCCTGCTCGCCCTGTTCATTATCTCCAAGATATATCTTCATTCTTGTAGCACAGTCCTTCATACTATTAAGGCTTTCATCATAATAATCCCAGCTCATAGTATCAGCAGTCAAAAACTCCTCAAAAACACTGGCATCCTCTATAACAACCTCTGCTATATCAAGCTTAATAAGCACAGCATTTAAAAGCTCTATACCCTCGGTAGTAGTTTCTATAATCACTTCTTTAAATTTCATAATAAATATGCCTATGCACCTATTTTCACAAGACCAATGAGGAATCGCTCGGTGCGTATCCTTTCATCATTTAAAATTCTTCTTACATCATCTAATCAATCAAACATATAGCATTAAATATATATCAATATGCTTATTTTGTCAAGATAAGAGAATAATTCAAGTATCACATAAAGTTTTTTAGTAAAAATTATCTATAATAAATTTCTGAGCATTTTTATTAAAGAGATTCATATAATATGTTTGCTCTTTAAAATTCTTTTTTTCTACGATTATTATTCCTAGTTCTTCTCCCTTTGGTGTTGGCGATTTTCTTTTATTTTCATCTTCTTCAATTACTTCAAGATATCCTTTTTCTACAAGCCAATTATTTAACTTAATTGCAGTGATTTTTTCACCCTGCTGCATAATTACAACATTAATTTGGTCTGCAATTGCGCTTATAGTCACAGGTTCTTCAAAAACTTTAATTTCATTAATATCAGATTTATTATTGTCATCCTGTTTACGTTCTATATTATCTAATTCTTTGCTCGTTATTATTTGCAAAAACTTTGCCCCATAGCGTTCAAGCTTTTGCTTTCCTACACCTGAAACCTCTAACAGTTCTTCCTCTGTTTTCGGCATTTTTACGCACATATCAATTAATGTGCTATCATGAAATATAACAAAAGCAGGCACGTTCTGTTCCGAGGCGAGCGAAAATCTTAATTCCTTTAGCTTTGACAAAAGATTAGAGTCAACGCTGTGTAAATCAAATGTTTTTTTGCCTTTTGCCTCTTTTCTCTTACCTTTTGATTTAGAAGAAATTTCTTTATCAACAGAAGTATTTCCAGATGTAGTTTTGTAGGACTTTACCATTTTCATATTGATAGATTCTTTTTCTTTTAAAAATTTTCCTGCATATTTATCAAGCTTTAGTATAGGAAATTCATCATTTGTTGTATACAAGTAGTTATTAAATATAAGATGATTTATTACTTCTTTTGTGAAAGCTTCAGTTTCTGACATAATATTATAGGTTGATACTTTATCAAGCCTCATGTTAAGTATTCTTTTGTTTTTACTCCCACGCAATATATCAACTATCATATTTATACCGAAGCGTTCTTTTGTTTTTATGATACAAGAAATAATTTTTTGCGCTGAAACAGTAATATCTACATCCTCAAACTCCGTTTTACAATTACTGCAATTACCACAATCGTCTTTTAGCTCCTCACCAAAGTAATTTAAAATATATTGTCTAAGGCATGTGTTCGTGTGACAATAGCTAGACATGATTTTAAGTCTTTCTCTATCTCTTGCTTTCAATTCTCTTTCAACTTCTATACTCTCATAATTTCTATCCTTAGAATTTTCTATCATATACAAATTAGTTCTTATGTCTTGTCCATTATACAATAATAAGCAATGAGCCTCACTTCCATCACGTCCAGCCCTGCCTGCTTCTTGATAATAGCTTTCCAAATCCTTTGGCATGTTAAAATGAACTACAAATGAAACATTTGATTTATCTATCCCCATACCAAAGGCATTAGTTGCAACCATAATTTTGCTACGGTCATATATAAAATCCTCTTGATTTTCCTTTCGTTCCTTATCAGACAATCCAGCATGATACCTTGTAGCTTTATATGATTTATCATTCAGATAATCACATACTTTTTCAACATTATCTCTTGTAGAGCAATAAATTATGCCTGATTCTTCTTTTCTATCCATCAAAAAATCATCAAGAGCATTATATCTGTCATCCGGCTTTTGCACTTCAAAATACAGATTGCTTCTATCAAAGCCTGTAACCAATACATATGGATTTTGTAAATTCAGTATGTTAATTATATCCTCTTTAACAAGTGATGTAGCAGTTGCCGTAAAAGCTGAAATAATCGGTTTTGTTGGTAATTTCCCAATAAAATCAATTATTTGCATATAGCTTGGTCTAAAATCCTGTCCCCACTGTGATATACAATGAGCCTCATCAATCGTAATCATAGAAACCTTTAATTTTTTTAGCGTTTCCAAAAATCCATTTACAAGCAGTCTTTCCGGTGCAACATATATGATTTTATACACACCATTTCTTATATTATCAAGTACTGTAAAGTATTGCTTTTCAGTAAGTGAACTGTTTAAATATGCTGCTTTTATACCTATCTGTGTAAGCGAGTTGACCTGGTCCTTCATAAGAGAAATAAGAGGTGAAATCACTATTGTTATCCCATCCAATATCATAGCTGGAATTTGAAAGCATATTGATTTTCCAGCACCGGTTGGCATTATACCAACGACATCCCTTTCCGATAGAATGTTATCGATAATTTTATCCTGACCAGGACGCAGGCTATCATATCCAAAATATTCCTTTAATATTCCCTTTGCTTTTTCTAAATTCATATTTTATTCTTATGTACCCCCATTTTATTTAATCTTGTGTTATTTTATTGATAGTATCTTATTATTTTAAATTGCTAAAATTCTGTTTTAAAGGTTTTCCACTTTCATCAAAGTTACGTTTTAAAGCAGCTTCTACCGGAAAAATAGATGCAATGAGAACTATTACTTGAATTCCCATAATAACAAGCACAAAATTACCCACATAATCTATACCCTTGCCATAAGAAAACAGCATTACTATAACTATAATTGGAGTCATAATAAACCCTATTATCTTCCAAAGCTTGCCAACACATTTATGAGCAAATTGCCATGTTTCCTGACTTTTCATAGAACGTGTAGTTCGATATCCAAAAGCATAATTAATTTTTTGTGGTGCATTCTTACTAAAATACATTCCAAATCCAATCATAATAATAGGAATCATCAATTCCATTATCAACATAAAAATCCAAAAACCAATCATAAAAATCTCCTCCAAAAATTCCTAAATTTAATATTAGTTATATATCAACTTAATTAGTAACTTAAAAAATTGTATCATATTTTTAGCCATATCTCAATACTATTTTTACTCTGCTTTGCATATGTGATTTTGAGTCAGTTTGCTATGAAATGAAATCTTCTTACTGTCTATTTTTTTCTACAACTGTCGAAAATATCTTTTAAAAAAGCTTGACATTAATTTAAGACAGATGTAGAATATAATTATAGGCAATTGTCGAATATTAATTAAAGCTTAGTATTGAAAGTAAGGAGTTGATATTATGAATAAAATTAAAAAGCTTCCAGATGCAGAATTTGACATCATGAAAGTAGTATGGGAAAATGAACCTCCTATTACAACGAATGTCATTATGCAGCAACTCGGAAGCAAAAAAGAGTGGAAAGCACAAACAGTCATTTCTCTTATGCTGAGACTTGTGGAGCGTGGTTTCATTCGAACTGAAAAAATTGGAAAAGAACGTACATATTTTCCACTTATCAGCAAGGAGGAATATTTGAAGTTTGAAACGGGCGACTTTATGGCACGTTTTCACGAAAACTCCTTTGCCAGTTTGGTCGCAACCTTATATGACGGAAAAAAGATAAAGGATAGCGACCTTGACCAACTGACAAAGTGGCTAGAAGAAAGAAAGGATTAGTATGTTAAATAAGTTTGATTTTTCATTATATTGCATATCATCTATGAATTGCACCATAAATCTTAAACGCATCATCAATATGCAATTTTTGAGTTCTACTATCACCATCTGCACCTGAGGTTACAAGAATATAATATTTGTTGTTTTTAACTGCAAGACTGGCAAGACATTGCCCAGCCTCTGGAGTATAGCCTGTTTTACCTCCAAGAATAGAGCCACCACTAAAATCAGGACTTTCTATCCTTGAAAACAAGGTACTGTAATAAGTAATTCCATCATCGTGCCTATTGGTAGACATAGTAGAATGTTGAGCACTCGTAAAAATTTTATAAAATGTATCGTTGTTAAGTGCATATTTGAGCAAAACAGCTATATCCATAGCTGTGGAATAATGATTTTTGTTATGCAATCCTGTTGTGTTTGTAAAGTGACTGTCATTCATACCAATTTCCTTTGCTTTCTCGTTCATTAAACTAACAAAATCATCTTCAGAACCTGCAATATATTCCGAGAGACCGACAGCACACTCTGCACCAGATGGCAATAAAAGTCCATTCAGTAAATCAATGATGCTAACTCTTTCACCAGGCAAAAATCCCGCCATTGACGCATTTTCGTTATAGAGAGTATGGAACATCTCCTTATTTAATAAAACTTTTTCATTTAAGTCGCTGGTACGTTCTAGCACGATAATAGCGGTCATTATTTTTGTCATAGAAGCAGGATACATCCTTGTAGTACTATTTTTATCAAATAATACTTTCCCACTTTTCAAATCAATAAGTACAGCATTTGCGCTATTGATGCTTAAATCTTGTGATATTTTATATAAATCTGAACTTTTTGTAATTGGCAATGTATTTGTTAGTGTTTCGGCCAAAAAAAGCCATGCTATAGCACAAGATATTATAAATATTACCATAGCAAGGAAACACCCTCTTTTCCTTGCCTTTCTTTGTGCATTATATTTTTGATTATGCGTTCTAAATGAGTTTTGATTTTGATTCATGTATTATTTATTCCTTTCTTTGTAATTTAACCTAAATTCAATTTAAAGAACTTGCAAAGCGTACAAATTATAAATTGAGATAAGTATAAGGAACAAAAAATTCGTTCCTAATGATATAAAGTTTACCAGAAAGGAACGAACAGTTTTTTAATATTGTATTGTTAAATTCTTAAGAAAAAATAGAAATAAGCTTAATATTTTCTTAATATTATTCGGATAAAATGGGAAGCTCTACTGTAAATACAGTTTGCTTACCATCACTATCTGCGTAAATGTGTCCACCATGCAAAGCAATTATTTCTTTTGCAATCGCTAATCCAATACCTGAACCACCTGTATTAGATGAACGTGAAGAATCCAAGCGATAAAATTTATCAAAAATTGAATTAAGCTTATCCTTCGGAATACTTCCTATATTTTTGAAAACAATAGATGCCATATCACCTGAAATCATCGCCGTTATATCTATAACGCTGTTATCCGGACTATATACAAAAGCATTTTTTAATAAATTGTTAAAAACTCGTGCTAATTTATCAGCGTCGCCATATATTGTCATATCCTCCGGAATATCAAGTATGACTTGTTTCCCTTTAGTGCTAAGCAAAGGATAAAATTCGTCTGCCATTTGCACCATCATATAATATAAATCAATACTCTCTTTTGATAGTGTATCTGCTTGAAAGTTGTATCTTGTAATTTCAAAAAACTCATCAATAAGTTTTTCAAGTCTATATGCCTTTTCTAAAGTAATTTTAACGTATTTTGATTTTTGTTCCAAGGGCATATCAGTAGCTTCATCAAGCAAGCTTAGATACCCTATAACGGAAGTAAGCGGTGTTTTTATATCATGTGCAAGATACATAACTACATCATTTTTTCTCTGTTCTGCTAATTTTGCTTCCTGTTTACGTTCCTCAAGTGTGTGATTTATGGTCTTTAGCTTATTCTCCATTGCCAGCATTTCAAGAGATAGTTTTATTTCATCTCCCTTTTCCATAACAAGCAAGTCTAAACCAGTGCTTATCTCGTTAAAGTATTTTGCAAATTTAGACAATAAAAACCGAGATAAGATTATAAAGAATATTGCAAAAGTCATGTAAATAAAATAATTAAGATTATTACGAATTACTCTCACATATAAATTTTGAGCATCATACCAATCCATATTAAAAACTTTTTGAAAAAAAGAAACAATCCAGTTCCCCGCTGTATTATTAAGTGAAATTCGTAAGATAGCTACAGTAACAAATGCTAAAAATGCAATCAATATTATTTCAATATAAATTTTCCGTTTTAAGGTACTGTAATCTGGCTTTTGTATTTTTTCATTTTTCAATTTTATAGCCAACCCCCCATACCGTTTTTATATATTTAGGATTATCAGTTACATCATCCATTTTCTCACGCAAATGACGGATGTGGACAGTTATAGTATTGTTATTTTTCGTAAAATATTCGTCTCCCCAAATCTCATGAAACAGTTTTTCAGAGCTTACTACGCTGCCCTTATGTTCACATAGTATTCGCAGAATTGAAAACTCTGTAGGAGTAAGAGATAATGGCTTTTCATTTAATAACACTTCATGCGTATTTGTATCAATAACAAGTCCAGAATGGAATATAACTCTGTTATCGCTTTTTTCCATCCCTTGATTATATTTTTTATAACGACGAAGCTGAGCTTTGACTCGTGCCACTAATTCAAGCGGACGAAATGGCTTTATAATATAATCATCTGCCCCAAGTGTAAGTCCTGTAATTTTATCTGTTTCAGCATCCTTTGCAGTCAGCATGATAATAGGATAGGTATGCTTTTCACGTATTTTTTGGCAAATTGAAAGACCGCTTATATCTGGCAGCATAATATCTAATATAGCGAGGTCAAGCTCGGTTGTGTCAATGCAATCTAATGCCTCTTGTGCGGTATAAAATTTGTATACCGTATAATTTTCGTTTCTAAGAAACAACTCAACCAAGTCTGCAATTTCCTGCTCATCATCTAAGACAAGTATTTTACAATCCATACACATAAACTCCTTTTTATTAAAAAACTTCATTTATAAAGTTTATCAAATAAAGATAAACTTTTTATAACTTTTTTCATAAGAAAATATTAAGAATTTATTAATTTTTTTGTTTTTTTAATTCTCTTGTTTATAAAATTCATTAACTCCAATTATATACTATTTTTTCTATATTGTCTTTAAAAATTATGAAAAGCTAAAAAAAGATATGAAATGTAAACTTATAATATTTAGCTGCTTTTTATGTTTTTAAATTTATTGATAAATATCTTTAACAATTTTAATAATTTTCATATAACAAAAGAGAAGCTGTTGCAAAATAGAATTTACACGCTATTTGCAACAGCTTATTTTTTATTTATTATTCAATGCCATAAATTCGCTTTTTAATATTCTCATCATTATAAAATCCGAATACTTATAGTTATAATAATATCCCTGCTCTTGAATTCCTTCCTGCTTAAATCCCACTTTTTTATAAAATTCAATAGCATCAGTATTAAAACCAACTACACCAATGGCAATTCTGTTATAATTTAGATAGCCAAAAGCATAATCCATCAAAAGGTTGATTGTCTCTTTCCCATAGCCTTTACCTTGGCAAGATGTATTAGGTATAATAATTGTCAAATCTGTCGTTCTCCATGCCTCAAACATTCTTAGCAAACCAGTTTCACCGATTATTTGATTATCGATTTTCCTAACAATTGCAAACCAAACACTGTTTTTATTTTTTCTATTAATTACATCCTCTATCTCTTGTTCAGTGGCTGGCAATACTTCTCCGATTTTTGCACTTGTTTGACTGTCGTTATACCATTTTTTAAAAAAATCTGCATCCTCTTTGATAAAAGGACGTAAATATATATTATCACTTTCTAAAAATTTATAATTTTCCAATATGCTCTCCTTTTATGAGGAGTACTTAAAAAGTAATAACCTCCCCAATATGTAATATAAAATTTTTTCTAATCATTTCATACCCTCCTTCCTCTAAAATTAACTAATTTTAACACATAAAATAAAACTATTCAATAAAAATAAATCTATCAAATTATATACAAATTCTTAAACAAATTTTAATGCTTTTCTAATGAAACAGCATTTTAAAAATGTTATAATATTTATAGAATTAAGATTAAAAAAATGGGGGAACTTCTAATGTCCTTAAATGATATTTTTGAATATTACATTAATGATTATAAAAAAAATTGGTATATGCAGGATGTGAATTTTTATGCAAAGCTGCGAGCATATTCATTTGAAGAAAAAATTAATAATGAAAAAGAAATTAATAAAATTATAGATATAATTTTAGCCAAATTCAAATTATGGCCAAACAATTTCACAAATAAATTGAACCTTGAAGATGATAGAAAGGCTTGGGCTGATGATTTAAGCAATTTCATAAAGGATAGCCTTGCAAATATATCAATAGATGAAGGCTTTGCAATGAAACTATTTATCAGCAAGGGAATGCTTGATATAACAAAAAGCTTTATGAATGATAGCTTGAAAAATGAAGATTTAAGTCTTGACGATATAGGTCAGGCAATCAGAAATGCTTGGATTATGAATATACTTCAGTTTATGCTTGATATAAAAATCGAATATACTCCGTCTATATTCGGCTACAGTATGCTTTATCCCTATACAGATAATTTAATTGATAGCGATATTTCATTAGAGAGAAAAGAAAATTTTAATAAAAAATTTCATAAGAGATTACAAGGCTTAGATGTTTGTCCATCTGACAAATTGGAAGCTGAAATTTATCATATGGTAGAGCTTATAGAGAGTCAATTTGAAAGAGAAATATACCCTGAAGTTTATGATAGTCTCTTACTGATACATACATCGCAAAAAGATAGCTTAAAGCAACAAACAACCTACTGCCCTTTTGAAAAAGATATAGTTGATATCTCCTTTAAAAAAGGAGCTGCATCTGTATTAGCAGATGGTTATTTAGTTAAAGGAATTTTGACAGAAGATGAAATCAAATTCATGCTTGGATTTGGCATCATACTTCAGCTTTGCGACGACATACAAGACATACAAAGCGATATGGATTCTAACAGTGCAACAATATTTTCTCTTTCGGCTAAAGGACATAAGCTTGATATTCTTGCAAATAAGCTGTTCAGACTTATAGAGCATGTTCTTAGTCATGATATTAATAATATAAAATTTGAAAACAATGAAAAAATAGTCCCTTTTATGCAGCAGTGCTGTAACTTTATAGCCTTAGACGGAATAATAACTCATAAAAAATATTTTACAAATGAGTATATAAAAAATATAGAAAAATATTTGCCTGTAAGATCAAAGTTTTTAAATAACATCAAGGTTAAAACATCTAAGAAATTTAATAAAATAATGAAAAAATACAATGAAAACGAAATAAAAACAATGATAGGATACATGAATGCGATATAGGAAAAGACTATATCATTATTAAAAGAATTAATCCTGTATACATAAAAACACCTGTAAAAAAATCATTTATAGATAATGTTTTATATTTCACCCTCCTAAACAATAATGATGTACATTTTATGTACATCATTATTGTTTTTCACATCATCATACAATAAATTAACTATTATAAGATTAAAGCTCTGTGTTATTTTCAAATTTTATATGATCTAATTTATGAAAATTCATAAATCTATTATATGCCTTTTTAAGTTCATTTTTTACAGTTTTATTGACTTTAACTCCATCTTCAAACCATATGTTTTTTATAATCAGTGCTTTATTTTTTCTGTCACAGACTAATTCACATCTTGCTATAAAGTTTTCTCCATATAAAACAGGTAAAACATAATATCCGTATTTTCTTTCACTCTCAGGTGTATATATTTCCCATTTATATTCAAAATCAAACAATTCCTTTATCAGCTTTCTATCCCAAAGCATACCATCAAGAGGAGCGAGAAATTCCATACGTTTATCAAATTCAGAGCAGTTTTTTATCTCATCGATTATTGCTTCATCATCAGTCAAACAATAAAATGCGTGCTTTATACCTTCAATATTGATTTTATGCAATTTATCTTCTTTAATCAACTGTTCAAACACAAGATTTCTTTCATTGGCTTTCATATCTGATATTCCCAACAAAGCATCACTTGGCTTGTTCCACAATAAGCCAACAGCAGAAATTCTTCGCATGAGTCTCCACTTCATATGTTCAATTTCATCAGGGAAAGGCTCACTCGCTTCCAGTATAGATTTAGGTATATGGTCCTTTGACAAAGCATAATATTTAATTGTGCCTTTTTTATGATGTACAATTAAATCTCCTTGAAAATATAAAGTTTCAAGTGTGGCACGTGATAATTTAGCATCGCTCCAATACCAATCAACTTTTTCGTTAAAACCTATATCTTTTGAACATAAAGCACCATTTTGAGAAATCAAGCTTTTTATTTCATCTGCAACAGCATCTATCTGTTCTTGACTGCGGACTCCTTCTTTATATCTATTGCGAATACGAGCAAAATAAATCCAATCTTCCACGGGCATAATAGAAAGATTTTTATCAAAATAATCTATTAATTTTCTATCTTCATAAAGAATCTCGTATAGCATATCCTTAGTAAAACCTTTAATCCTAGACTGTAAAACAAGCTCAGAGTTTTTTCCGCATACATCAATAGGGTCATATTGAATACAGCCTGCTTGCTTAACATATTCTAAAACACCCTGTTTTCCAATAAATTTGTAACTACCAATCAAACCTTGCTTACGTAAAATAAATAATCTAGCTTCATGTTTAGACAAATCAAATGTTTTCATAATTAAAACTCCATAATCATTCTCAACTCAGTAATTGGTGTCACAAGCACTGCCTCTTTTTTAACACCATCAAATAAAAATCCATATTTTTTATAGAAATTAATAGTATCTTTATTGCTATCAAGCACCCATAAAGCAATACCATCATATTTTGAAAGTCTTTTAACACATTCATCCATCAGCAATTTACCTATTCCTTTTTTATGGTATTCTTTCAAAACATAGATAGCAACTATTTCTCCATAATTTTCCAGCCCAATAGCTCTACATTTACTATAGCATGCAAAGCCAACAACTTTTCCATCTATCTCTGCAATCAAGGTATTTTCTGGATTGTCATATTTTTTTGCCATATCAATACATTTTTCAATACTCATTTTATCCAAATACTCTTGATTCATAAGACCAGTATACGTTTCCTGCCACGATTTGTAGTGAATATAAGCCTTGGACTTCGCATCTTCTATTTTATAATCTCTAATAATTATATTGCCCATCTCTTATCCTCTCTTAAATCCTTTATGTCTTGTTCCTTGAAAGGTTAATTTATCAACATTTCTCTATTGATAAACTATACTACTGCATTTCCATAGAAAAAGCAATAAATTTATTTAAAGTATTTATGAGCAAATTCTGTTATATATAATTCCTTAAAACCTAAACTGTCATATAAATTTCTTGCTTTGTTTCCTACAACACACCATAAGATTACTTCCTTATGACCTTGATTATATATTTCATTGCACAGATACTTTACAAAATTTCTACCTATTCCATTACCTTGCAAATCTGTCCTTACTGATATACTGGAAATCTCATTGTTCTCTAAATGTGCATGACCAACAATTTCACCCTTTTCTATGTAGCTGTAACGATTTTCTGAATCGTTATCCCAAGCCTTTCGATTTCTTTCACTAGGTGGCTGTACCTCTGAGTTCGGAAAATCTCCTACACTCACACGCATTTCATGAAACGCTTCTGCGTATAATTTTTGAGCTTGTGTATAATCATCATCGCAGTATTGCCTGATAGGCAATTCGTCTATATCAAACTTAGCTCCGACATATTTCATACATGCACTCGAAAAATTCCTTTCATAGCCATGCTTTCTTGCAAATGTTATAGAATTCTCATTGCTTAGCAGGTAATTTGTCATAATTTCTTTTGGTTTAGTTTCACTCAAGATATCTTCGCCATACATAACAAGAATATGTCCTATACCTTTAAATCGATATTCAGGTGCTACAAATACAACTAAAGAAGAAGTATTTTTTCCGGAAATTATTTGAATTAAACCAACAAGTTTCTCGTCTAAATATGCAGTTGTTAAGGTCTCTGGCTCCATTTCCACAGCCCAGCACAAATCTTCACTTGTCCCATTATCTTGTAGCAACATATCTTTTACTAAATCATACTCATCTTCACTAATTTTTTTATATTTAAGTTCCATTTTTATTCTCCTAATTTTCAAACACATAATATAATTTTAATTACATTTGTCCATTTTATATTTAATAATATTACAATATATTTGTATAATTGATTAATCCGTATATATTTTACTAATTATCCTTTATTTAAAAATCAATCTTTCTAAAAATTCTTACTTTACAAAGAATACATAATTCGTATCATTGCCTTGAGATTCATCAGAAACAACACCACCGAGCTTTCTATACAGTGCATTTGCCCCTACGTTATTCTGATATGTAGACAAAAAGTACCTACACATATTCTTGCTTTTACACATCTCTTTTAATTCACTCATCATTCTATATCCTATACCCTGTCTTTGGTATTCTTCCATTACGCCTACTTCATGTATATACAGCATATTTCCAATATTATTTAATCTATTCAGCTCATATCCATATGCAAAACCGATAATTATATCATTGTACACAGCCGCAAAAATCCAATTACTAGGATTTCTAAGAAATTCAAGAGCATTATCATAACAAATAAAGTTTTCTCTGAAATTTACATTCATATCCATAACCATTTTTATATCATTTTCAGTTAATCTTCGACAAATATATTCGCTTTTACTTTTTTCACTGATATTCAAAATCATCACCGCTTTCAATATATTTTTAATTGTTTTAATATCTTATAATTACAAGTCCATAACCATTCTCACTCCAGCTATAGGTGTAATAAGAACACTTTCTTTCTTACCGCCATCCAATGAAAAGCCATATTTTTTATAAAATTCTATTGCATTTTTATTACCAGCTACTACCCATAAAATAAGTTTTCTATACCCTGTAAGCTTTTTTATACATGTGTCAATTAACATTTTGCCTACACCATTTTTTTGATATTCTTTCAATACATAAATAGCTGATATTATAGCGCAATCTCCATATTCTGCGTCTTTGCAATGTTCATAGTATAAATATGCAGCAATTTTATTTTCAACCTCAGCGACCAATGTAGTTTTAATACATTTTTCAACCATTTCAACACATTTTTGAGCGCTCATATTGTCCAAATACTCTTGATTTATCAGGCCAGTATAAGTTTCCTGCCATGATTTATAACGAACATTTCCTATATCCACTGCATCCTCTGCTTTAGCATCTCTAATAATTATATCAAACATATAAACCTCCAAATTAAATATTCGTTAGGTATCTGTAAAGCTCTAACAATTTTTTAAATTTCATAATTATGTAAAAATTGACTATTTATAAAATCACTTAAATACAGCCATAAGTATACTATTTTTGTCAGGCTCATCATAATTTTGAATTTTACCCATTGACGAAAATCCAGCTTTTGTAAAGCTCTGAACGGAGCGTTTATTATTTTCCTCAGGGTCTGCACATACAACCTTAGCTCCTAAAGTGTTCGTCAAATAACCCGCCATCGCCTTAATAACATCTGTTCCTATACCTTTTCCCCACAATTCATGATCTCCAATAAATAAATCCATTCCATATCCATCAACAAACTTTTCATAAGGCACTTTGGAATTAAATCTATACGAGTTCTCATCAAGCGTATAATATTGAATATATCCTATTTCTCTATTTTCGTATTCAATAATACAAGCTACTTTATTAATGTTATCATCTTCTTCAAAAAAATTTTCTTCAATTTTTTGTATGTCCCATGGAGCATCTTCTCCCCATGCTAATTCAGTTAGTTTAGGGTTGGTCAGCCATTTTAATAACAAGGTTTTATCGTTCTGGTCATTATTCATTTTTCTAACTGCGATTTTATCACTAAAAAAAATATACATATCTTCTATTCCCTCACTATAAGATTTTTTATCATTCATAAATTACAATACAATCTTCATCTGTCAGCTTATGTACTTTATATTTTCCCTCTGACAAAGCCTTATCATAATATCTTTTTCTTTCATCTGTATAATGACAAAATATAATACCGTCAAATAACCCAAGCCCGTCAAAATCTGTCATTCCACAATAATTATCATCAAAAGGTAAAACATGCTTGATATTCTTTGTTATGATATGAGCACCGGCACTCCCACCGATATAAGTTACACCCTTGTTTACATAATTAACAATCTCTTTATCAAACCCACGTTTTCTCAATCTGTCGAGTGTTGCAAAAGTATTGCCGCCACTAACATATATAACATCAATATCCAAGTCGCAGTAGGCTTTTGGATTGTAATAGTTAAAAACATAAATATTATCTCTTTGAAATCCAAATGCTTGTATCCGGTTAAAATACAATTCACTTTTTATAGCTTTAAGTGTAGCCCTTTCATTTGGAATAAATAAAATTCTGCATTTCTCTATAGGAATTTTTAAATTGTCAATAATACAATTTCTTGAATTATCGTTCTGAAAGTCACAGGAGCTTAATATTAAATTCATTATTATCCTCATTCTGAAAATTTTTGAATTGGTAATTACAAAAATTGTATCATGTTTTCTTCTATATCTCAATATAATTTTTAAATTTATGAAAGCCTAAATACTTTAATAATAAAAATCAATAATGATGTATAAAACTAACATCATTATTGATTTTATCGGTTTTTTATAAATTATTTAAAATTGTCTATTAATATATTTTGCTCAATCCACTTTGCAACACCATCATTATCGCTAGATTCAGTTATATACTTAGCCACCTTAATAACATCATCTATAGCATTTGCAACTGCTACCCCATAGCCACATTCTTTTATCATTACTATATCATCATAATCATCACCAAAGGCAGCAACCTCATTTATTCCTATATCGTAATGCTTCGCTAAAGCCTTGACTCCATTTAGCTTTGTCGCCTTAGTAGACATGATTTGAAGCAAATATCCGTTGGCAATGCTTGAATATAATCCTTCTGGAAGCATAGATTTTATCTCATTTATCTCATCAGAATTTTCTACGGCGAAAATTATTTTATCAACATCACCTAAACCACCTACAAAATCAGTTTCCACAGTGTTTTTAAAAACATCCTTGAAATTTGTTCTTATAACATTATCTGAAGGTAGGTCAAAATTAACATGTATATAGTCGTTAACCTCAGCAGATACTTTAGAGTCTGGAAATTTCCCAATAATTTTTGATATAAGATTATGAGCAGTTTTTCCATCTATCTTATTTGCATCTATAATTTTTTCATTAACTGTAACCATTGCACCATTAAGGCAAATTACATCATTACAACAAATAAGTTCTGAAAACAATTTAGCTGCCCTTCTTGGTCTTGCAGTAGCTATAGCTACTACAATTCCTCTGCTTTTACATTCATTCAAAATTTTTAATGTATAATTTGAAATTGTTTTATCTTCCCTTAATAAAGTTCTGTCTAAATCAAGAGCTATCATCTTTATATTCATATTTTACCGCCTTATATTTTGATATACCAACAAAATCAAAGATTTAAGCTTGGTACAATTTTATAATATATTTACTTTACAATATTAAACTGTATGTTATTACAATCTAAATAAAAACCTTAATTTTGTTACAAAAAAAGTTTAATTCTTAATAATATATCACAATAGAAAAATTATGTAAATATATTTTTTACAATTTTGAGATAAAAAATAACAGCAGCAATCTGGTAATAAATGTAAAAATAACAGATACACATTTATCTTGACATCGTAGTTGTTTAAATATATAATATAGAAAATCAGATATAAAAGCTATGATAAGAAATAGTAAGCATTTTGGATCTTTAAGAGAGAGGGCGTTTGGTGAAAGTCCTTATTGAAAATGTGCTAAACCAGTCTTTGAGCAATAAACCGAACAATTTTTTAGTAGGCTTTATCGGGTTCTCCCGTTATAGAGAGAAAGTATCAGGCTTTTCGCTTTGTACTTAAAGTGCGGATTTATTCCGAATTTAGGTGGTACCACGGACTTGTTATAGTTCGCCCTATGCTAATTTATTTTAGCGTAGGGCTTTTTTATTTGATAAATATTTATTATGTAAATAGTGTAAAATAAATTTTACACAACATAAAATAAACTTTATAATATATTAATAATGCCACTCAAATACTAGCTGTCTTTCAAAAATCTTGCTGTATAAGATATTTAAAATTAGACAATATGTAGTTGATTATGGCATATGGAGGTTACTATGAAACTTAAAAATTTAATAGGAGACAGATTTAAGGAAAAGCCTTCTGATTGTGTTATTGACAGTCATGCTTTAATGCTTCGTGGGGCTTATATGAAAAACGTAGCAAATGGAATATATTCATCATATCTTCCACTACGAAGAATAGCAAGAAAAATTGAACAGATTATCCGTGAAGAAATGGATTTAATAGATGGTCAAGAGGTATTGTTTCCTGTTGTACTGCCAGCATTCTTATGGCAGGAATCCGGAAGATATGAAACTGTAGGCAATGAGCTTGTACGTTTCCATGACCGCAACAAAAGTCCCCTTGTTCTTGGAATGACACATGAGGAAGCAGCAGTTTCACTTGTTCGTGAATATGGTCAAACCTACAGCAAGTATCCATTCATGATTTATCAGATACAAACTAAATTTCGTGATGAAGCACGTCCACGAGGAGGACTTATCCGTGTGCGTGAATTTACTATGAAGGATGCCTACTCTTTCCACACCTCTCAGGAGGATTTAGAAGAATATTATATGCGCTGTTTCAGAGCATATGAAAATATTTTTAGTCGTGTCGGAATTCCTGAGGTGATTTCTGTAGCATCAGATTCTGGCATGATGGGCGGCAATATATCTCATGAGTTTATGTTATTAGCTGATGTAGGCGAGGATTCAATCGTCATATGCAGGGAATGTGATTATCGTGCAAACATGGAGGCTGCTGAAAGTATTGTTCTAAACAAAAAAGATGATGTTTCAGAACAGCTCACCTTAGTTCACACACCAAATATACACACAATTGAAGATGTATGTATATTTTTAAAATCATCAGAGGAAAAAAGCTGTAAAGCTGTTGTATATCAAAAAAATACTGATGATAGCTATGTTGTATTGTTCATACGAGGAGACCTTGATGTGAATGAAACAAAGCTTACAAATCATTTAGGCTGTGATATTCATCCTGCTGTAATAACAAAAGAAAGTGGTTTAAATGCAGGATATATTGGTCCTTATAATTTAAGTGGTAATTTTACTATATTGTTTGATAAATCTCTTGAACACACAAATAATCTTTCGTGCGGTGCAAATATAGAAGAATACCACTATACAGGTCTTGATATATCACGTGATATAGGTGATGTAGTATATAATGATTTTGCAAAGATAACTGAGGGTGGTATCTGTCCAAAGTGTGGTAAATCATCTATAAGCATATCACGAGGAATTGAAGTTGGTAATATATTTCAACTTGGAACAAAATACACTAAAGCAATGAATATGCAGTATATTGATAATAACGGTGTCTCAAATTATCCTATAATGGGTTGTTACGGAATAGGTGTCGGCAGACTTGCAGCGTCTGTATGTGAGGCTAACCACGACGAATACGGTCCTATATGGCCAATGTCAATAGCACCATGGCAGGTGCATATTTGTGCAGTTCGCTCTGATAATCAAGAGGTTAAGGATTATGCCGACAAGCTTTATAGTGAGCTTCAAGAAAAAGGTGTTGAAGTGATTTATGATGATAGAAACGTAAGTGCGGGAGTTATGTTCTCCGACGCAGACCTTCTTGGTATTCCAATCAGAGTAATTGTAAGCCCACGCAATATGAAGGATGAATGTTGTGAAATTGTAAGCAGAGATAAATCAATACATCATAAGGAAGCTTTAGAAACTGTATGCAGTAAAGTGATTGAACTGATTAAATAAAAAAAGGATGTTGCAAAACAGTTTATATTTTGCAGCATCCTCTTATTTTTACTTTCTAACTATTTTTTCTTTACAGATATACAAATTTCACAGGTATAATCATCTTTTTGAGTATCTCCCGGTCTATAAACTTGAATTTCATAATTCATTGACTTTTCATATCCACTTGACGGAAGCCATTCTGTAAATATACCATCAACTAACATTTTGCTTTCCTCTTAATTGCGTTAAATGGCAAAATAATCTTCTCGTAATATAGCATATTGAGCTAAATCATAGAATTCTTTATCTCCTCTTACGCCAGCTTGTCTAAACGTACCCTCATACTGCATATTGCTTTTAATCATTACTTTTCCAGAAGCTTGGTTATTTGTATCATATAAAGCTACGACTCTGTTAAATCCAACCTCTTTAAACATATAATCAATAACTGCCTTCATTGCCTCAGTAGTAATTCCTTTATTCCAGTATTTACTTGCTATGCAATAGCCAATTTCGCATGAAAAATTTAATTCGTTGACTCTTACAGCACTAATATTTCCAATTACTTGTTTTTCATCTTTAATTTCAATTACCCAGTTATATGTACTTTCATTTTTATACGCATCTATCCAGTTATTTAATAAATACTTTGTAAATTCAACATTTTCATGAGTTTTCCACGATAAAAATTTTGTAACTTCTTTGTCTGTCGCCCAACTTTTATACATACCTTCAGCGTCTTGAATATTAAATCTTCTAAGAATTAATCTTTCAGTTTCAATTTTATTTGTTCCTTTATGTTTTAACATATACTGCCTCCTATTTATTAAAAAATTCTTCTTTAATCATTGAGTAGCATACATCATCTACTATTTCACCACTTGGCAATACACTTGATAATCTTAATACACCTTCAAATTTAAACCCACATTTTTCTATTACTCTTTTAGAACGTTCATTAAACGGAAAATGATATACGGATATTATATTCAAATCTAATTCATTAAATGCGTAATCTAAAACTCGTTTGGTCGCTTCTGGCACATAGCCATTTCCCCAAAATTTATCTGATAATACGTAGCCAATCATTTTTACTTTAGAATCATCTCTTTTTTTGTCATTATGCAGTCCATATGAGCCAATAACCTTATTTGACTTCTTTTCAACTATCGCCCAAACTTCATCTTCCTGAATGAACATTTTTAAGATTTTTGCAGTATCCTCTTTTGTCTTGTGCGGAGGCCAGCCTGCGTTTGGCCCTACATCAGGACTTTTTGCATACTCAAAAATATCATCTAAATCATCCTCTGCAAATTTTCTTAATATTAATCTTTCAGTTTCCAATGTTTTCAATTATTTGTCCTCCATCTTTTATCTCGTAATCCCATTATAGAAATATAATTCTATATAATATATCACAACAGTAAAAATATGTAAATAATATTTTTTATAGTATAATATTATTATAAAATGATTTATGGTATAAAAATAGCAACCAAACTATCTATAGCTTAGTTGCCGTTTTTAATAATCTAATTAAAAAAATTATGTTTATAATTCAAGCCCTGATTGTTCCTCTTTTGATTGTATAGTTTTCTCACTTAAAGAGATTTTTCTATACTTCATATAAATTAGGGCTATTCCTGCAAGTATTAAAACAATACCAACTGCAAAACAAATTTGAGCTTCTACAAATGAAGTATAATCAATAAACATTGGTTGTCCCATAGCGTCAATTTCCGCTTCTGTAAAATCAGAATTAATCATATACTCACGGAAATATTTTACAAGCTCGTCATCCATTGGTTTAACCATTCCTTGAATAAATACTTTAGTAGTTGGTTCAGCCCCACCGTCAAGATAAGCATATGTTTCATCTACTAATTTGTCCATATCCAAAACATGCTCTTGATTTGTCTTTAAACCCATGAACACATCATTAGCCATTGGAATTACATAATAATTTCCAGAAGCTTTTTTTGATGTTACACTACCGCTTTTATTTTTTGTCTCTGTAGTTTCAGAAGCAAACGGTGAAAAGGATAGCTCTACATATCCTTCTATATGGCTTCCTTTCTTCACTTCTACACCATCCAATAAGTTTTCAAAGCTGATTGCTGGATAAAAGGAAGTTACAAACGCACTACAAAACATTGAGATAACAACAATCCCCAATATTAAAAGTGATAAATTTAATCGATTTAATGATGCAAATATTTTTTTCATTTTTTCTCCATTTCTTATTTAATTTATATTAATATTTTTTTCTTCTAAGCGATAGACCTACCCCTACAGCTAGTCCAAATGCACATAAGTCAACAATGCTAATTCTAATTTAAAAAGATATACTCATTTCATTATAGCGATATACCTGTTAGAAATTTAATTCTCGTATATAATATTAAAATTTACAATAAATGTCAACAGTTTTTTCGACAAAAAAACAAGTTGCATATACAAATTCGCATAATCAACCTGTTTTTATAATATAAAATTTTTTATAATAATGTGGCGTCAAAGCCAATAAAATAAATCATTTAATTTTTTATTATTAAAAAAATATTTACAGCAAAGAAAAGCCCTCTAAATATATGATGAGATATATTTACTTTTCCAAATGTGTATTTTCCATTTAAAATACAAGCAAGCATAATAATAATTGCACCAAATATTAAAGCAATTTCACCTATAAGCTCAAAACTGTAAATTTGCAATATCAAAAATGCTATAATGAAAACCTGTCCAATAAATTCAAGTAATTTTATATCTTTTTTAATATTTTTATTTAATAAAAATGCTGCCGTCGTTAATAAGCTAAAGGCTAAAACTATGTAACTGCATATCAATTTTATTATGGCAAATCACCTACACTCTCTAAAGCTTTATCAATTTTACTTATTGATTTTTCTAACATCTGTTTTGATATTTTGATTTGGCCCTCAATTTCCAATAAATTACTATAAGCTTTTTTAAGTATGCTTTCGCTTTTTTTAACAATGCTTATTTTTTTGTCTAAATTATCTCCCGCTAAATCATATGTTTCATTCAAATTAAATAATACTCCAATATCATCTAAAGTAAGATTCAGTTTCTTTAGCATTATTATAGTTTGCAACTGCTTTATATTATCCTCTGTGTAGTCCTTCCTGTCATTAGCTAGTCTATTTGCTTTCAATAATCCTAATTTCTCATAATACCTTATTGTGTCAATTGAAATATTGCTCTTAGTTGAAAATTCACTTATTTTCATATATAAACACCTCCAATAACATTATAAATCATGGAGCTAGCTCCATGTCAAGCATAAATTTTAATTTATCTTAAATTTTATAGCCTTTTATAGTTGCAGCAATTTAAACATCCCTATAATAACATATAAACTGCTTTAAATCATATCTATTTCTTCTATAGAAATACACTTTTTATCCTCAAATATAAATTTTACTACCCAAGGCATAACTCCTACAATTGCCTCAAAGTTTTCATAGCTAAAACTATTATCATAATAATTTACAATTGTACTGAGCGCTGTGCCGTGGCTTCCTATTACTATATTCTTATTATTGTACTTTTCAAGAACTTCCTCTAAAGCCTTTATATTTCTTTTTTGCACTTCGTTTAACGTTTCTCCGTCTGTTAGCTTATAATTGAAATCACTCCACTGTTTTTTACAAAAACCTTTAAAATCCTCAATCCAAATACTGTCGATTTTTCTTTCTCGAAAATCATCTATCGTTTCAATATTTAACCCCGCATTTTTTGCGAAATCTGCAACAGTATCAACAGCTCTCACATATGGACTTGACAAAACAATGTCTATTTTTTTATCTAACAAATAATTTGTTACTTTAATCCTATCTTTTAATCCCTTATCAGTTAAAGGTCTGAAAAAATCGTCATGATTGCTATAATCAGGCTCTGCATGTCTTACAAAATATATTGTTGTCATAGTTTTCACTCCTTGTCCTTATTATTTTAAATTTTTGTACTATGCTTTATGTTTTACTATTTAGCATTAAAATGTCAATTATATTAATACAATAAAACCATTTTACTATACTCTCTTAGGTATTACAAGGTAAAATTTTTATGAATTATTTTAAAACTATTGAAAAATTACAAATATTAGTTTATATTAATAGATGAAAGATTTTTAAATGGCAAAACATTCTACAGGAGAAAATATCATGCTTAAAAACAAAACAAATTTAGTACCAAAAATTGCTGCAATCCACGATATGTCAGGCTATGGGAGATGTTCTCTGACTGTTATTTTACCAATAATTTCGGCACTTGGAGCTCAAGTATGCCCTATACCTACTGCAATACTTAGCAGTCACCCTCTATTTAAGGATTTTTACTTTTATGATTGCACAGAGCATATAGAAAAATATTACCAAAGTTGGGAATTAAATTCACTCAAATTTGATTGCATGTACAGCGGTTTTTTAGCTTCTGAAAAACAAATTGACATGATTATAGCTATACTTAATAAAATGAAGTCCAATAATGATACTCTATCTGTTATTGACCCTGTTATGGGAGACCACGGAAAGATATATAAAACTTACACCATGGAAATGGTAAATAAAATGAGTGAGTTAATTAAGCACGCCGATATAATAACTCCAAACTTTACTGAAGCTTCTATATTATTAAAAAAAGAATATACTTCTGAGAATTTGGATATTATTATACTAAAGGAATATTTAAAAGAGCTTAGCAATATAGGACCTAAAATTATTATAATGACTGGTATACACACAAAAGACAATGAGTACGCCAATTTATGCTATGATAAAACCAAAAATGAATATTATTTAATTCCTTATGAATATATTGATGCTAAATTTCCCGGAACAGGAGACTTATTCACTTCATTATTTGTTGGCTATTTGTTTAGAGGAAAATCTATACCTCAGGCTATAGAAGAAGCATCAAGATTTGTAACATTAGCTGTAAAAACTACAATTTCAGATGGTACAGATAGCAGAAATGGAGTTGCGTTTGAAAAAATTATCATCGAGCTTTTTAATGAATTAGATAAATATAGTTATAGATTGATTTAAGATTAAATTATTGCTAATAGGCTTATAATTCCACAATTTACATAGTGTTTTAATAAAAATTAATTTCAATCTGTACCCTATAAAATATTTAAAACTGGATATTTTCATGAGTACAAAGTATGATATAATTAATTTATAAATATGTGGAGGAAAATATTATATGAATAATAAAAGAAAATTTTCAACTCTTAAATTAGCAATTATAGGCTTAATGGCCGCACTGGTATTTGTAGCATCAAGATTTAGAATTGATATACCAACACCTTTAGGAAAAACAGGTTTGCATATTGGAAATGTTATGTGTGTTTTAAGTGGTTTATTGTTTGGTCCGGTTATCGGAGGCTTATCCGCAGGCTTTGGCTCAGCAATGTTTGACTTATTTGATCCAACTTTTGCACCTGAATTTTGGATTACCTTTATTATGAAATTTGTAATGGGATATTTAGCAGGTTATATATCTCACATGAACGGAAGAAAAGGCGAAGATAAGAAATTCAATACAATTGCTGCAATTGTAGGTGCGTTTAGCTATGTAGTTCTTTACATAGGCAAAACCATTATAATGAATTTCCTTATTTTAGGAAACAAATTGGAAGCGGTAATTGCAGTTACTATAACAAAAGGAACAACTTCATTGGCAAATGCTGTAATTGCAGTCATAGCATCATTAGCAATATTATTTGCTATAAGACCTGCACTTAAATCCGCTGGAATATTTGGTAAATTAGAAAGATAATACAATTAAAGGCTACTTAACAAGTAGCCTTTTTATTATAATGCTTTCTCGCATTTTTCCATTGTTTCTATGGCTAATTCTTTTCCAAACCAACCTTCCCCAGTACTAACATTTGGATATAACTTTATTACATTCCAGCTCAATCTCCAAGCCTATCGGACAGTGGTCACTTCCTAATACATCCTTATAAATTACACTATCTATTATCTTGTCTTTTATGCTGTCAGACACAACAAAATAGTCAATTCTCCAGCCTACATTTTTTGGCCTTGCACCTGCACGATAAGACCACCAAGTATATTGGTCAATTAAATCTGGATACAAATGTCTGAAGCTATCTGTAAAGCCAGCCTCAATTAAATTTGTAAATTTCTCTCGTTCTTCATTTGAAAATCCCGGATTTCCCACATTAGCTTTAGGATGCTTCAAGTCTATTTCTTTATGAGCAACATTCAAATCACCGCACAATATCACAGGTTTATTTTTTGAAAGCTCTGACATATACTCTCTAATACTGTTCTCATATTCCATCCTATAATCAAGTCTAGCAAGCTCAGGCTGTGCATTTGGAGTGTAACTATTAAGCATATAGAAATTATCATATTCTAATGTTATAAGTCTTCCTTCATTTGTATGCTCCCCGTTCATACCAAACGCAACAGAAATTGGCTCTTTTTTTGTAAAAATCAACGTACCTGAATAACCCTTTTTTTCTGCACTGTTCCAATATTGCTTATAATTTGGTGTTTCAACCTCTGCTTGTCCCTCTAGCATTTTAATCTCTTGTAAGCAAACTATATCTGCATCAGTACTATTGAAAAAATCCATAAAGCCTTTAGTCATACAAGCTCTAAGTCCATTAACATTCCACGAAATAATTTTCATATTTTTTCACTCCCTAATAATTATTTAAGCTTTTAGTATTATAGCATAGTCGGACTATCTATTGTTTTTCAAAGCTAAGCATTTACTATCCAACAATCTTCTGCTTATATTATAGCATTAAATTTCTACATTATCAAGAAAAACAAGGTAGCAGATATACATCCACTACCTTTAATTTATTATTTTTATCTTTATTTAACCCTAAATTTTGAAATAAGCTTTTCTAATAAATTAGCTTGACTAGACAATTCCTCACTTGCAGCCGCACTTTCTTGTGCTGTTGCTGCGTTTGTCTGAACAACTGCTGAAATTTC
>DCPV01000004.1 GCA_002323775.1 Firmicutes bacterium UBA1535 | reverse complement strand
TTCAATTACATTACCTATAAGTACATACTGTCCGCCTCCCAGAAACTTCGGTATAAAAAAGCTTGAGGCTGCCGGTAAAAACACAAGTGTTATGCCGCTTATTACGCCGGGTATTGACAGAGGGAGAGTTATTCTCAAAAAAGTCTGTACCTTACTAGCTCCCAAATCATTTGCCGCCTCTAAATAGCTTTTATCCATTTTAGTCAAGGATGTATATATTTGAAGAATCATAAACGGAATAAAGTTATAAATCATGCCCACTATTACTGCAAAATCAGTATGCAGAATTTTTATTGCAGGTATGCCTATAAGTGAAAGTATTGAATTTATTACTCCATTGTCTTGCATAATCCCCATCCAAGCATATGTTCTAACAAGCATATTTATCCATGTTGGAAGCGTGACTATAAGAACAAGTATCATTTTAATTTTTTCATTTGAATTAGCTATAATATATGCAGCCGGATACCCGAGCAAAATGCAAAATATCGTTGTTATTATAGCGATTTTAAGAGATTGATTTAAAACGTTTATAAATATATTATCGCTGAAAAACTTAGCAAAGTTATTTAGTGTAAATCTTATCGTTATAACATCATTGCCAGGCATTGTAAAAGCGTATAAAAGAATTAAAAACATTGGAATAACAATGATGATTGATATCCATATTATATAAGGATAAGCCATTCTGTTAAATTGCTTCATTTTTACCTCCATTACCTTGTGTTTTAATATGCTCTAATTTTAGACATTATATGAATATCCTCAGGATAAAACATAAGTCCTACCTCAGAGCCTTCTTCTGCCTTGTCTGTTGTATCTATTGTGTATTCATAGCCCTCTGTTTTAAATGTGACATTATAAACTCCGGGGACTATGTTCTCAGGGTCAAAATCATAAACAATGTCAGTTATTTCAACAGACATCTCACCTTCAAGACTCCAAGCCGAGGCATTTGCCCATGTTTTCAAGTCAGTTTCAAGTGCTATGCTTTCTTTGATTTCATCAACTGTTTTAAAGAAATTAACCGCAAATATTTCCTCTTGATATTCCTTATTTACTATTCTATTTTGATCTTCCACTATCATATCTACCGTTACACTTGTACCCTCATGAGTCGAGAATTTAACAGGATATGTTCCGTTTTCAGGTTTTATATCATACTCTATTTTATTTATAGAAACCCATTCATCTGTATCCGGGTTCCAAGCCTTTGCGTCTGCTCGTGCAATAATGTCAGCATCCGTAAGCTCCTTAACATCATCTATATCCAAATAGAAATCATTCGCACTCATTTTTTCATTAGCTTTTTCATTTATAACAGGCTTCTCCTCTGAAACGTGCATTTTTACTGTTATGCTTGTTCCAGATTTTGTTTCAACAACTATTTCATAATGAACACCCTTGAATAAAACTGATTTAACGATGCCCTTAAGCTTTCCTTCTTCTTTTTTAACAATATCAAGGTCCTCAGGTCTTATAACCACATCAACCTTTTCATTTTCATCAAAGCCATAGTCGACACACTCAAACTTCTTATCCTCAAACACAACTTCATAATCTTTAAGCATTATTCCGTCTATTATATTGCTTTCACCTATGAAATTTGCAACATAAGAGTTTACAGGCTCGTTATATATGTCTGTCGGGGTACCAATTTGCTGAATTTTACCATTTTTCATTACTACTATGGTATCTGACATGGTTAGGGCTTCTTCTTGGTCATGCGTAACATATATAAAGGTAATTCCAACTTCTTTTTGGATTTTTTTAAGCTCGTGCTGCATTTCTTTTCTTAGCTTTAAATCAAGAGCTCCTAAAGGCTCATCAAGCAAAAGCACCTTTGGCTCATTTACTAAGGCTCTTGCAATAGCAACTCTTTGCTGCTGTCCTCCGGACATCTCCGTTACGCTTCTTTTTCCAAAATCTTCCAATCCAACAAGTTTAAGCATACGATTAACTTTTTGCTCAATTATGTCCTTTGCCTCTTTTTTTATTTTTAGTCCAAATGCTATATTATCATAGACATTCATATGAGGAAAAAGTGCATATTTTTGAAACACTGTATTTATTTCTCTTTTATATGGAGGAAGGTCGCCTATTTCTTTGCCGTCAAATATTAGGTGTCCCTCAGAGGGACTTAAAAATCCTCCTATTATTCTCAAAAGAGTTGTTTTTCCGCAACCGCTAGGTCCAAGTAGTGTTAAAAATTCATTTTCTTTAATATATAGATTTATATTATCTAAAACTATGTCGCCATTAAAATTTTTAGATATATTTTTTAGTTCAATAATTTTTTCGCTCATTACTATGTCCATGCACCTATTATATAAAACGCCATGAACATTTGTACATGGACTCGGTACATACCCTTTCTTTATTTTTTATTTATTTCAACCTTTCCTCAATTACGCTATTTTATAGTGTTAAGTATTATTTCTTTCAATTTTGTACACTCTTTAAAAATTAGGAGGTGTACTTACCCAAAGTATTCTGCATACATTTTTGCCTGTGTTTTCAATATAATGGTCCTTGCTCGTTTTAAAATAAAAGGACTCCCCTTTTTTTACCTTATACTGTTCGTTCCCATAATGAAGCACTATATTACCAGACAAAATATAACCAAATTCTTCGCCCTCATGAGGAGGATCTAGTTTTGTTTTACCATAGCTATCAAGCTCTACCAATATAGGTTCCATCTTATTTTTTTGTGCATTTGGTACAATCCAATTGATTGTGTAATTATCATCTGTTTCCTTGATAAATACATCATCCTCTTTAAACACAATTTTAT
Source organism: Firmicutes bacterium UBA1535 (assembly GCA_002323775.1). Taxonomy (GTDB): domain Bacteria; phylum Bacillota; class Clostridia; order Tissierellales; family Sedimentibacteraceae; genus UBA1535. The sequence continues at coordinate 5,824 of DCPV01000004.1, read as the reverse complement.
CCTCTGCCTCCTCGTTAAAAAATTTAGCGAGGTTTGTTCCCAGACACTCTAATATATCAACAAGCGTAGCTATTGACGGAGATGTTAGATCTCTTTCAAGCTGTGATATATAGCCCTTCGTCAGCTCGCATCTGTCCGCTAATTCTTCTTGAGTTAAAAACTTAGCCGTTCGAAGCCTTTTAATTTTATCTCCTATATTCATAGCAGCAACATTCCTTTCTTTGAATAATGCTAATTATTAATTATAATTACTTTTAATAGTATTTAAACAATGCAGATTAAAACTCAAAATTACAAATTAATAATGTCTTTATATTAAACTCATTGTTTATTTTTATTAAACTTTAATGCCAAAAATTATTATACATATGTGCAATCATAATGTCAATATTAAATTTCAAAAAAATTATAAAAGTTATTTTTAATAATTACAAACACTAAGCTTCTTGTTTACAAATAATAAACTTTTGGACAAAAAATTAGCCTATGTCAAAATAAAAAAATTTTATACTACGCAAAAAGCGACTGAGCATAAATAACTTGCTCAATCGCCATAGGGGGGATTATTTTAAACTATATTATTCTATAACTATCTCTACCTTTGTTCCATCACTTGATTCTACATCAACTATTTTGCCTTCTGCTCCCTCTTGAATCATTTTGATTATGGCATCAATATCTACATTTACATTTCCAAGCTTAACATCGAAGTTGCTGTCACTTGCCTTAGCTATTTTAAATGCAACATCTACAAGTGCAATAGGAAGATTTACGTTTACTCTTGTTCCTTCTTCATCTATAACTCTTATTTTTATCCATTTTGCAGTTCTTTCAGATGGTTTCGTTATAAGTGATAATTCTTGACCTTTGTCCTCTACAGATTGTAAAAGCTTTGATGCTTCCTCAACAGATATTTTGCCTTCCTCTACCATTTTAAGTATTGTTAATTTTTCATTCATTTTAATTTCCATCCTTTCAATTTTTGATTTTAAATTGCTCGCACATCGAGACTATACTATAATTTTTTCTTACCAAAGTTTTGTTATAACATTTTTAAAGCTTCTTCAGAGCTTATTTCACCTTTGCTTAGCTTTTCTAAGATTTCATTTTTCTCGGATTCGCTATTTTCAACCTTGTTACTGTAACCAAGTGCGATGATAACCTCATCTAACAGTTTTCTAACAGTTGGGTATGATATACCCAATTCCTTTTCAATTTCCTTGATATTACCTCGATTTTTAATAAAAATTTCAGCGAAGTATATCTTTTCCTTATCCAGTCTGCTGAATTTATCCAAATTGAATTCTCCGCTTATTTTGGTTTTACATCTAAAGCAGGTTAATTCTGTAACCTTTAGTTCATTGCTGCATACAGGACATTGTCCTAATACATCTTTCCTCATAAAATTCCTCACTTTCTAATATAGTTTATAAGCTAGCTTTATTATTTGTTTTTTATTATTTAGTGTATATATGTACCTTTGCATCTTTTGAATCTACACTTACTATTTCAAAAGGAGGCATTTGACCTAGTGCATCAAATATATGATTTATATGCTTGACATCGTCAATTTTAAATCCTTTAACTTTATCCTTGTTGTGTTTTACAGCAAGTTTGATAATCGGTACACAAAACGATTTTAAAAACCAAAATGGCAATCCCGGAAGATTTATTTTGAAGTTTTTGCCATCTTTAGAGTCAATTGAATTAATAAAAATTTTTAACTTCCTTGCACGTTTTTTAGATTTTTCTTTAATCTCTACATCATATTGGATGCTTTCAATTTCTTTGATTGTTGTATTAACATCTATTGCTCCATCTTGAAGCTTGCACAATATGCCATTTATTTTATTATCCATGTTCACCTCCAAAATATTAATTTCAAAATTAAAATTATTTATCTTAAGCATAGTATAAATCATATATTTTAATTTGTCAATAGTTTATTTTAATATTTTTAATATTTTTATTAATTATTTTAAAGATTAAATTAAAAATATTAATTTATGTTTTTAATTTTGATTTTTTATTGTATTTTTTGTGTAGCTGGTGTGTCTGGTGAAAACTATAGGAGAGATAAGCTAAACACTAGCTACCAATTTATACAACATAAATTAGTATTTAACTCTGACAAATAAAATGATATAATATATATAAATTAATTTATAAGGGGAAAGGTATGGCTAAAGCTAAAAATAAATTTATATGCAGTGCTTGTGGTTATGAGAGTGCTAAATGGATGGGTAAATGTACCAATTGCAACGAGTGGAATACTTTTGAGGAGATAATTGAATCTAGCTCCAAAAAAAGCGATATAAAATTGAATGCAAACAGAAAAAAGGTTAAAAAACTAAAGGATATAGAGTCTAGCAACAGTGATAGAATTGTCACTAATATAAGTGAATTCAATAGGGTTATGGGCGGAGGAATTGTCAAGGACTCTATAACTATTATAAGTGCTAAACCTGGTGCTGGAAAATCTACATTACTTTTACAAATAGCTAATGATATTGCTCACAAGGGGCTTAGAGTTTTGTATGCTACCGGCGAAGAAAGTGATAGTCAGATAAAAAGCAGGGCAGAGAGAATATTAAAGGAAATAAATTCCAATATATGGATTTTGTCCGATACAAGCATGGACAATGTAGTCGAGTACATAGATGAGGTTAATCCGGACCTAATAATTGTTGATAGTATTCAAGTCTTTACTTTAGAAGAATATATGCCATCAAGAGCAGGCTCTCCAACTCAAACTATGGAATGTGCTAACAAGCTACTAACCATTGCCAAAAACATCGAAAGACCAAGAGCTGTAATCCTTGTGGGACAGATGAACAAAAATGAAGAGATAGCAGGGCTTCGTGCTTTAGAGCATCTTGTTGATACTGTTTTAATAATTGATGGAGAAAACGAAGAAGAATTAAGAGCATTGCAAAGCACAAAAAACAGATTCGGCGGAACAGGTGAAATAGGATTTTTTGAAATGAGCGAAAATGGAATGATTTCCATTGACAATCCATCAGAATATTTTATAACAATGCGTGAAAAAGACAATGTTGTTTCCGGAAGTGCATTATCAGTTGTCAGAGAAGGCTCAAGACCGATAATAGTAGAAATCGAAAGCCTTGTTTCAAGCTCCTTTACTCCTTATCCGTCAAGAATAGGTGAAAATCTAGGCAAAGATCAGCTAAATACACTGATTTCTATACTTGAGCAAAGAGGAAAAATAAATTTATTCAACAAGAATGTAGTAATTAAAATAACTGGCGGACTAAAAATCAAAGAGCAAGCAATAAACCTATCGGTTATAATGAGCATAGTATCGTCTGTTCACCATAAAGGCATACCAAATGACATAGTTTTTATAGCTGATGTAGGATTGACAGGAGAGTTAAAAAAAGTTCCTTCCTTAGAAACAAGAATAAAGGAATTAGACAGAATGGGTTATAAAAAAGTATATATAGCCAAAGATTCTTTTAACAGACCTGTGAAATTCAATAATATTAAGCTGATAGAATGTGCAAATCTAAGCGAAGTTATGTTTAATGTTTTTGGAAATATGAAAAAAATTGAAGTGACTAATGAATAATTGTTTAACTTAGCAAGCTTGTCGAATTTTGTAGAACGATATACATTGAAAAAATATAATATTATAGTAATATTTTACACAGGAATTGCTAAACGGAAAAAGCGGCGGCTCCCTGAAAAGGGAGGTGATGATATATGAGTACATATGAGGCTTTTGCCCTGATTATTCTATTTTCAACTTTCATAGTTGGATTAATAGAACTTATAGTACAAACAGTCATTGCCTTGCTGAAAAGCAAGCGTAATTAGAATTTTTTATGCGTAAAAGACGGTAATAGAGTCTTATATAATAAGACTCTGGGAGTATAAAAAAATCAACCGCTATCGTCTTCCCGGACACAGTTGATTTTTAACTAATTTTTAAGGGAGTCACCGTTTGCTTCTTTCACAAAAGAAGCTAGCAATTCCTTTTATTAATAATATTCTATCACTAATAAAAATATGAGTCAACATAAAATTCGCTTTATTTAGAACTAGTTCTAAATCGTTTTATATTGGTAAATAAATTCTTATTTATCACTTTGTTCATTCACTAAGCTCAATACATATTTCTTCAATTCCTCTTTACTATTTCTCTCCGGAAATTCCAATACTAAATCCAACACTTTATTCAAAACTTCAGTATATATATGCCCTTTTTCAATCCCTAAAGCTTCTAAATCACGACCGTTTATTTTTAAATCCTTCCTACTTAATGGCTCTTTTCTTTCAATTATATTTCTGCATTTTTCTCTAAGTATTTCAAGCCTTTCAAAGCCTGAAGTATCTGCTATTTTTGACTTACCCTTAATATCCGCAATGTTTAAATCAAACATATTCTCTAATCTATCAATTCCAACATTATTTATATACCTTTTAACACCTTTGTCTTTCATATCAACTGATTTTAAAAGATGATATCTAACTAAAACTCGTACGTCCTCTGTTATATCATTTGGGTATTTTAATCTTTCCATTATCAGTTTTGCACGTTCCGAGGACTTAACTTCATGCTCGTAAAAATGCCCTCTGCCGCTTTCATCCTGCGTAAAACATTCCGGTTTACTTATATCATGGAAAAGTGCAGCTAATCTCAAGCTTAGCTTAGATTTGGTACTGTCTAAAACCTCCATGGTATGCTCGAAAACATCTTTATCATGATAAGGATTGTGCTGATTAAAGCCAATAGTGTCCATAAATTCCGGTATTATTTGCTTCATTAATCCGGTATCAACAATCATTCTTATACCATCCGAGGGTTTATCGCTCAATAAAATTTTATTTAATTCCTCTCTAATTCTTTCTACACTTATGTTTTTTATTAAATCACTATTTTTAATTATCGATAATCTTGTATTTTCATCTAAAGTAAATTTTAGCTGTGTCATAAACCTTACAGCTCTCATCATTCTCAAGGCATCCTCAGTAAATCTTTCATCAGGATTACCGATACATCTCACTATTTTATTTTTAATATCCTCTATTCCATTAAAATAGTCTATTAATTTCTCATCAATATCAATGCAAATAGCATTAATTGTAAAATCACGTCTCTTTAAATCCTCTATAAGCTCAGTAGAAAACCTTACACTATCAGGTCTTCTGCCATCAGAATATGTCCCATCACTTCTAAAGGTAGTAACTTCATAGGAGCTATTATCATGGATGACAGTTATAGTACCATACTTTTTCCCTGTCGGAATTGTTTTATGGAAAATACCTTCTATATCCTGCGGCAAGGCATTTGTTGTAATATCAAAATCAGATACTTCCAAGCCTAAAAGAAAATTCCTAACTGCCCCACCTACGAGATAAGCTTTAAAATTATGAGCTTCTATCTTTCTTATTATATATTTAATGTTTTTATTTAACATATTACTCTCCTGTTTCTCTCTTTGCACTAACTTTCACATTTACACAAATCATTTATATATCTAAATTCAAGCTTTATTTGATGATATGGACATTATACCATATTCTTGCAATAATTAACCACTAAATTAAAATTATTTTATATTTAAAAAATTTATAAGCTATTAATTTTAAAAAAACAGTTTATGAAATTATTATAATAGCTACAGTCAAATTTTGTATTTAATTATTAAGCTTTAATTCTATTGCAAATTTTCCTTAAATATATTAAATTATCCATAAATTTTTATATACTATTTTAATACAGTTGTGGTATAATATTTTTAGAAAATCAAGCGAACATAAAAATACGGATATTTAAGAACAAAAGGCATATAAATTATTA
>DCPV01000183.1 GCA_002323775.1 Firmicutes bacterium UBA1535 | reverse complement strand
TGGAGGGAAATACCATATAGATATGCTTCCGACAACCTGTCATATATATTTTGGCTCTATGACAGGAGCTACTCCAAATGGCAGACTTTCAGGGAAACCGCTAACTGATGGAATTTCACCGGAAAAGGGAGCAGATGTAAATGGACCGACTGCTGTTATAAAATCAGCGTCTAAGATGGACCATGAACGTACCGGAGGAACATTGCTAAACCAAAAATTCACTCCATCATCTATAAATGGAGAAAAAGGACTTAACAATGTATCGGCTTTAATAAGGTCGTATTTCAGAATGGGAGGACATCATATTCAATTTAATGTTATAGAAAAGAAAACACTGTTAGAGGCACAGAAAAATCCTGATGAATACAAGGATTTAATAGTAAGAGTGGCGGGATATAGTGACCATTTCAACAATCTTGAACAAGCCTTGCAGGATGAGATTATTGCGAGGACAGAACAGGAATTTTAAATAACAACTTATCTTGAACAAGATTTGAATAAAAGGGATTATAGCAAAAGAACAGGGTTTATATTTTTATAATATACCCTGTTCTTTAACTTTTAAAATCTTGATTTAATGGAATTAGTATTAGTTATATTTAATTTATATTAAATTTGATGATTTATTTAATTAACTTTCCAAAATCAACACCATATATTCCATTTACTAAAACATTATATATAGCCTTTGAATTTCCAACAGCATCTTCTAATATTACAAATTTTATTTGCCAATTATTATCTTCTGCTAAAAAATCAGCATCTGTAGAGTATCTACCATTATTATAGCTTAATACGCATTGCTTAGTTGAGCCATCTTTTCCAACAAATTCAACAAATGAATTATCACCATATCTTTTATTTGTATTTACAACAATAGAATTCTTGTCAAGTTTGATCCAGTTAATAATTGTTTGTTTTTGTTTTGTAGGATTGTTTATACCATTATCTAAGGCAATATGTATTTTACTGGTGCTTCTATCTTTGCTTTCTTCTGTTACAAACACTCTTAATCCATATTCTACTAATGAAACTCCCATCCAATGTCTGCCTGTGCTTGCTGATGTGTAATCATTGCTATCACTGAACACAGGATTCATAAACAAATTATTGTCAGTTATAGTCCATTTATGATTGCCACCAGAGCCATTTATTAGCAATTCACTACCCATTTTTAAAGAAAAAGCAGCATCGTGCATTTGATAATTTACTGCATCGGGTCCTTCTGCATCCATTGTTAAATATTTATACCAAACTGGATTTTGGTCTGCATCTATTATACTTGCATATTGTTCATTTTTATGATTCCAGTTATTTTGGTCAACCCTTCTTCCGCCATATTTATCATTGATATACCAAATAACTAATCCTGGGTCATATTCAAGTGTAGGTCTTCCAATATTAATAGTTTGCAAACCCTTATCAACTAATGTTTCTGCTCCGCTGTTTCTCCATTCTAGTATATAATAATGATTAGTTGAAGGTTCATATCCATTAGATATTAAAAAGCTTTCTAACTCGAATTTCAAGTCTCCCTCAGCATTATCTTCTATTAATATGTTCTCATAATTTTTTATGCTTATATTATCTAAATATATGCCTTGTTCAGGTGTATTGCCGTCAGTTTTTATTCTAAATCTTAGTTCGATTTCTTCACCTATAAATTCTGATAAATCAAATTCTACTTTGAGCCATTCATCTCCAGAATCGTTAGTTATAGCCCACCCTGGGTTTCTATCAAGAATTTGTTCAGGTGTTTCATTAGCATATAACCAAGGATCTACTTCATCAGTTGTATGACCTGTCATATCTTTTAGAGTTATCCAATTATCAGTATTCTTAACTTTAGCTTGAACTGCGAAAAAGTCAAATCCTGGATCCATATCCCACCAAGCATCAAATGATAGTGTTATTGCTGATCCGGTGCTTGTAATTGTACTTAAATTTAAGCCTTCCTTCAAATACATATAGTTTTCCATATTGTCTCTGTTGTCACTAAAGTACGCATAATCTCCAGTTGGAACAGTTATTTGATTTCCTGCTTTCTTAGGTAAATTTATTATAACAGAGTCGTTGTTTTTACCTTTCAAGCTTGCTTGATCCAAAATAACATCAAGTCCATTTTTACCTATATCCTCTATGTTGATTTCTAAAGAATTTTGCCATCTAGCATAGTTTCTTCCTCTTTTTTCAAAATCCTCTTGTAAGAATTTTTTGCATAAAGCACCATAGCTGGTTGGCTCAGAGCCTCTTGGGTCTCCGCTGTAGCTTCCACCCATTATTGACCAATTTTCGACAGGAGGTGTACCATTTGATGCGTACAAATCAGGCAATCCAAGTACATGACCATATTCATGTACAAATAAATCTAAAGGTAAGTCTTGCTCAAATACTGTAAAGTCTTCTGCAAACCAAGTTTTGCCACTATTATCTTCAAATTTATATGCAGGTGTATTTCCATTCTCATCTTCTATAATTAATTTAGCAGCATCTGTAGGATTATTGAGATCTAAATCATTATCATACCAGCTAAAGCCTATTCTAAAAGGCCATATAGCATCCTCGCCAATAGAACCGCCTCCCCATTCTTCTCCTAAACCAGCGTGAATGACAACTACAGTATCAATAATTCCATCTGGCTCATCGTAATTTCCATCAGCATCAATGTCCCATTTATCCTCTACATCATATTGAGATAAATCTAAATCAGGATTATTTTCTACCATAGCTTCTATAGCTTCCTTTACAAGCCAGCTTGCTCTTATTTGATCGGATCCTCCCCAGTGATCAGGATCGTTGTAACCATAGTACTCTATATTGTTCTTGGCTGTATACCATCCAAACACATCACCCTTAAACTCATAAGTTCCTCCGGATTCCTCCATGAAGAATTTATTAACTGTTATATGTTTATTTCCATCGCCTGTAAGATAGAAATCATCTCCAAAAAATAGTGAATTATAAAACTCAGGGCTTGCTTCTTCTCCTGTAAATGAATTTATTCTCCAAGGTTCTTTACTATCTAGTTCTGTATGCTTGTAATTTGGAAAATCCATTAAAATAACTAAAGGCTTTGCTGTAAATTTGTTAGAACTATAGCCTTGTTTGTCAATAGATTCTAAAGCATCATTGAATGATTTTTCTTTTTTGTTAGATAAACCTGAATCCTTAAATTGTTTAACTTTAGTTGTAGTTAATTTATTTTGTGGATTAAGCTTGTTGTCTGTGTTGTTTATGTGTTTATTTTCTTGCCTTTTTCCGTTTTGATTCTGTATAGTTTCTCTGCCCCTAAAACCACTGCTAGTATTTTTAGCCTCTTGTGCAAAAGCAGGTGTGAGCATAGATAAAGTCATACAAAATACCAACACTAAACCTAATAATCTTTTTTTCATTTTTTCCTCCTAGATAATATGTTTATCGTTTTCCCATAGTTATATATTAACTATGAAGTTACATGTAAAGTACATTGCATTATTTATACCACATTTTAATAAATTATTTTGCTGTTCATATCATGTATTTGTATTAAGTTAGAGCTAATAAACTTCTTGTTTTTACATAATGTTGTATTATTTTCAATCTATGTTTGTCCCATTTATAATACATAGTATCATTAAGAATACATTATTAATTTTATATAATAAAAATATTTAACTTGAAAAATAAATATATATTTTATATAATATGTGTATAATATGAACAGATAAATTTTATATTTTTTTATTAAATAAAATTTATGATTCCAATAGTAAAGCATTAGTATAAGTTTTAATGCAATTATTTATGGAAATTATTTACAATTATTATACACTTGTATAATAAAAGGATATATGTTATACTATATAAGGTTTTTAATTAAACAGTAAAACATATTGAATATAAATTTTAAACGGAGGAAAATAAAATGGTAAAAGTTGCGATTAATGGATTTGGTAGAATAGGAAGATTGGCATTCAGATTGTTGAATGAGAAAAGAGATGAGTTTGAGGTTGTTGCTATAAATGACCTTACAGATGCTGAGGGCTTAGCGTATTTGCTAAAGTATGACACTGCACATGGAAATTACATGATAGATAAGATATCTCATCATGACAATAAAATAGTAGTTGATGGAAAAGAGATAACTATATTTGCTGAAAGAGATCCTGAAAATTTACCTTGGGGCAAGCTTGGTGTTGATGTAGTTATAGAATGTACAGGTATATTCACTTCTAAGGAAAAAGCAGAAAAGCATATCAAGGCTGGAGCTAGAAAAGTAGTAATATCTGCACCTGCATCTGGAGATATGAAAACAGTAGTTTACAATGTAAACCATGAAATATTAGATGGTTCAGAAACAGTTATATCTGGAGCGAGCTGTACAACAAACGCTTTAGCACCAGTTTCTAAGGTTCTCAATGATAAATTCGGCATTGTTAAGGGTTACATGACAACAGTTCACGCTTATACTAATGACCAAAGCACTTTGGATTTACCTCATCCAAAAGGAATTTACACTAGGAGAGGTCGTGCAGCAGCAGCTAATATAGTTCCTTCATCTACTGGAGCAGCAGCAGCTATAGGTTTAGTTATACCTGAATTAAAGGGTAAATTGGATGGAATAGCGTTGAGGGTTCCAACTATAACAGGCTCTATAGTTGATTTAGTTGTAGAACTTAAGAAAAACACTAGCGTTGAAGAAATAAACAAGGCTATAAAAGAAGCCGCTAATGAAACATTGAGATACACAGAAGACCCAATCGTTTCAAGTGATATAATAGGAAGCAATTATGCAAGCATTTTTGATGCTCTGTCTACAAGTGTTTTAGAAGTTGATGGTAAGCAAATGGTTAAACTTTTATTCTGGTATGACAATGAGATGTCTTATACAGCTCAATTAATTAGAACTGTTGGATATTTTGCTAAACGTTAATTAAAAAATCTTAAAAAATTAATATTAAAAGTGCAATTTATTATATTTTGATTGCACTTTTATTCATAACGAGTTAAAATATAGTAAGAGAAATTATATTTTAAGCAAATAAAATGATGCTAATATTTGATAAATTGTGAAAAGCTACTTTTAATATTGGCGTAAAGGAGTTTGAAATGAATAAAAAAGGATTGCGAGATATCAATGTTCAAAATAAAAAAGTTTTAGTAAGATGTGACTTCAACGTTCCATTTGATGGAAATATGAATATAACAGATGATATTAGAATTACAAGTGCTTTACCTACAATTAATTATTTGCTAGATAATGGTGCAGCAGTAATACTCATGTCTCATCTTGGCAGACCGGATGGTGAGCCAAATCACAAATACTCATTGCTTCCAGTAGCAAAGAGGCTTGAAGAATTGACTAAAAGAGCAGTAATATTTGAAGATTGCGATATAGTTGTTGATGATAAGGTAAGGTCTGATGCTGCTAAGCTACAGGCAGGACAAATCATGCTTTTACAAAATACAAGATATATAAAAGAAGAAACAAAAAATGGTGAGGAATTTGCTAAAAATTTAGCTTCCTTGGCTGATATATTTGTAAATGACGCATTTGGAGCTGCTCACAGAGCACATTCTTCAACTGCCGGAGTTTGTAAATTTATACCATCTGCTGTAGGCTTTTTGATTGAAAAAGAAATAGAGGTTATGGGTAAGGCATTGTCTAATCCTGAAAGACCGCTTACAGCAATACTTGGTGGATCTAAGGTGTCTGACAAAATATCTGTAATTGAGAATTTGCTAAATATTGCTGATAATGTAATAATCGGCGGTGGAATGGTTTATACATTTTTAAAGGCAAACGGTAAAAATATTGGTAAATCATTACTTGAAGAAGATAAAATAGAACTTGCAAAAGCTTTGATTGAAAAAGCAAAAGAAAAAAATGTTAAATTATACTTACCAATAGACATTGTAGTTGCAAAGGAATTTAAAAATGATACTGATTTTTACACAGTAAGCATTGATAATATACCAGATGATTACATGGGACTTGATATTGGTCAAAAATCCACAGAAATGTTTATCGATGTAATTAAAAATTCAAGAACTGTTATTTGGAACGGACCTGTAGGAGTTTTTGAGATGGATAATTTTGCTAAAGGCACTAATAGTATAGCATATGCTATTTCGGAAAGTCCTAATCTTATTTCAATAATAGGTGGCGGAGATAGTGCGGCGGCTGTGGAAAAAATTGGACTTGCAGATAAAATAACACATATTTCTACTGGAGGCGGAGCATCATTAGAATTTTTAGAAGGAAAAATATTGCCGGGTATTGATGCCGTGGATGATAAACGTACTCCATTAATTGCTGGAAATTGGAAGATGAACAATACAATAGATGAAGGCTTGAGCTTAACAAAAAGTTTAATTGAGTTTTCGAATAATTTTGATAAAAATAGAGAAATATTAATTTGTGCTCCTTTTACTGCATTACATTCTTTGAAAATAGCTTTAAAGGGATCTAAAATTAAGCTAGGTGCTCAAAATATGCACTGTGAGGAAAGTGGTGCATATACAGGTGAGGTTTCTCCTCTTATGCTCAAGGATATAGGTGTTGATTATGTGCTTATAGGACATTCTGAGAGAAGGCAGTATTTTAATGAAAATGATGAATTTTTAAATAAAAAAATAAAATCTGCATTAAAGCATGCCATAAAGCCAATATTATGCGTAGGAGAAACTTTGGCTCAGCGTGAGGCAAATATTGAAAAGGAAACAGTTAAAACTCAAATTATCAATGGATTTAAGGATATTGAGGCAGATAGCTTTAAGTACATAGCTGTTGCATACGAGCCTGTTTGGGCAATAGGTACTGGAAAAACTGCGACTAGCGAGCAGGCACAAGAAATGATTTCGCATATTAGAAATGTTATTAGAGAACTGTATAATGAAGAAATAAGCGAAAGTGTTAGAATCCAGTACGGCGGAAGCGTAAAGGCTAGCAATACCTCTGAAATAATGTCAAAGCCTGATATTGACGGTGCTTTAGTAGGTGGAGCAAGCTTGAAAGCAGAAGAATTTATTGGTATAATAAATTATTAGATTATTTAGAAAGGAACGCACATTCATATGAAAAAATTAACAGCTTTGATTATACTAGATGGTCTGGGAATTGGTGAAGATTATTTTGGCAACGCAGTTAAAATAGCGAAAACGGCTAATTACAACATATTATTGAATAAATATTCAAATACTACACTTTCGGCAAGTGGAGAGGATGTAGGATTACCTTATGGTCAAATGGGTAATTCTGAGGTTGGGCATACTAATATTGGCGCAGGAAGAATTATGTATCAATGGCTTACAAAAATAACAAAATTGATAAAAGATAAAGAATTCTTTGACAATGCTGCGTTAAATAATGCTATTGACTATGTCAATGAAAACAATAAAACCCTGCATCTTTTTGGATTGCTTTCGGATGGTGGAGTTCACAGTCATATAGACCATTTATTTGCTATTATGCAGTTGTGTAAACAAAAAAATGTTAAGGACGTTCAAATTCATTGCTTTATGGATGGGAGAGATGTTTCACCAACAAGTGGTATTAGGTTTATTAAAAAACTTCAAGATAAGATAGATCAGATAGGTATAGGGAATATAGCTTCAATTATTGGAAGATACTATGCTATGGACAGAGATAAGAGATGGGAAAGAACTGAGGAAGCATATGATGCTTTAACACAGGGCTTATGTATAGTAAGGGATAATCCTGTTTTAGCAGTAGAGGAGTCCTATAATAAAAATATTACAGATGAATTTATTAAACCTATATTAATCAAGCAAGAAAATGAAAGGCTCGGATTGGTTAAACCAGGAGATGGTATAATTTTCTATAATTTTAGATCAGATAGAGCAAGACAATTAACTAGAGCATTTACA
>DCPV01000184.1 GCA_002323775.1 Firmicutes bacterium UBA1535 | reverse complement strand
TGTAGTTATAGAAGCTATAAAGGCAGCTTTAGAATCAGGCTATAAAAAGAATTTTGGAAAAGCAAATAATTTTTCAATTGAAATTGATGAGGTTTCCGGAGATTTTAAACTTTATGCAGATAAAACTGTAGTAGAAATTGTTGAGGATTCTCAGCAGGAAATTTCTCTTGCGGAAGCAAGACAAATTAGACTCGGCTATGAGATTGGAGACATTATTAAAATTGAAATTCAGCCTAAAAAGGATTTTGGTAGGATAGCAGCGCAGACAGCAAGACAGGTAATACTTCAAAAAATCCGTGAGGCAGAGAGAAATTCAATATTTAATGAGTATGAGGGCAGAGAAAGTGATTTAATTGACGGTGTTGTTCAAAGAGTTACTAAGGGCAGCATTTACTTAGACATGGGTAAGATTGAAGGCGTTATAACTCAAAGCGAGCAAATCCCCGGCGAAGAATTTGAGCAGGGAGATAGATTAAAAGCAGTTATATTAGAAGTTAAAAATTCAAGCAAGGGTGCAAGTGTACTTTTATCAAGGACTCATCCGAACTTGATTAAGAGGTTATTTGAGTTAGAAGTTCCTGAAATTCACGATGGTGTTTTGGAAATATATAGTATATCTCGTGAAGCAGGCTCAAGAACAAAAATTGCCATTCATTCACACGACCCAAATGTTGATCCGGTTGGATCATGCGTAGGAAACAAGGGTATGAGAGTAAAGTCAATAATAGATGAAATAAATGGTGAAAAGATTGATATTGTTATTTATAACAAAGACCCTGAAATCTTTATCGCCAACAGCTTAGGACCTGCAAAGATTACAAGTGTAAGTGCCAATGAACAGGAAAAAACTGCTACAACAGTAGTACCTGATAACCAATTATCACTTGCCATAGGCAAGGAAGGACAAAATGCAAGATTAGCTGCAAAATTAACTGGATGGAGAATTGACATTATCAGCGAATCTCAGTATGAAGAAAGACAAAATAAGCTTGACAATGACACATATGAAGATTTGATGGTTGAGGCTATTAATAAAATTGAACCAGAAGAAATAGGTGAGTAAAGTGATGAAGCCACGAAAAATACCAATGAGAAAATGTATTGGCTGTCAGGAAAGCTTTCCTAAAAAATCTTTATGCAGAATTGTCAAAACAAAAGTAATGATAGATAATCCTGATACGAAAGAAAATGAAGAAAAAGAAATCGTAAAATTTGATGCAAGTGGTAAACTAAATGGTAGAGGAGCTTACATCTGTAAAAATATGGATTGCTTTGAAAAGGCTATAAAATCAAAAAGATTGTCTAGGACCTTAGAAATTGAAATCCCAAGTGAAATATACGATGAAATAAAAACAGAGATATTAAAGACTGAAAAGGTAGATGAAGTTTAAAAAAGTCTCGAATAATGAAAGGATATGCACCGAGTTTGAATTTAGCAAACTTTTCCAATTGCAAAAGTTATTAAGTCTCTCTTAAAAAGAAAGACTATGTGCCTTAGCAAAATTGGTGCATGGGTATGGAATGACAAATAATAATGAAACAAGTATCGAAGCTGCACAAAATGATTTAACGCAAAGTAATGATAGCATGAAAGCAAATAAAATCTATGGGATGTTTGGTATAGCAAGAAAAGCAGGCAAACTTGTATTTGGCTACGATACGGCAGTTTCTCTGATAAAGGGTAATGATGCTGAAATTTTAGTGATTTTAGCAAGTGATACATCAGAAAAAACTAAAAAAAATATAATATTTGAATGTGAAAAATATGGCCGTAAGTATATAGAATACGGTGAAAAGCTTGTCTATGGTAAGATATTGAATAAAAAAGAGGTTGGAGTTCTAACTGTTACGGATAAAAACATCATATCTTATTTGAAAGACAACTTATAAATTTGGAGGTGACCGTATGAGAATACACGAATTAGCAAAAGAATTAAATATGACTAACAAGGATTTACAAGATATAATAGAAAAGGAATTTAATATTAAAGTAAAATCGCATATGAGCTCTATTACAGATTTAGAGACATTAAGAATAAGAAAAATTATTAATACATTAAATGGAATGAAGGAAATGCCTAAAGAAGCTCCAAAAGATGCTTCAAAAGACCATTCAAAAGAAAAAAATATAGTTAAGAGTACTAATGTTAAGCAGAATAATGATGCTGTTGTTAAAAAACAGGATATAAAGCATACTAAAAATGTTGTTGCAGAAGAAGATGAAGATGTTAACTTTGATTTAAAGGGTACTAAAATTAAAAATGCTAATAAAGCAGTTCCTACTAACAACAAAAAGCCTGAAGTAAATAAGAAAAATACTGGAAGTAGCTTTAATAATACTAATAAATTCTTCAAAAAAGACAATAATAAAAAGAACGTCAATGAAGCTGATAAACCAAAGGAAAAAGCACCTGTACAACCTAAACAAAAAAGGGTAGAAATGGAAGATACTATCGTAGTAAGAGAATTAGCTGATAAGATGGGTGTTCCAGTAAGTCAGGTAATGTCAAAGCTGATAATGCTAGGATTAATGGTAAATATGAATCAAGAGATTGATTTTGATACTGCGAGCTTATTGGCAGAAGAATTTAATGCTATTTTAACTAAAAAGGTAGTAATTGATGAGCTTCAAGTTATAGAAGATAAATTAAGCCAAGATGTAGAGGATTCAGAAGAAAACCTAATGGAAAGACCTCCTATAGTTACTGTAATGGGACACGTTGACCATGGTAAGACTTCTCTTTTAGATGCTATTAGAAATACTATAGAGGTTTCAAAGGAAGCAGGTGGAATTACTCAGCATATAGGAGCATCTGTAGCTGAAATTAATGGTAAGAAAATAACATTTTTAGATACTCCTGGCCATGAGGCATTTACTTCTATGCGTGCAAGAGGAGCAAGTATCACAGACATAGCGATATTAGTTGTAGCAGCTGATGATGGTGTTATGCCACAGACAATAGAGGCTATAAACCACGCTAAGGCAGCAAATGTTCCAATTATCGTTGCTGTTAATAAAATTGATAAGCCTGCTGCTAATATTGATAGAGTTAAGCAGGAATTAGCTGAACAAAATGTTCTTGCAGAGGATTGGGGTGGAGATGTAATTTTTGCACCGGTATCTGCTAAAAAACAAGAGGGTATAGAAAATCTTCTTGAAATGATATTATTAGTAGCTGAAATACAAGAATTTAAGGCTAATCCAAACAGAAATGCAAGAGGAACTATAATAGAGGCTAAGCTTGACAAGGGCAGAGGCTCTGTCGCTACTGTATTAGTACAAAAGGGAACTCTTAAAAAAGGCGATACTGTATTGGTTGGTGCTTCTTATGGTAAAATTAGAGCTATGTTTAATAGCAAAGGCAAGATGATAAGCCAGGCAGGTCCATCTATACCGGTTGAGATTTTGGGACTTTCTGAAACTCCATTAGCTGGGGATATCCTAATTGCTATGGATTCAGATAAGGATGCTAAATCAATAGCTGAAAAGAGAAAAGAAAAACTAAGAACTGAAAACTTAAATGCAAATTCTAAGGTTTCACTAGATGATTTGTATAATAAAATACAAATGGGTGAAGTTAAGGACTTAAACATTATACTAAAAGCAGATGTTAGAGGATCAATTGAGGCGATAAAACAATCATTTGAGAAACTAAGCATCAAAGAGGTTAAGGTTAAAATAATCCACAGTGGTGTTGGCGGAATTAACGAAAGCGACATAAATCTTGCTTCTGCTTCAAATGCCTTGGTTATTGGATTTAATGTAAGACCTTCTATACAGGCTACAGAGATTGCTAAAAAAGAAAATGTTGATATTCGTACTTACAACATTATATATAATGCTATCGAAGATTTAGAAAAGGCAATAACAGGTATGCTTGATCCTGAATACAAAGAGGTTGTTCAAGGTAGAGCAGAGGTTAGAGCTACATTTAAGGTTCCAAATATTGGAATAGTAGCAGGAGTATATGTATTAAATGGTATGATAACTAGAAAGTCAAAGATTAGACTTTTAAGAAGCGATATAGTTATACATGAAGGCGATATCACTTCATTAAAGAGATTTAAGGATGATGCTTCTGAGTTGAAAACAGGCTTTGAAGGTGGAGTTGGAATTGAAAAATA
>DCPV01000026.1:5724-6634 GCA_002323775.1 Firmicutes bacterium UBA1535 | reverse complement strand
AGTAACAGTTGACATTAAATTATATGACCCAGATGGCAAGTTGCTAAATCATATATCTAAAGAGATTAATCCTGTTGGCAATACTTATCCTCCATTTGACACTAAGGATTACTCGGAGATTTATCGTGAAATTACAGATAAAAATGGAAACAAGTCAAAAGAAAGATTTTTATTTACAGGTATAAAAAAGACCATGTCTTGGGACAGGAACGAGCTTAAAGAAAAGAGGATAGCTCCTCAGTACAAGCTTGTAGCAACTGTTACAGATGATTATGGCGAAACAAGTACACATGAGCTGGGGTTTGATGTTCATGATTTGTGGGTAAATGGGGAAGTTACACATACTGAAAAATGGGAAGAAAATAGACAAAAATACAATACTAAGTATCCAGACAAAACGAGAGATGAAAACACATACTGGAGTGGCGAAGCATTCGTGACAAATGCAAACACAACAGAAATAGACATTGCAAGTAACGTTGTATGTACAAAAGTTTCAGTAGAAATAATCAATTCTAACAAACCAGCCGATAAAAATTATTTATCATGGTTATATCCTACAAATACAAAAAGAGATAAGTGGAATCTATACTATGCAAATCAAGAATGGGACAACAAATGGGGAAGCACCAAGCCTCAAAAACTCATTTTAAGATTTACCGCATATTTTAATAATAACTGGATAGAAACAGATGAGATAGAAGTTATTATAGATAATCAAGACTCTTTTTGGAAACTCCATAGAGAATGGTAATATTACAAAGCTATAGTCAGACAGATATTATTAATGTGACCTTTAAAATTATCTTTAAAAAGATTAATACTTATGCAATGGGCGAATATTTAATCTTAAAACTTAAATAGATGCAGAAAATTTTAAATACAATTTATGAAAAGTATTAAAATTTAG
>DCPV01000026.1:0-5562 GCA_002323775.1 Firmicutes bacterium UBA1535 | reverse complement strand
CAGTCAGAATAATTAAAATAAATTTCATGCAAAGATATAATTTTGAAGCTCTATCATTTTTTCTGATAACTATCTAATGCTTGTCAACTATCCAAATATTAATTCATATAATATAGAATGAAGCATGTCTTTTCACACTTTTAATAAAAACAGAAGGAGTGATTTTGTGAATTATGGACTATGTTGTGGATTAGGTGGTCGTATAGTAACTCCTTGTGATGCTTCCTATCAGGAAGACAGACAGGGATGGAATCGTGCGATTCAGAAATATCCGCTTGTGATAAATTATTGTTATACTGCATCAGATGTATCCTGTGCTATATTATGGGCGAGACAAAATAATGCAGCTATTCGTGTAAGAAATGGTGGACATAACTATGAGGGTTATTCAAACGGAAATTGTGTTTTAGTTATTGATGTCAGTGAGATGAAAGAAATTGAATTTGACGATAAACTATGTACTGTACGTATACATGGAGGAGTAAACAATCGTGAATTATACGAATTTGTATCCTCAAAGGGTTATCCATTTCCCGGAGGAACATGTCCCACTGTGGGAGTTTCCGGTTATTCATTGGGAGGCGGCTGGGGACTTTCCTGTCGATATTTTGGCTTAGGATGTGACAGTATAGAAGAAATAGAGATGGTAGACTATCAAGGATGTATTTTAAAAGCGAACAGACTATGTAACTCTGAGCTTTTCTGGGCATTGCGTGGGGCTGGGGGTGGAAATTTTGGAGTTATTGTATCAATTACATTTAGATTGCCCCCTCCTATAAGCAATGTAACATTGATTGAAATTGATTATTCTGCTGTAAATTATAAGGAACAGGAGCTGTTTTTGTATACATGGCAAGAATGGCTGTCTTGTGCGGATGAAAGAATGACTCTTATATCAAGAATATACAATTCCGAGGCGGATGGCTTGTCTATGCTGGTTAGAGGGATTTTTTACGGCGGACAGGAGGAAGCAAAAAAATTGCTTAAGAGCTTTCTTGATATACAAGGAGCAATTCCTAATATTGAGTATATGAGTTTCTTAGAAGCTGTTACAATTCTTGGAAGCTCATATCCTGAATTTGAACGTTTTCAATCTGTAAGCCGATTTGTGTACAGAAGATTTAGCCGCAGAGAAATTAGAAGTATTGTAAAATTAATTCAACGTCGTCCTCCAGGCTCTGTGTATGCAGGATTATCCATGTATGCACTGGGTGGCAGAGTTGCAAAAATAAATGAAGATGAAACAGCTTTTTTATATCGTAATGCACATTATATAATTTGGTTGGAAACTGTTTGGGAAGATGAGCGTTTTGCTCATGTTAACTCTGAGTGGATAAATATGCAATTTCCGTATTTGATGAATCTCACAGTAGGCTCATATGTGAATTTTCCGTATTCTGATCTTCCGGAGTATTTGAAGGAATATTATGGAAATCATATATTACGCCTTGAGAAAATAAAGAAAAAGTATGATCCTTGTGATGTTTTTACATTTCCTCAAGGATTGAAAACTCATAAATATCATGAATTTAAAGAAAATAGGCCAACAGATAATCTGACAGGATATGATGGAGATAAACTCCGAGAAGAAATACCTAATAAACAAAGAAATTACAGAAAATTCAGGTATGTTACTAAAAATCCTGAATAATAGCCAGATGGTATAGCTTAAGTATTTGAAGAAGCTCTATAGCTAAAAAATTATAGGGCTTTTTGTTTTTTGAAA
Source organism: Firmicutes bacterium UBA1535 (assembly GCA_002323775.1). Classification (GTDB taxonomy): domain Bacteria; phylum Bacillota; class Clostridia; order Tissierellales; family Sedimentibacteraceae; genus UBA1535. The sequence goes on along the minus strand of DCPV01000026.1, from coordinate 3,836 downwards.
AACAATAAAAGCACTTAATTTATAATATATAAATCAAGTGCTTTTATATAACCGAAATTTCCAAATTGCTTGTTACTCTTATCCGACCTTAAAAATTTAAGTATCTTTTGGACTCAATCCCTTCTGTGAATTTTTTTAATAAGTGTAAAATATTTTTAAAAATAAATGTTTGATTTTGTTAATTTAATATTTTGGTGGACTCATCTCCTTTTTGTGTTATATTTATATAATACCCCATAAAAACGTATCTAAACATATATAAAAAAATTTATGATAAAGATACTGCCTATTATATCAGATTATATTTTTCACTACTATAGAGTTTATTCATATAATAATCTTAAGAATTATTAAGGGGGTTTATATGGCGACAAAGGTTTTAGTATATAATGATGATAATAACGAAATGGAAGCATATTACTTAGAAGAAAGTGATACGATGCCTCATGCTACTGAGGGAAGCTTGACAGTAGGAGAGTTTAGAGGCAGCTCTAATTCTCCAACTATATGGACGAACAAGTCTTTAATGGACTGTTGGAATACTCTAAGAGAACAGTGGGGGAGCCCTATAGAGGTAAGATACGCATTTAAAAGAATTTGGGAAGGAGGCCATGGGGCACAAAGCCAGCATTACGCAGGAACTGCAATGGATATGGCACAAAGTTTTACTAATGAACAAAGAGATGCACTTAGAATTTTAGCGGAGCAAATAGGTTGCTTTGTATATGTTGAACCGGCATATTTGACACCTACATGGGTACATGTGGATAGAAGGATGACTCCATCTGCTTGTGCCGCCGGATATATCATGGTTGCAGAAGGCAGTATAAATACCTATGTTCTTGTACTTCAAGATGCTTTAAATACACTTGGATTTACAGGAGCAGGCTTAGACGGGGTATTTGGAGTTGGAACAAAGAATGCACTTATTGATTACCAAGAATCAAGAGGCCTTATACCTGATGGCATAGCGGGCTGTCAAACATGGACATATCTGACAAGTGAAGTTAAAGGCACTGGAAGTACTGATACCACTATATTATAATTTGAGGCAGATAGCACTGTTCTTATATATATCGCTAAGAAACTATGAGTGAAAGTTTAGTAGAGCAATATCATTATATAGAAAAGCAAAGAAAATATTAATATATCTTGCAAAATTATGCTTTTCGAAAGGAAAAATCTCTGCTAACTTTCACATACAATGGTAAATTATAAAATTTATACTAGCAAATACATTTAATTTGTTGTATAATTATATAAATTATTCTAGGAAAGCTATAAAATAAAAAAATTGTAGCCCTAAAAGGAAAACTAATTATGTATAAAGAAAATGTTTTGGTAGTTGACGATAGCATATTTATTTGCAACATTGTTGAAAAAGAATTAAATAGTGATATTATAAACGTGTTGAAAGCTAATGACGGTAAATCAGCTTTGGAAATAGTAAAGAGGGACAGGCTAAGTCTTATATTATTAGATATAACGTTACCAGATATAGATGGATATAATGTTTGTAAACAAATAAAGGAAAATCCCTTGAATTCAGATATACCAGTAATTTTTATAACCTCAAGAGAGAATGAAGAAAGCTTAATTAAGGCTTTTTCTGTTGGTGCTATTGATTATATTTCAAAACCATTTAGTTCACTTGAGTTAAATGCGAGGGTTCAGGCACATTTGGAAAATAAGAGAATAAAGGATGCTCTTAGACAGATGAATGTTGAATTGCAAAAAGCATTAGCTGAAAACATACGATTAGCATATAGGGACAGACTTACAGGCTTATACAACAGGCATTTTTTTCTTGAAAATATAGAAAAAATTGTTGATGAGGCAAAGGTTGATAAAAAGGATTTATGGCTTTTTATGTTTGATATAGACGATTTTAAAGAAATAAATGATACCTATGGACATCAGCATGGAGATTTTGTTTTAGCAAATATATCTACCATAATAAATAAGCATTGCTCTTATAGTGGAATAGCTTGCAGATGGGGTGGAGAAGAATTCGTAGCTGTTATTCACTCAATAGAAGAAGATGAAATTGAGAAAAAAATACGAGACATATGTTATGAAATAAATAATTACAACTTTAATTATAAAGATAAATATCTTCGCTGTAGTGCATCAGCGGGTATCTCTAAATATAATTTTTCTTTGAATATAGATGAAAATATAAGTCTTTCTGATGAAGCGATGTATTATAAAAAAAGAAATGGTAAAAATGGATATTATATTAGAAAGACGGATAGCAAATATTAATATTTTGAATATTAATATACGAAAAGGAGTGAAGCGTTTTGGATGAAATCGAAGTTAAGGTATTAAATATTGATAAGGAAGAAATTCAAAAAAGGCTTGTAAAAATTGGAGCAACTCTGTTAAAAGATGAGGAACAGACTAATATAAGATTTGATACAGAGGACAAATACCTTAAAAACAAGTATAAAGGATATTTGAGAATAAGAATTACAAAAAACAATTTAACTGGTGAAACAATTAATACATTGACTTTAAAAAAGAATATATCTAGGGATGAATTCAGAGTAAACGAGGAATTAGAAACAGAAATTCTAAATGTTAGTGAAGCTGTTAAAATTCTTGAGGCTCTAAAATACTATCCAAAAGTACCTGGAAAAAAACAAAGGATATCATATGTATATGAAGGAATTTTGTTTGAGATAGATGAGTGGGACAAAGATATATATCCACGACCATACTTAGAAATTGAAGTTACAAAAAAGAGCGACCTAGAACGAGCTATAGAGCTTTTAAATATTGACAGGAAAAATATTACCGCAAAATCTATAGATGAATTGATAAAAGAAAAATGATTTAAAATAAACAAGTCGTAGACTGGTGTTAAAACCTTAAAGTAAGGAACGAGATTAAAATGATTGAAATAGGAATAAGCAATTTAGAAAAAAGCTTTGGAGTAGATAAGATATTTGAAAATGTAACATTTGATATAAAAGATAAGGAAAAGATAGGCTTTGTCGGGAAAAATGGAGTAGGAAAAACAACTCTAATGAAAATTATATATGGTTTAGAAGAAGCATCCTCTGGGCAAATTAATAAACGAAAAGGATTGAAGCTTGGCTATTTAGAACAGGTCTATAGCTATAGCGACGAGGTTTTTGCAGAGGATGTTTTAAAACTGTCATTTTCAGATTTATATAAGCTTGAAGAAGAAATGAAATCCTTGCAAATTACCTTTGATAATTTAATCAACGAAGAATTAGATAAGTCTGTAAAAAAATATGCTTACCTTCATGACAAATATGAAGCAATGGATGGATATAGAATAAAGGAAAAATTAGATAAAATAACTATAGGTCTAAATATTCCAGACAAATTGTTAAAAAGCAAGTTTAATACTTTGAGTGGCGGAGAAAAGACAAGAGTAGTTTTAGGAAAAATCTTGCTTGAAAATCCTGATGTTTTGCTTCTTGACGAGCCATCAAATCACCTCGATATAAAATCTATCGAGTGGTTAGAGGAATATTTGAAGACATATGAAGGTTCAGCTCTCATAGTTTCCCATGATAGATATTTTTTAGATAGAGTCGCTGATAAAATTATTGAATTAAGCTCTGATGGAGCTTCTATTTACAATGGAAACTACTCAAAATATGTAGTGCAAAAGGAACTTAAATTTTTAAAGGATTTAAAGGACTACGAAAATCAGCAAAAGAAAATAAAGAAAATGGAAGAACAAATAAAAAGATATAGAATTTGGGGAGAAATGCGTGACAGCGATAAGATGTACAGGCGAGCAAAGGAGCTTGAAAAACGACTCGAAAAAATTGACGAGCTAAAAAAGCCTATTAAGG
>DCPV01000198.1:22139-30095 GCA_002323775.1 Firmicutes bacterium UBA1535 | reverse complement strand
ATTTGTTTGGAATGCAATATCTTCAATAGCCTTTGTTATGTTAGCAATTTGATTTGAAGATTGTCCAATATCTTCCATAGCTTTAGTAAGCTGAGCCATATGCTTGTTTCCTTCTTCTGCATCAAATCCGGCTTGTTGAACATTTAACGCTGAAGTGCTTATAATTGAAGAATTTTCTGCAATTTGTTCTGCAATTTTTTCAATAGAAGCACTTAGTTCTTCAATAGAAGCCGCCTGCTCCGTTGAGCCGGCTGCAAGTGCCTGTGCTCCGCTTGATACTTGTGAAGACCCTGTAGATACTTGGTCAGCTGCCATATTAATCTGCTTCATAGTTTCACTTAACATAGATATCATCTTTCTTATAGCATCGACTAATAAAGAATAACTTCCAACATATACATCAACATCTTCGGATCTCACAGTAAAGTTAGCGTTTGATATTTCATTAAGGATATGTGAAATATCAGTTATTATGAAAGTCAATGTATCAGACATTTTTCGGAAAGATTGTGACAATAAACCGATTTCGTCTTTTGAATCTTCATTGATGCTAACATTAAAATCTCCGACAGAGAGCTTGTCAGCTGCTTCAACTACTGTATTAATTCGTTTTGATATATTTCTTGAGATAATGCATCCCAATACTAATGCTATAAAGATACCAATTACAGCTATGATAATCATTATAATTATGGATAATGATACTAAATCATTGTTGTTTTTTATTTGATTATCAGCATAACTGCGTAAATAAATAATTACTTCATTAATAGCATCTTCCATATTATGTGTAAGAACATCCATTTCACCGCCATCATCTAGCATGCGATAAGCTTCTGATTGACGAGATGTGTTCATAGCGATATCTACAAATTTCTGACGTCCTGCAGCAAATTCTTCAATAGCTTTGTCAATATCAGCAAGCATTCTTACTTCTTCTGCTATCTCTGAAGCATTGTACTTTTCTAATGTTTTTCTATAATTAACTAAATTCTCATCTATTTTGCCTCTGTGCTGTTTTAGGGCTTCGCTAGCTCTTTGCTTATCGGCTTGATTATCAGCTAAGGCTATTTCAAAAAGATCAGATCTCGCTTGCTGTAAAGCGGAACTAACTCCTTCCATAGCTTCTAATTCTGCAACAACATCTGAAAATGCAATGCTGTAGGAAGTGCCAACACGGTTAAGGTTAATAATTCCAGTTATACCTATCGCTGCGGCAAGTATTGCTATAACTAGAAAACCAACTGTAAACTTTGTACCAATTTTTAAATTGCTGTACCATTTTTTCATAAAATTTTCCTCCGTAGTATAATACTCTGTGATGCAAACAAAATCGCAAGCGTTTGCTATTGCTTGTACTAATTTTACTCCCTATTAAATGTTGTCATACTAAATAATACTAATCTCCAATTTAAAGCTTTAATTATAAATTTTATTGGATATAAGTATATATAAATCGTTGTAACAGAAGACAAATATTTAAAAAAATATTCTAAGGCATATTGAGTGTACAACATTTTTAATTTTTTTAGTATTACAACATAATTTCGATTATGTTGTAGAAATATATGTAAAATTTTATAAATACATTATTTTTTTGAAATATTTATGAAAATTATAAAATTTTTACGTGTTGAAAAAAATTTTTATTGTAAATAAAAGACACAACAACAAAGCTGGCATAAAATGGAATTTTGCTAGCTATATTTACTTGAGCATAATTTAGAATATTTTATAATTATGTTAATTAATTTGCAAAAATATCTTGCCATATTTTAGATATAGGTATATAATAATGTAAGATATGTGTTAAATAAACGGAAATTTACAAAATATTACAATTATATTATGTATTAGTTTATTAGCAAAACCACATAATCGAAATTATGTAATAACTAACTTCATGTGTTCTATTTGCTTAGCATGTATTGCTCCGCTTTCCATAGTATAAATTCTTGTAGTATTGACATTAGAATGTCCGAGTATATCTGCAAGTCTGAATAAATCTTTTTCTAAGGTATAATAAGTACGAGCAAAAAGATGTCTCAAGTTGTGCGGAAAAACTTTCTCTGGATTTACATTTGCACTTTCGCAAAGATTTTTCATATCACGCCAAATATTAGAACGATTGAGAGCTCTACCTGTTTTTGTGACGAAAACAGGTCCTGAAGTCCTTTTTTGCTCTGCTATATATTGAATTAGAGAACGGCGAAGTTTTTCGGATAAAAAAATTGTTCGTGTCTTAGACTTGCAGTTCACTACAGCACGCCCCTTTTTAACAGCCTCTACAGTTATAAACGCAAGCTCTGATACTCTTATCCCAGTAGCGCATATAGATTGGATGACTAAAGAAAGTCGTCTATTTTTTGTGTTTTCTGCTGCTTTTATCAAGCGAAGGTATTCTTCCTTTGTAAGCTCCTTTTCCTCCCTGCAAAACAAGTTTTTCTGTATTTTTAATGGCTTTACTTTACATTCTACCCAACCAACAAAGCTAAGAAAAGTGTTGATTGCTGCGAGCATGGCATTAACACTTGTTGCTGCATACTTTTTAACTAAATATTCTTTCCATTCGATGATCTTATTTTTTGTAACAGGTTCATTTTTTAAAAATTTATATAATGTAATAAGATTGTGTTTGTATCTTTCGATAGTGGAACTGCTTTTTTCCTGTTCTCTAAGATACATAGTAAAACTTTCAATTAAAGATAAGCTTATGCTGTGTTCAATTTTTTGTCTCATGATAATTTACTCCTTTTTCGATAGATGAATATAAACATTTATTAATATTTTTTAGTTAATGGAGCTAGCTTTATAAAATTTACTTATACTCTAAGCTAAGATAGTATTATAACACAGTGCAAAGTTTTACTCAATTATCTTCTGTCATTTTTTCTTTATTTTAAAATCCACTTATTTTAATTGAACATCACCACAAAGTTCTTTTTGCATATAAAAAATTTTATTGACATAATTATGTCTTAGTATTATACTGTAAGTATAAACACCCTTTAAAAATAAAGGAGATTAATAGAGATGAGAAAAACATTCTTTTAAAAACTAACAAAATTAAATAGTTAGAAGTATGATAAGCCTTATAGGGATAAGAAGTTATTTTTATAAGGAGCATGTGATGCAATTAAATTGTATTATTTTTGTTACACAAAAATATCTGAAAGATATTTTAGATAGCTAAATTTAGCTTAGACTATGCAATCATACTTATGAAAGAATAATCTCAGCACTATAAAAATTTAATTCATGAAATTATGAGATTGTATTAAGTGACTTTTCGCAGAAAAGACGCTACAATCTTTTTTTGATGAAAGCTTTGCTTTCATTTTGTGTGTTAAAACAATTTGTATTATTTAATATAAAAATCCCTAAGATGAGATTATTGAAATTATTCTTGTCTTGGGGATTTTTGTATAATGATGAAAAATTTATGTTAAGTCTGCATGATTAACGAAACAGGATTTTTAAGGTTTTTGAATAGGCTTGCACAACCTTGCTGTGCAAACATTAGAAAGACTGTGAAAGTCCATTGAATATTAGCATTTAGGAGGAATTTAGATGTCGCAAATAAAAGTAAGTAATTTAACATTTAGCTATGATACAAACTATGAAAATATATTTGAAAATGTGTCTTTTGAGATAGATACTGATTGGAAGCTTGGCTTTATAGGCAGAAACGGGAGGGGTAAGACAACATTTTTAAATTTATTGCAGGGTAAATACAAATATGGTGGGACGATAACAAGTCCTGTCAGCTTTGACTATTTTCCATTTGAAGTTAAACAAAGAGATACAGAGAAAGATAATAAAGACTATCTTTCTAATGGAAGTGAGAGTACAGAATTAAAACAAGCAATAGATGAAGAAGAAAATACTCTATATATTATTAAAAACATTATCGCACCATTCTCAAAATGGGAAGAAGAAATGAATTTATATATAAAGGAAAACACTGAAAAATCAATGATTGAGTACGGAAAGATATTGGATTTGTACATGAGCCATGACGGATATATAATAGATGAGCTTATAGAAAAAGAAATAAGAAAGCTTGATGTAGAGGTTGATGTTCTTGAAAGGGGCTTTAACACCCTTAGCAATGGTGAAAGAACTAAGCTGATGTTAGCAGCATTATTTCTGAAAAAGAATAATTTTTTACTCATAGATGAGCCTACAAACCATTTGGATATAGAGGGTAGGGATAGTGTAGCAAAATACTTAAATTCTAAAAAAGGATTTATATTGGTATCACACGACAGACACTTTGTAGATAAAATTGTTGACCATATTATTTCAATAAATAAAAATGATATCGAGATACAAAAGGGTAACTTTACAAGTTGGAATTACAATAGAGAACTTCAAGATAACTATGAAATAGCACAAAATGATAAGCTAAAGAAAGAAATTAAATCTTTAGAGGAGTCATTTAGACGCTCTAAGGGATGGAGTGACTTGGTTGAGAAAAGCAAAATAGGAGAGCATGTATATGACAGAGGTGCTGTTGGGGCACAAGCAGCAAGAATGATGAAAAAAGCTAAAAATATTGAACATAGAAAAGAAAAGGCAATTGAGGATAAGAAAAAACTTCTAAAAAATATTGAAAGAGCTGATGATTTAAAAATTCATCCTCAGGCCTATTTAAAAACTAATTATATCAATATTGATAATTTATCCATAAATTATGGAGACAAAAAAATCTTTGATGAGCTAAGCTTTACAGTAAATGAGGGCGATAGGGTAGCTTTGAGAGGAAAAAACGGTTGTGGCAAGTCAAGCATTATAAAATTAATACTCGGTGAGGGCATAAGCTATGAGGGAAATGTCAATATAGGCAATCAGCTTACAATGTCCTATATATCACAGGACACATCTCATTTGAGAGGAAGCTTTAAGGAATATGTTGAAAGTGAGGCTATAGATGAAAGCTTGTTTAGAGCTATACTATCAAAGCTGGATTTCAACCCGAATTCTATTGAAAAGGATTTGTCAGAGCTTAGTGCAGGACAAAAGAAAAAGGTATTGATTGCAAAAAGCTTGTCGCAAAAAGCAAATTTATATATATGGGATGAGCCGTTAAACTATATTGATATAATTTCAAGGATGCAAATTGAAAGATTGATACTAGAATACAATCCTACAATGATATTTGTAGAGCATGATTATATGTTCAATGAAAATATTGCAACGAAAGTTGTTAAACTGTAAATAGGAGAATTGATGGATATAATAAAAACAATTAATTTAGGAATAGTCGCTCACGTAGATGCGGGTAAAACAACAGTGACAGAAAATCTTTTATATCACGGCAAGGTGATAGATAAAATAGGCAGAGTTGATAATGGCGACACACAAACGGATACAATGGAGCTTGAAAAAACAAGGGGTATAACAATAAAAGCTTCTGCAATATCTTTTAATTACAACAATATAAAAATAAATATATTGGACACACCCGGTCATATAGACTTTATATCAGAGGTAGAACGCTCATTAAGTGTACTCGATGGTGCAGTGCTTGTAATTTCTGCGGTTGAGGGTATTCAGTCTCAAACAAAGGTTTTATTTAATACTCTGAAAAAGCTTAATATACCAACAATAATATTTATAAACAAGCTTGATAGAATAGGAGCTGATGCAATCAGGGTGTATGGTGAAATCCTAAAGCTACTTAGTGACAAAGCTCTTATGCTGCAAAGCTGTGAAAATGAAGAAACTAAGGAAGTAAAAATCATTGATAGCTATGATAATGAGAAATTATACAACAGAATTTTAGATGTGTTGTCAGAACTTGATGAGGAGATTTTAAATGAATATTTGGAAAATGGATATGTAGACAAAGATATAATAGATAAAAAAGTGTCTTTGTATTCAAGTAATGCTATGATTTATCCTGTGTTTATCGGCTCGGCTGGCTTAAATATAGGCACGAATTTATTGCTGGATAAAATTCTGAAGCATTTTCCGATAAACAATGAAAATGAAGATAAAACTAGCAGTGAATTATCCGGATTAGTGTTTAAAATTGAAAGAACAGCTTCTAACGAGAAAAAGGCATATGTAAGAATGTTTGGGGGAGAAATAAATGTCAGAGATATTATAGGCATAACTTCTCCACATTCTTCTGATGAGCCAATACTTGAAAAAGTAAAGAAAATAAGCTCTTTAGAAAATGGAAAAATATTAGATACTAAAAAAATATCATGTGGGGATATAGGTGTTATACATGGCATCTCATGTATGAAAATAGGCTCTATTATTGGCAAGAGGAGCGATAAATTAAAAGAAGCATCGCTTGCAAGACCTACTCTAAAAACTAAGATTTCCTTAGTAAACGGTGAAGATAATCACAAGCTATATATGGCACTTCTAAATTTAAGTGATGAAGACCCTCTTTTGGATTTAGAATCTGATAATTCCAATAAAGATATTTACATTAATTTATTTGGTGAAGTGCAAAAGGAAATAATCAGTTCAGTCTTAGAAAGTCAATACAAATTAAAGGTGGAGTTTTCCAACAATCAAACTATATACAAGGAAACAGTATGCGGAACGGGAAATGCCATGATGTATGAGGGTCAAAGCTTGAATATATTTCATGCTACTGTTGAAATTAAAGTAGAACCGTTAGAAAGAGGAAGTGGAATTGTATATGAATCTAAGGTTACAGCAGGCTTTCTTCCAAAAACATTTTTAAGAGCCATTGAAGAAGCTGTGTACGATACTTGCAAATATGGCTTATATGGGTGGGAGCTAACCGATACAAGAGTGACGCTTATGTATACAGAATACAATAGTGTAGAAAGCACACCTTCTGATTTTAGAAATCTAACTCCAATGGTATTGATGGAAGCTGTTGATAATGCTAAAACTAAGCTTTTAGAGCCAATAAACGACTTTGAGTTAAGAATACCTGAGTACTCAATAAGCAAGGCGATGTTTGATTTAAAAATGATGGGTGCTGAATTTGATAATCCAAATTTAGCAGGAGGAGATTATATATTAAATGGTATTATACCAGTTGAAAGCTCCAAAGATTATCAAATAAAGGTTGCATCTTACACAGAGGGAAAGGGAATATTTATAACAAAATTTGGAGGCTACAGAGATACAGTATTTGACGAAAGCAAGATTTGCAAGAGAAATGTTATAAATCCTCTTAATAAGAAAGAATATATAATGTATAAGATTGGAGCAATTTAAGGTATTGCAATTATATGTAAATCTTATTATAATAGACATGGTAGTGTAAGGCATAATGTAAAATCTAAAAGGTAATTTAAAGTAAGAATGAAAAGTTAGTATGAAATTAATGTTGAGGTGAGTACGCTTCTTCTTGTTTTACAATATTGCCATTTATGCAGAGGTGACTTGTGAAGATTGATAGATTGCTTGCAATAGTAATGCTTTTAATTAATAGAAAGCATATTAACGCAAAAGAGCTTGCAGAATATTTTGAGGTATCGCAGAGAACAATTTATAGAGACATTGATACTATTAATCAGGCAGGCATTCCTATAGTTTCGTATATGGGTGCGGATGGCGGATTTGGTATTATGGAAAATTATAAAATAGATAAAAACTTTTTAAATGAAGCTGAAATAGGAACTATCACTACAGCCTTGCGAAATTTAAACAGTACTGTCAGCAGCAAAAAAATTTCAAGCACTTTAGAGAAATTAGAGTGTTTTAAGCATCAAAACAATGATGATAATTATATTAATAAATCTGCAATTAACATAGACTATAGTAATTGGAACAGCAATAATACTGATAAGCAAAAGCTTAAAATTCTCAATAAAGCAATTGATGAAAAAAGGATAATTGAATTTGACTATATAAACACTAAAGGAGAATATATCCATCGAACAGCAGAGCCATTTTCTTTGCTGCTCAAAGACTTTTCATGGTATTTGCACGGCTATTGTCATATCAAGAACGATT
>DCPV01000198.1:12933-22083 GCA_002323775.1 Firmicutes bacterium UBA1535 | reverse complement strand
AAGGTAAAGAGGATACATAAACTAAATATAAGCGATGAGCAATATGTGAGAAGTATTCCTCCTTTGGAGACCTTGGATTATCATGAAGACTGGTACAAGGATAAGCCTGTTCATAATATTACTTTAAAATTTGCACCAAGTGCTAAAACAAGAGTTGTTGATTCCTTTAATGAGGAGCAGATACATTTTAACGATGATGGTACAACAGTTGTAAACTTTACATTTCCGGAGGATGATTGGCTGTTTGAGCTGATTTTGGGCTTTGGAAGTTATGTTGAGGTTATAGAGCCGGCTTGTTTAAGAGATATGATAAGAAAAAAGGCTTACGAAATAATTAATATTTATGAAAATAATAAATAAATATAAGATACTTAAATTATAAGGAGGCAAGGCATGAAAATAACATTTTTAGGACATTCAGCAGTATTGGTTGAAAAAGGTGAGTTCAGAGGAATTATTGACCCTTTTATATCCGGCAATCCATCATGCAAAATAAAGCTTGAGGATTTAGAGAAAATCACACATGTTTTTGTTACACATGGTCACGGAGACCATATGGGAGATGCTATAGAAATTGCACGTAAAAATGGGTCGATTGTTATAGCGAATCACGAAATATCTGCATATTTAAGCAAATTTGCTATAAAAACACATTCAATGCACATAGGTGGCAGAACTGCATTTGATTTTGGAATAGTAAAAATGACAAATGCACTTCATGGCTCCGGAATATCTGAGGGAGACAATATGATATACGGTGGAAATCCTTGTGGCTTTGTTATAGAGATAGAGGGTAAAAAAATATATCATGCAGGAGATACAGGTCTGACTATGGATATGAAGCTTTTAGAGGATGAAAATATAGACTTAGCTTTTATCCCTATCGGAGGAAATTACACTATGGATATAAATGACGCAGCAAAGGCTGTAGAATTTATAAGACCTAAAGTGGTAATCCCAATGCACTATGATACATTTGACATAATAAGAGCCAATCCTTTTGAATTTAAAAACAAAGTGAATTGCTCAGAAGTAATTATACTTGAAGCAAATATCAGCATTGATATATAACTGTGATTATATTCTTATAAAAAAGCTTATATAGACAGTTTTTATGATTATTTTTTCAATTAAAATATAAATAATATTATAAGCAGTGTTTGGTAAGGTTGAATATTAAACACTGCTTATTTTTTTGATTGTTTTCAACTTTTATTCACAAAATAGATAGTTATTAATAATATAGATGTATAATTTGTAATGCTATCTAAATTATGAATTATATTGTATTAGGTTAAAATTAACAATAAATTAAATTAATTTTGACTTAAAATAAGGAGATGGAATTTCTGTAGAATTTATTGAGACAGGGACTGTTTACTAAAAAGAAGGAGTAAATACAAATGGAAAAATCATTATTATACGATTTATTTGTACAAGCCAAAGATGGCAGTGAAGTGGCTAAGGTAGATATTTATAATAAATTTCTGCCTTGTATTAAGGGATTTGCAAAGAAATTGTCTTATGAAGAAGCTGAAACTGATCTTGTTATATTTTTACTTGAATTTATAAACAATGTTAGTTTGAAAAAAATCAAAAATATAAGTGATGGAGAGATTGTTTTATATGTATATAATGCTATAAAATGCAGGTATATAAACATATTAAAAGCCTTAAACAACAAAAATATCCAAATAATAGCTTTGGATATGGATATTAATCATTTTGATTATTATAAAGAAATTGAATTAGAGTATATTTCATGGTTGTTAAGCAATCTTTCTGATGTACAGAAAAAAATAATAATTGGGAAATATTTATATAATTATAGTAATATAGAACTGTCTGAAATATGCGGTATTTCTAAACAAGCTGTCAGCAGGCAAAGGAAAAAGGCTATTGAAATTATTAATTTAAAACTACTCATTATGGAATAAAATCTTCTTAAAATAAAATTTTAATATGCTCCTCCCAGTAGTATACAGTTTTTATTATTTTTACTGTCCACTATAAGAGGAGCATATAAAATTAGAAAATATTCTTAATTTTTATTATTTAAAATCAATCAAGAATGTCTTTATCTCATATGGTTTTATGTCAAATGTAAAGTCTCTGTCATTAGTATTTACATTTTCAATTTTATTTTCCATGAGGTCACATTCCCAAACATTATTTATATCCATACCTGCGGTAATTGTAACCTTATCTCTTTTATTCATGTATTCATATAGTCTTACAATTACGCCGTTTCCACTTTCTGCCTTTTTAACAACTTCAATTATACAGTTTTCCTTATCCGCATTAAACAGAGCTAATGCTTCAGGAAGTGTTCCTTTGTGAGAATTTTCAATTACTGCGTGCATAGGTACATTTAGGTTATAAGCCATTTTCTGTGTACCTGCTTCCTTCCACGTGCCACTGTGAGGATACAGAGAATATGTAAATTCGTGAATTCCTAAATCTGCATCAGGATTTGGATAAGTTCCGGATTTGAGCAGTGTCAATCTCATTAAATTATCCTTAATGTCATATCCGTATTTGCAGTCATTCATAAGGCTTATTCCGTATGCTCCCTCTGATATGTCTGCCCATTTATGTCCGCATACTTCAAATTTAGCTAAATCCCAGCTTGTATTATTGTGAGTTTCTCTCTCGATATTTCCGTATTGTATCTCATAGGTAGCTCTACTTGCATTTATATTTACAGGGAAAGCTGCTTTAAGAAGTATATTTTTTTCATTCCAGTCGATAACAGTTTTAAAGTCTACACGAGAAATCATGCTGTAGAAGTAGATATACTGTGTTATTTTTGAGTTGCAGAACGCTCTTTCTACTTTGATACAATATCTGATAGGTCCTTGCTCAACTATTTCAACACTTTGCAAGTCATTTGCTTCCCACATTTTTTTGTTGTAATATATATCAATATCCCAGTTTTCCCACTGCATTGGTCTATCTTCAAAGGCTTGAATTACATTCGCCTTTTTACCTGTATCGATAAGCTGTCTGTCGCTGTATTTGTCGTACATTGATATAATGTTATAATCATTATCAAAATCTATTTTGAAGAACTCATTTTCAAATTTCTTATCTCCGATTGTGCTTGATTTTGAATTTGCTGAGATTTCGTTCTTCTCATCTGCTATATAGAATACTTTATATCCTTTTGATGGAACTCCCTCTGCAAAGAAAACAAGCTTTTTACCATTATCTGATGCTTGGAAATCAATATTTTTGCCATTGCAATCTTTAAGCCCATTTATATGAACTCCGTCTGGAATGTTAAGTTCTACAATATCATCTCTGTTAAATGAAAGTGTATTGAAAACTACAATCGATTTATTTTTCAAATCAATTTTTGAAGATATTTTAGTCAATGCCTCGTTTAAAATTCCATTTGCTGAGCTTATAATTTCTTCATAATGCTCTCGAGAGTCCTCATAAACCTCTTTGATTGATGAGCCGGGTATAATATCATGGAATTGATTTAATAATATTCCTTTCCATCCCTTGTTTAACTCTGAAGCAGGATAATTTTCACCAAGCAGCATTGCCATAGTTGACAGTAGCTCAGCATCTAAATGCAAGAATTCACTTTTTCTGTTGTATCTTTTATTTTCAGCCATTGAAGTGTAAGTACCTCTATGGTATTCGAGGTAAAGCTCACCAACCCATTTTGGTATCTCTGCTCCGCTTTCTATGAGCCTATTATACAATCTATCTAAGAAATCACCGTCAAGTCCTGTTTGAAGCCTTGGACAGCCCGGTATACCATATTTAAGTCTCTTAGCATTTTCAAGCATTTCTTTTGTCGGACCGCCGCCGCCATCGCCATAGCCGTACAGCATCATAGTTTCATCATTTATATCCTTGTTTTGATATCTTTTCCATGTACCTAACACTTGGTTTGCGTTTATACTGCCTGTATATGTAGTTGTATTCATTTTTCCTGAGAATGTTATTTTGTCACCTGTGTATTTATCATAGTCAGAGGTTGTTACAAAGTATGTAAATATCTCGCTTCCATCAATTCCACGCCACATAAATGTATCGTTTGGTACAGTGTTAAATTGACTCCAGCTTATTTTTGTTGTAACAAAATATTTTATACCGCTCTTTTTAAGTATCTGTGGAAGCGCAGCACTGTATCCAAATACGTCAGGTAGCCATAAGCTTTTGCAATCAACCCCAAGTTCTTCTTTGAAAAACCTAGTTCCGAATAAAATCTGTCTTACCAATGATTCTCCGGATGGCAAGTTGCAGTCTGCCTCAAGCCACATTGCTCCGTCTGCTTCCCATCTTTCTTCTTTTATTCTTTGCTTTATTTCCTCATACATTGCTGGCTCAAGCTCTTTTATGTATTCATATAATTGAGGTTGACTCGACATAAATTTGTATTCAGGATATTCCTTCATAAGATTTAAAACAGTAGAAAAGCTTCTTACAGTTTTTTCTTTTGTCTGGCATATTCTCCATAACCATGCTATATCGATATGGGTATGACCTACAGCAGTTACCGTAGGGCAATTATAGTTGATGTCAGTATAAAAAATCTTTTTAAGATATTCATTGGACTTACTAACTGATTTATAAAAATCCTCTGAATATATTTTTCTTAAATCAAGCATGTCTATTGCATTGCCAAGACTTAACAGTATTTTTGTAGTATTGTCATCTTCCTTGCCTAGTAGCTTGGCTACTGAATGAGGTACGTTTATATTATAATAAAGATCCTCTATTTCGCTATCAAGAACACATAACTCGGTGATTAAGAGTATTTTATCCTTGTGAAGTCCACTGTAGCCTAAAAGTGCAATAGAGTACTCGCTATTTGCCTTGGCGTTGCGAGCTATTAACACCTCTCTGTGATTTACATCAAGACCTTGAATTAATTTACCATCGATATACAATAAGAACTGTGGATTTAAAGCATCCCATTGTCCTTCACGACCTGTAGTAATTCTAAAGATTACATCCTTACCCTCAAATCTTTCGGGTATTTTTACTGTAGTTCTAAACCATGAGTGCTTATCATATCCACCCCATAATTCGCCAGTTTTGAAATCATTCCAACTACCATTGTCAGTTGGACAATTCTCTCCACCAGAAATATTTTCGTCACATTTTCTGTATTGTGTTACTGGTTCAGAATCGGGATAAATATAAGCTTTTAAATCTTTTATTATCCTTTCAATTCTTTGTAATTCAAAAACCATAGAATTCATTCTCCAATCTTTGTTAAGTTCATAGAGTGAACGAAGTTCACCCTTTTATTATACAAGACTATCAAAAAAATACAATAAAAAAACAAAAATAAATAATAATATTGTATTTATTTATATAAGATGGTATCATTTTATAGGAAAGATGCGTAAGTATGAAATGAATTTCACATTATGGGATTCGGAAGTTTTTTATTTATGATATTACTTTGTTAGATATGGAGGCATAAAATGCTTTATCCTTTTAAATTTGACCCGATATACAAGGAAATATTGTGGGGTGGAAGAAGAATTGGTGAATACTTTGATAGAGAGATACAGGGTGAAAATATAGCCGAGAGCTGGGAATTATCATGCCGAGATGATGGAATGAGTGTTATAAGCAATGGGGAGCATAGAGGTACTGAACTGTCAAAGCTTATATGTCAATATAAGGAGCAAATTCTTGGAACTAAAATATATGAAAAATATGGCTTGTACTTCCCCTTACTAGTAAAAATAATAGATGCAAACGACAAGCTTTCAGTGCAAGTTCATCCGGATGATGAATATGCAAAGCTTATAGGAGAAAACAACGGTAAAAATGAAATGTGGTATATCCTGGACGCCAAAGACGGTGCTAAGCTGATATATGGCTTAAAGCAAAATATAAGCCGTAAGGATTTCGTAAATGCCATAAAAAATGGTACTGTCAGCGATACATTAAACGAGGTTCATGTAAAAGCCGGCGATTGCTTATACATACCTTCTGGAACTGTTCATGCAATACTTGAAGATATACTTATCGCTGAAATTCAGCAAAACAGCAATACGACTTTTAGAATATTTGACTGGGATAGAACTGATAAGCATGGCAATAAAAGAGAACTTCATATTGAAAAGGCATTAGATATTATAAATTTTGATACCAATGAATTAGAAAAAAATGTAAAATTTAAAGAAAACTGTAATTTGACTGATAATATTAAGCTTGATGATAATGTTACATCAAAGGAGGAAATAAAATTAATTGAGTCAGAGTATTTTAGTGTTGATGAAATTAATATAAATGATAAATATGTCTCAACTGTGTCAAAAGATGCTTTTATGATAATTATGAATATATATGGTTTTGGGAAAATACATTGGGAAAATGGCTCTGAGATAATAAATAAAGGAGACACATTGTTGCTTCCTGCTTGCCTTGGAAAATTTGAAATAGAGGGAAGTCTGAAATTGCTTTCTGTCTATGCTATATAGCTATTGCTCTAAAGAAAGGAATGTATATTATTATGGAAAAGAAGTATATTGTAGGAATAGATTTAGGTGGTACTAAAATATCCGGTGCTGTCAGTGATAAAGACGGAAAGCTTTTATATATGAAAACCATTGATACCTTGGCATCAGAGGGCTCGGTTAATGTAATCGGAAGAATAACTTGGCTTATAAATCATGTACTTAGTGAACTTAATATCAGTAATGAAGATGTATTTGGTGTTGGAATTGCAAGCCCTGGTCCTTTGAATTCAGATGAGGGAATAATTATTGAAACACCAAATTTACCCTTTAAGAACTTTCCTTTAAAAAAGGCTGTAGAAAGTGCTACAGGTATAAAAACATTTATTGACAATGACGCAAATGCCGCCGCTCTAGGTGAATTTTTATTCGGTGCAGGTAAGGAAGCAGAAAATTTAATATACATAACTGTCAGCACAGGGGTAGGCGGAGGAATTATTATTAATAAGAAGCTTTACCGTGGAAAATCAGGAAACGCAGGTGAAATCGGACATATGACTGTAGAGCCTAATGGCCCAAGATGTAACTGTGGTAATTACGGATGCTTGGAGGTCATGTCATCAGGAACTGCGATAGCGAGAATAGCAAAAGAAAGATTAAATCATACCGAAAATATAAAAAATGTAGAAAGTCTATTATCCACTTTTGAAAATATAACTCCAAAGGAAGTTTTTGAATGTGCATCAAAAGGAGACAAGCTGGCACTTGAAGTTGTTGATTATACTTCAAATTATTTAGGTATAGGCATAGCAAGCCTAATTAATATATTTGACCCTGAAATGATTATAATCGGAGGTGGAGTTTCTAAAGTAGGTGACATGTTATTTGATAGACTAAAAAAGGTTGCATTAGAGAGAAGTTTTGAAGTGATGTCAAATACTGTTAAAATCGTACCTGCAAGCTTAGGAACAGACGCAGGGCTTATAGGTGCATTGGCAATTGTAAGCTCAAAGATTGGTACTGAGCTGTAATTATAACGTTAAGATACTCCAAAACACTTTAAATATTTTGATATAGAAAATTTATTATAAAAAAACAAGAAAATTATAAAAATTTATCTTGTTTTTTTGTTTTAAATGTAGTATTATATAAACATAAGTTTATTAGACATAAGCAAAAGCTTATAAAAAGCTAAGAGCTTCTTGCTTTTATAAGCGATGTGTCCTGTAATTATACACTCGAGTTCTGTGCGACCCTTCCCCCTTTTTGTGTCTTGCTTGGAGCTTGAATGTATAATTAAAGGACACAATGATGTATGTTCTTATAAATAATTGTTAAACTAAAAGCGATTAATAAAATATCCATAGAGCTTTATAATGCTTTATTAGATTTTTATGACAAGAGGTGATTGTTGGTGACCAATAGAGAGCATGAGATATTGAAGTGTATTCAAGAAAATCCGCTTATATCTCAAAATGAATTAGCAGCTAAAATGAATATAGCAAGGTCTTCTGTGGCTGTGCATATCGCAAACTTAATGAAAAAAGGTCTTATAAAGGGCAAAGGATATATAATAGCAGACAATCAATATGTCAGTATGATTGGAGCTTGCAATATAGACGTTGCAGGCATACCATTTGCAAAGCTGATTGACAAGGATTCCAATCCGGGAAGGGTGTCCTTTTCAATGGGCGGAGTGAGCAGAAATATTGCTGAAAATCTCAGAAGATTGAATGTTAATGTAGATTTGTTAACTATATTTGCAGATGATGTGTATGGAGAATTGTTGAAGAAAAACTGCTTGGATTTAGGTATAAAGATTGGAAATAGTCTTAGTATTCCTAATGCGACTACTGCAACCTATGTTTATATAGCAGACAGTGATAAGGATATGAAGCTAGCCATATCTGACATGGAAATTTATAAAAATATAACACCCTCATTATTAGAATCCCGAAAAGAGTCATTGGAACAGTCAAAGGCGATAGTAATTGATACCTGTCTCGAATTAGAAGCGATAGAATATTTACTGACAAATATTAAAGTTCCTATATTTATAGATTTAGTGTCTATATCAAGGGGTATGAAGGTAAAAAATATTATAGGGAAATTTCACACTATAAAGCCAAATAGATACGAGGCAGAAATGCTCTCGGATATAAAAATAAACAATGAAAAAGATTTAATGACTGCATCTGATCATTTTATTGAAAATGGAGTAAAGCAGGTATTTATTTCTTTGGGAGCAGATGGCGTATATTATAACAATGGTGTAGAAAAAGGCCTCTTGCCGCCTTATAAGAGTGAGGTAGTCAACACAACCGGAGCTGGCGACTCATTTATGGCTGGTATAGTCTATGGCTTTTTAAACGACTATAATATTATAGATTCTGCCAAGATAGCAAGTGCGGCAGCTTCAATATGCGTGTCAAGCATAGAAACAATAAGCAAAACTTTATCATTAGAAAAAGTAGAAAAAATAATGAATGATAATTTAGTATAAATAAACAAATTAAAATTTCAATTTCAAGAAAGGAAAAAATAAAAATGAACTTAGAAAAATATTTAGTTATATCAGATGAAATCAAAAATGCTTTAGAAAATAAATTACCGGTAGTTGCATTAGAATCTACGATAATTTCTCACGGCATGCCATATCCGGAAAATTCTGAATCAGCAATCAGAACTCAAGATAAAATAAGAGAGCATGGTG
>DCPV01000198.1:0-12755 GCA_002323775.1 Firmicutes bacterium UBA1535 | reverse complement strand
TAAAATAAGAGAGCATGGTGCAATACCAGCTACAGTTGCAGTAATTGGAGGAAAATTAAAAGTTGGACTAAGTGATGAGGAAATTCATTACCTTGGTAAAAAAGGGTATGAGGTAAGAAAAGCGAGCAGGAGAGATTTGGCAATACTCGTTTCTCAAAAGCTAGACGGAGCTACTACCGTTGCAACAACAATGATTTTAGCAAAAATGGCTGGAATAAAGGTGTTTGCAACAGGAGGAATAGGTGGAGTTCATAGAGGTGCACAAACTACTATGGATATATCGGCAGACTTAGAAGAACTTGCAATGACTGATGTTGCAGTTGTATGTGCCGGAGCAAAATCTATTCTTGATTTAGGCTTGACGATGGAATATCTTGAGACAAAGGGCGTTCCTGTTGTAGGATACCAAACAGAGGATTTGCCGGGATTTTACACAAGAGAAAGCGGATTTAAGGTTGATTATAGATTAGACACAATTGAAGAAATAGCCAGAGCATTTAAAACAAAGCAGGAATTAGGTCTGGCAGGTGGAATGGTCGTAGCAAACCCTATACCAAAGGAATTTGCACTAGACAGTGCCTTTATAAATGGTGCTATAGATGAAGCCGTTAAGGAAGCAGAAAAACAAGGTATCAAAGGAAAGGCAGCTACTCCGTTTTTATTATCAAAATTAAAAGAAATAACAAAGGGTGTAAGCTTAGCTTCAAACATAGAGTTAGTTTTAAACAATGCAAAGGTCGCAGCCTTGCTTGCTGTTGAGTACAGTAAAATAATTGGATAGAATTTGGTTCTATTTGGTTACATGTTTTGCATAATAATTAACCAAACAAAAAACGTATTTACAAAAACATTTGTATATACGTTTTTTTTTCTTGGCATAATAAATGCAAGATAACTTAATTGTAATATTTATTAATATTATAACTAAGCAATTATAAATTATTATGGAGGATTGCCATGAAAGAAAATAAAGGCAAACAAGTAAAGATTTCTAAAGATTTGACAAAAATCAGAACGCCGCATACCTATGCTATTATTTTTGCGGTAGTATTATTCAGCTGGTTGTTAACATTTATCGTGCCGGCAGGAAAATTCAGCACTCATAAGGTTACTTATATTGATGCGAATGGAGCAGAAAAATCAAGAACGGTTTTAAAGGATGATTCGTTCAGATACAGCTACAATTTAAACACTAAAAATTTATCTGAACATTTAAAAACTCTTTCTGAAGATACTGCTAAGCTTGAAGAACTAGGAGTTGATCAAGCTGCATTAAAAGAGTTTGTAGCAACAGATTCATCAACATGGACACAAGCACAGCTTGATGAGTTAGGACTTAATGATGATGTTTTGTACGATTTGTACGGTATGTCTATGTATGACACATCAAAAAAATTACACAAGACGGCTAAGGTTTGGGGAACTGATGACTTTGGTGGTTTTGGATTTTTAAACTATGTATTTGAGGGACTAGTTACCGGAGATAAGGGTGGCTCAGCAGTTGGTATAGTAGCGCTTATATTAGTTGTTGGAGGCTCTTTCGCTATAATAATGAGAACAGGAGCTATAGACGCTGGTATATATGCGTTTATCAACAAATCAAAAGGACTCGAAAGACTAGCACTTCCTGTAATATTCTTCTTATTCTCTCTAGGCGGTGCAACATTCGGTATGGCAGAGGAAGTAATTCCATTTTCAATGATAATGGTACCTTTTGTAATAGCACTCGGTTACGACTCAATTGTAGCGGTTACAGTTACATATGTTGCTTCGCAGGTAGGAAATGCAGCATCATGGATGAGTCCGTTCAGCGTAGCTATAGCCCAAGGAATAGCAGGAATTCCTGTTCTTTCAGCAGCGACATTCAGATTGATAATGTGGGTTGTTGTAACGGCATTAGCAGCAGGATATACAATGTTTTATGCTGAAAAGATTAGAAAAAATCCAAAGAGTTCAGTAGTATATGAAAGTGATGGATACTTTAGAGAAAGATTAGAAAAAACAGCAGGAGAGCAAGTTAAATTTACATTAGGACATAAAATTATACTTTTAGAAATGCTTGCAGTTTTAATTTGGATAATCTATGGAGTTACTAAAAAGGCTTACTATATACCAGAAATTGCTTCGCAGTTCTTCGTAATGGGATTTGTAACCGGTATAACAGCGATTATATTCAAATTAAATGATATGACTATAAATGAGATGGCATCATCGTTCCAAAGAGGAGCAGCAGATTTGGCTGGTACAGCTATAGTTGTTGGTATGGCTAAGGGTATTCTGTTAGTACTTGGTGGCTCAAATGCCAATGTAGCTTCTACACTGAATACAGTTTTACATGGAATAGGTCAACTTCTATCAGGAGTTCCATCGGTTATCGGAGCATGGTTTATGTATATATTCCAAAGCTTATTTAACCTAGTTGTAACATCAAATTCAGGTCAAGCGGCTTTGACTATGCCGATAATGGCACCATTATCAGATTTGATAGGAGTATCAAGACAAATTTCAGTTCTTGCTTATCAGCTTGGTTCTGGCTTTGTTGACGCATTTACTCCAGTATCAGCAAGCTTAATAGGCGTTCTAGGTGTTGCAAGAATTGATTGGGCTAAATGGGCTAAAGAGCAGATTAAAATGCAGGGCTTCTTATTCCTAATTGGTACGATAATAATTGTAATAGCAGTAATGATGGGATTACAATAATATTTTACAAATAGATTGCAAAGCGAGAATATATAAATAGACAAAGGGAAGGTTGAAAAGGATGATAACAATAATAAGAAATGTAGATGTCTATAAACCGGAGTATATTGGTAAAAAAGACATCTTGATAATTGGAAATAAAATTGCAACTGTTGAAGATAATATTTCGATTGAGCTAAATTGTGATGTAGAATTCAATGAAATTGATGGAAGTGGTAAAATTGCAGTTCCGGGATTTATTGATTCTCATGTTCATCTCTTGGGAGGCGGCGGAGAGGGTGGTTTTGTAACAAGAACTCCCGAAGCTACACTTAGCTCACTTACAAAATCTGGAGTTACAACTGTAATAGGATGCTTGGGAACAGATGGAGTAACAAGAGATTTAATGTCATTGCTAGCAAAAGCAAAAGCCTTAGAAGAAGAAGGTATAACAACCTTTATTTATGCAGGTTCATATAGATTGCCACTAAAAACTATAACCGGCGAAATAATGAAGGATATAATTGCTATTGACAAAATAATCGGAATCGGAGAAGTTGCAATATCTGACCATAGATCATCCCAACCTTCATTTGATGAGTTTGCAAAAGCAGTTGCTGATGCAAGAGTTGCTGGAATGTTGTCGGGCAAGGCAGGAGTAGTAAATGTCCATTTAGGAGATGGGAAAAGACAGATTGAACTTCTTGAAAGAATTGTTTCTGAGACAGAAATTCCTATAACTCAATTTGTACCAACACATGTGAACAGAAATCCAGAGCTTTTTGAAAAATGCGTGCAATATGCTAAAAAAGGTGGGTATATTGATTTTACAGGAAGTGAAGACCCTGATTACAACGAAAAACTAGATGGTGAAGTTCCGTTTAGCAAAGGGCTAAAAAGACTTATGGAAGAAAATGTGAGTATGGACAACTTCACGCTTACATCGGATGGGCAAGGAAGCTTGCCTGTATTTAATGAAAAAGGTGAATTAGTAGGCCTGGGAGTAGGAACATCGAGATGTTTAATAAAGGCAATAAAGGATTCTGTAAAAAAACAAAATATCCCTCTTGAAATTGCAATAAGAGCTTTGACATCTAATCCAGCTAAAGCCTTTAAACTAAAAAACAAAGGAAAAATAGAAAAAGGCTTTGATGCAGACTTATGTTTACTAGACAAAAATTTAGACATAGATACAGTTCTTGCAAAAGGAAAAGTGATGGTTAAGGATAAAACCCCAATTGTGTTCGGAACATTTGAGGAAAGATATTAAAAGACTAAAAAATAAATAGAAATCAAAATATAATATGCTCCCCTTAAGGCAAACAGTAAAAAATGAAACTGATTGCTATTAAGAGGGAGCATATTTTTATTGGAATAAAAATTAAAATAAACCTTACTATTGACATTGACACTGTGTCGTACTTTATAATTTAAAATATAAAGGAGAGGTAATTTTCATGGAAGTTGAGAAATTAGATATTAAAAATAAATATGAGGAAGCTTTAGAGGCTTTTGCAGAAAAAATAAAAGAGGATAGCAACATAATCGCAGCATTTGCGTATGGAAGTATAGTCAGCGGTAAGTTATGGGAAAAATCAGATATTGATATTTGGCTAATATCAAAGGAAAACAGCAAGAAAATATATAATCAATATTCACTTATTGTAGATGATATAGACTTTCAAGTGGAACTATATAGCAGAAATTATTTTTTTGAATTAGTGGATAGTCCGCATGCTCAGAGCTTCTTTAGAGCAGTTCTGTTGCAAAGTAAGTTAATATATTCAAAAGATAAAGCTATAGAAAACTTATTTAATGAAAAACATGATTTAGGGAATAGAGATAAAGAAGAAAATTTATTAAAAGCTGCTATTTATGGAGTTGTATGTGTAAAAAAAATAGAAAAAATTTTAAAGCTGAGTGAAGATACACTATCAGCATTTAGTGTAATGTTAAGATTAGTGAAGAATTTAGCTAATATCGAGGTAGCTTATAATAATCAATATCCATGCAGAGAGGTTGAAAGTCAGGCTTTAAACCTGAACTATGATTTCTTTAATGATATATATGTTGATTTAGTAAACAGTAAAGTTGATTTATTAAGTATAGAAAGCAAGCTATCAAAGTGTAAAAAATACTTAGATGATAAAAATGACCTTGTTTTTGAACCAATTGTCAAGTGGTTAAGAACTGAAGGGGAAGTTAGAGGAGCGTCAGAAATCAACGAATATATAAAAAGAAAGTACAATATCAGTAATGACGGGAATGAGCTTACAGATGTATACAACTGGCTTACAGAAAAGAAAATACTAATAAGAACAAGTGGGTCAATAAAGCTTTTAGATAAAAGTAAGGTTTACTTTGATGAGGCGGCTTATTCTTACGATTTTGATAATAACATGTAGCTGATTATTACATTACTTAACAAATCAGCTTTAAAGGAAAAGTAAGGGAGAATATAATTTGATAAGAAAAAACATAAGCATAAAAGGAGCAAGAGAGAATAATTTAAAAAATATTAGCGTTGAAATACCGAGAGAAGCACTTACTGTTGTTACAGGAGTGAGTGGGTCTGGGAAATCTTCTCTTGCTTATAATATATTATATGGTGAAGGACAAAGAAGATTTTTACAATCGATATCATCTTCTTCAAGAGCCAATATAATGAATATGGAAAAGCCTGATGTTGACATTGTCATGGGATTATCCCCTGTTATTTCAATCCCACAGAAAAGGGGAATTGTCAATCCACGTTCATCAGTAGCAAGTATGGCTGATATATCTAACTATATAAGGCTGTTATATGTGGTGCTAGGAATTCCACATTGTCCTGTTTGCAGCAAGAAAATCGAAAGCCAGCCAACTAATCAGATAGCAGAGCATATTTTGAATCTTCCCGAAGGCACTAGAATAGAAATTATTGCTCCTGTGAGCAAAATATATGACGAGAATTATGATTATTTATTAACAGAGCTAAGAAATAAGGGCTTTAGAAAAATTATCGTTAATGACGAAGTACATAATATGAAAAATAAAATAGAATTATTGGAAAATGAAACATATTTTATAGAAGTAATAGTTGATGAAGTTGCAGTAAATAAAAGAAACTATGAACAATTAGCGAGTGCGATAGAAAAGGCATCTGAATTAGGTCAGAATTTAATGCGATTTAAGATAATAAGCGAGGATATTTCAATAGAAGAAATAAATAAATTTAATAAGGGATTTATTAATTGCGAACATAATATGATAGCAAATAAATTTCTGCCTAAAAACTTCTCTGCAAATGATGTCAGTGGAGCATGTTCAACATGCCAAGGCTTGGGAACATATAAAATGACAGAGCCATATTTGTTAGTTAAAGACGAAAATAAGAGTATGAGGAATGACCCTCTGTATGTATCTCAATTTAGTATAAGTGATAAAAATGGTGCAGCAAGGCTATATAGCCTTGCTAAGCATTATAATTTCAGCGTAGATACGCCATTCAAGGAGCTTCCTGATAAAATAAAGGATGTGATATTTTTTGGAACTAATGGAGAACGATACGAGATACTTAAGGCTGACGGAGAAAGAGAGCAAGCGGAAAAACGAAGATATGTAAGCTATGAAGGATTAGTGAATTACGTAACACGACTCTACAAAAAAGGTTTAGCTGATGGGTCTAAGAGTAAAGAAAATGAAAAGCTATTTACTTCCCATATTTGTCCTGATTGCAGCGGTAAAAAATTAAAGAAAGAAAGATTGTTAGTTAAGATAGATGGCTTAGACATATATGATTTATGTAATTTACAGATAAAAGAATTGATAAAATTTTTAACAAACCTAAAAGTACCAGATGACAAAAAAGAGAGTGCACAACAAATTATCAACGAAATACTTAATAAGCTAGTATCACTTTCAGAAATAGGACTAGAATATCTAAATATAGGCAGAAGTGCAGACTCACTTTCGGGAGGAGAAACTCAAAGAATACGCTTATCATCACAAATAGGCTCAAATCTTATGGGAATGTTGTATATATTAGATGAACCAAGCATAGGGCTTCATGAGAAAGACACATTTAAAATAATCAAGGCATTAAAAAAGCTTAGAGATATTGGAAATACTGTGGTAGTGGTTGAGCATGATATGGAAACTATTAAAAGTGCAGACCATATTATTGAACTAGGACCGGGAGCTGGTGCATATGGCGGAGAAATCATGGTAAGTGGTGATATTCAAAAAGTTATAAACACAGATAAATCTTTGACAGGACAGTATCTGACAAATAAGAAAGGAATAGTAGTTCCAAAACTAAGGCGTAAAGGACAGGGGAAATGGATTAAGATTAAAGGTGCAAGAGAAAATAATCTTAAAAATATTAATCTTAATATACCATTAGATGTTTTTGTGTGTATAACAGGTGTGTCAGGGTCAGGGAAAAGTAGTTTAATAAATGAGATATTATATAAAGGGATAGCTTCAAAGCTATATGATGCAAGAATAAAACCCGGACTACATGACAAAATTGAAGGGATTGATTTTATTAAAGATGTAAGGTATATTGACCAATCCCCAATTGGAAGAAGTTCACGCTCTAATCCGGCAACTTACCTAAATATTTATGATAAGATAAGAGAAATATATGCCAATACAGAGGAAGCTCAAGCCAGAGGATATGATATCTCAAGTTTTAGCTTTAATAATAAAGGCGGAAGATGTGAGACCTGTACGGGAGAGGGAAGTATTGTGATGGAGCTGCAATTTATGCAGGATATCACAACTATTTGTCCGGTATGTAATGGCAAGAGATATAAAAATGAGATGCTTGAGGTTAAATTCAAAGAAAAGAGTATTGCTGAGGTACTGGAGCTAACAATAGAAGAAGGCATAGAGTTTTTTAAAGATGTGAAGCTTATTCATAATAAGCTTCAAGTATTAAATAAGCTGGGACTTGGATATCTGAAATTGGGACAATCATCTTTGACCCTGTCAGGAGGTGAAGCCCAAAGATTAAAGCTTGGAAGGGAGCTGGGAAAAACAAAAAAAGAAACCGGCAATATGTATATTTTAGATGAGCCAACTACAGGACTGCATACACAAGATATTGAGAAATTACTGATTTCCTTAAATGAACTTGTTGAACTTGGTAATTCTGTACTGGTGATAGAGCATAATCTGGATTTTATAAAAACAGCAGATTACATAATTGATATTGGGCCTGATGCAGGAGAAGATGGCGGAGAAATTGTGACAGAGGGGACACCGGAGGAAGTTATAGCATCTGATAAATCACATACAGGAAGATATTTAAGAAAATATATTGAGTGATTTTTATATAATAATGCTTTCAAGCGATAGACACAAAATAAATATAAAATGTAAATATTTACAGATAATACATATTGTGATAAAATAATTTCAAAAGCTGTAAGATAAAAGATGATTATTTTTGATTGATGTACAGACGAGATATAGTTGAATATTTGGCATGATGGATAAGCAGTTGATACTCTTGTAGAATATTTGTGAAAAGGTAAATAAGATATGAAAATTGATAGATTATTAGGAATAATTATAAGCTTATTAAATAAAGAAAAAGAGCATGTAGAGGGCTTTGCTCCGGAGGTTGCATGGGTTACACATGGAGGAAGCACAGAGCTTGGAGAGAGATTGTGCGTTAGACCTACATCAGAAACTATAATTTGCAATATGTACAGTAAATGGTTAAATTCATACAGGGATTTACCATATCTTTACAATCAGTGGTGCAGTGTAGTGCGTTGGGAGAAAGCAACACGTCCATTCCTAAGAACATCAGAATTTTTATGGCAGGAGGGCCATACTCTCCATGAAACATATGATGAGGCTCAAGAAGAAACATTGAAAATTCTTGGGATATATAAAGAGGTAGCAGAAGATTTACTTGCTATGCCTGTTGTTGTGGGACAAAAAAGTGAAAAAGAAAAATTTGCCGGAGCTTTTGCTACGTATACAATGGAAGCACTTATGCACGATGGTCAAGCGCTTCAAGCGGGTACTTCTCATAACTTAGGGCAGCATTTTACAAAAGCCTTTGATATAAATTACTTAGGAAGAACAGGAAAGCAAGAATATCCTTATCATACATCATGGGGTATATCCACACGATTAATAGGTGGACTTATAATGGTTCACGGTGACAACAGAGGGCTGGTACTACCGCCAAGAGTTGCACCAACACAGGTTGTTATAATACCGATTGCTCAGAAAAAAGAGGGAGTATTAGAAAAGGCTAATGCTTTATTTGACGAGCTAAAATCAAAGGGAATAAGAGTTGAATTAGATGATGATACTGCTAACTCACCGGGCTGGAAATTTAACCAATACGAAATGAAAGGCTATCCAATGAGAATAGAAATAGGACCAAAGGATATAGAAAACAACCAAGCGGTAGCGGTAAGGAGAGATAAGCTGGAAAAAGAAATTATTTCTTTAGATAATATTGGCGAGACTGTAAAATCAATGCTAGAAACGATGCAAAAGGATATGTTAGAAAAAGCAAGACAGCACAGGGAAGCACATACATACACTATGGAAAGCTACGAGGATTACAAGAAAAGCATAACAGACAAACCGGGATTTGCAAAAGCTATGTGGTGTGGCTGTCCGGAATGTGAAGCAAAGCTAAAAGAAGAAACAGGTGCAACAATAAGATGTATGCCGTTTGAACAGGAGCAGTTATCAGATAAATGCCATTTCTGCGGCAAAGAAGCAAAGCATATGGTTTATATTGCAAGAGCGTATTAATTTTTCACATATTTTTAAAATCATAGTAAGAATATTTGAAGTATCAAATAATAAAATCTAGGAGGCTTTAAAATGAAGGAATTAATTAGTAAATATGAGGAGTATAGGAAAAGGCTTAAAGCATATCATTACGCTATGTGGATGATAAGCTGGGATTCAGCTACTGAAGCTCCAAAGGGTTGCTTTGGAGAAAGAGCAAAATATACGGGCGTATTATCAGAAGAATCATATAAGCTACAAACCTCATCGGAGCGTATAGATATAATAAATAAGCTATATGCAGGTAAAGATAAGCTTGATAGTGTTTTAGCTCACGAAATTGTAGAGGCAAAAAAGAGTGTAGACAAAATTCTCAAGATACCTATGGAAGAATATGTACAATACAGAATGCTTTTAGCAACAAGCGAAAATACATGGGCTGAGGCAAAGACAAAAAATGATTTTGAAATGTTTAAACCTAGCTTGGAGGAAATAATCTCATACGGAAAAAAATTTGCTAAATACCTAGAAACTGAAAAGCTTAAAGGCTATGACCTTTTGCTTGATGATTTCGAGCCTGAATTCACTACTGTTGAGTATGATGAATTTTTTGGAATTTTAAAGAAAGAATTAGTTCCGTTTGTGAAGGAGATTACTAGCAAAAAATTAGAGTACAACAATAGTTTTGAAAGCAAAACTTATCCTAGATTAGATCAGATTGAATTTGCAAAATATATACAAAAGGTTATGTGCTATGACACAAATCACGGATTGATGAAAGAAAGCGAGCATCCGTTTACTTCAGGTGTTTCTACAAAGGATGTAAGATTTACAGTTCACTACTATGAGAATATGTTTACTTCAAGCATATTTTCAGCAATCCACGAGCTTGGTCATGCTACATATAATCAGCAGATAGACCCTGAGCTTGATGATACTAATGTAGGTGATGGTGCTTCTATGGCAATGCACGAGTCTCAATCCAGATTTTTTGAAAACATAATAGGAAGAAGCCATAAGTTCTGGGAAATACACTATAGCAAGCTTCAGGAGATATTTAAGGAGCAATTAAAGGATATAAGTCTTGAAGATTTTTATAAGTCTATAAATAAGGTTGAAAACTCACTTATAAGAGTTGAAGCTGATGAGCTTACTTATCCTTTGCATATCATGATAAGATATGATATCGAAAGAATGATTTTGAATAATGAGGTTGAAGTTTCAGAATTACCTACAGTTTGGAATAAAATGGTAAAAGAATATCTAGGTATTGATGTGCCTAGTGTAAGTCAAGGAGTTCTTCAGGATGTACATTGGGCGGGCGGAATGTTTGGATATTTCCCAACATATGCTCTAGGCTCTGCATATGCAGCTCAAATATACAATAAGATGAAGCAGGAAATTGATATTGAGAAAATACTTGAAAGCGGTACAACTAAGGAAATTAATGAGTGGCTTAAGGAGAAAATACATAAGTATGGAAGCACAAAGTATCCTAAGGAGATATTAAAGCTTGCAACAGGGGAAGATTTTAACCCTATGTATTATGTAAATTATCTAAAAGACAAATATTCTAAGATTTATAATTTATAATATAGATTTTAACACCAATAGTTTTTGAATAGAATTCAAAACTATTGGTGTTTTTAGTTTTTTGATTGACATTATAAAGCATCCATAACAAGTATATAAAACAAAGCAATACAACATGAGTATCCAATTTTTTGTCGATTGACGCACTTCTTCATTTTCGTTCTAAAAAAGTAAAGCATAAAGCATTTTACCAAACAAATTAATATGCAAATATGCTTTTATAATAATGCTTTTGATTAAGATAATAAAATTTTCATTGGAAAACATTAACAAGCAAAAAATATTTACATTTTTCGCCATAATATTACAAAAATACTTGCAAATAATACCTAAACAGTATAAAATATATACTATATATTTTTTTATAAAATAAAAGGATGGTTGGTGAAAAAGATGCTTATAAACGATTTAAAAGTGCTTATTAGCGATGACTCTATATTGGTTAGAAAGCAAATTAGCGATATTCTAAATTCAATGGGATGTACAGATATATCCTATGCCTCGAATGGTAGAGAGGCGATAA
Organism: Firmicutes bacterium UBA1535; assembly: GCA_002323775.1. GTDB lineage: Bacteria > Bacillota > Clostridia > Tissierellales > Sedimentibacteraceae > UBA1535. The sequence goes on along the minus strand of DCPV01000198.1, from coordinate 1,210 downwards.
GTAGATATAAGGAGATTACGCCTGATATAGTTTTCATGGATATTATCATGCCTGAAATAACAGGAGTCGAAGCTTTAAAAGAGATAACTAATTCTGATCCAGGGGCAAAGGTTGTTATAGCTTCCTCAGTAATTACACAAAAATATTTAAAATTAGCAATAGAAGCTGGTGCCTTTGACTTTATACATAAGCCTGTTTTTGCAGAAGATGTTAAAAAGGTCGTAGGTAAACTGCTAAAGGATGGTGAATAATAATGTATACTCAATTTTTTGGCAGCTATTTATTAAACAAAGAATATATTACAATAAACCAATTAATAGAAGTTTTAGAATTTCAAAAAAATGTTAGATTAAAGCTGGGAGTCCTTGCTATCAATGCTGGATATATGACAGCAGACCAAGTTAATAAGGTTCACAGACTGCAAGCAAGAATTGATAAAATGTTCGGAAGCATTGCTGTAGAGATGGGATATTTGACAGATGATCAGGTTTCAGAACTCTTAAAGTCCCAAAATATCGGATACATTTTACTAGGACAAGCACTCGTAGATAAGGGGTATATGACCAACAGCCGTTTTGAAAATGCTATAGAAGAATACAAAAAAGAATGTAAAATTAAAGATACAGACTTCACATTAACTCAAAGTGAAAAAATGCTTGAAGTTATAGAAAATTTCTATGAATTTGAAGCGTTTGAAGATGCAGCACTTTACACCGAATATATTTCATTGTTATTTAAAAACTTAGTCAGATTTGTTGGAGATGATTTTATTCCAATGAAATCAATCACAATAAGGGATTTTGAGTGCAAGAATTTTACTTGTCAAAGAATAGAGGGCGAATTCAGCGCATATACAGCCTTAGAAGCAGACAATAATACATTGATTAAATTTGCATCCAGATTTAGCGATGAGGAGTATCCTGAGCTTGATGAATATGTAAAGGCATCGTTTAGTGAGTTCATGAATCTCACTAATGGTATATTCTGCGTAAATATGTCAAATGCAGATAGAATGGAACTCGACTTGACACCACAGATTTTTGGCAGAGATAAGAAGATTATAAGGATGAAAAATGCCTTTTGCATACCAATTAAATTTACTTTCGGAATAGTAAATTTTTTAATTGCCGGCAACGTACCTACAGCAATATAATTAATAATTAATATAATGGGTATCCTAAAATAACGATAGGATATCCTTTTATTTTAT
>DCPV01000281.1:3192-3423 GCA_002323775.1 Firmicutes bacterium UBA1535 | reverse complement strand
TATAGACTTGTTTGAATAACCTAAAGTTATAGTTAAAGTATAAGAATATAAAATTTAAAATATTTTCAGTAAAGAAAATATATATTTGACAAGCATTAATTTGTATGATAAACTTAGCATAAGTTATAAATTTTCTACTATATATGGTAGAACTAAATTAATAAATATTTTGTGTTCCACTACATGTAGTAGCGTCAGCTACTATATATGATAGTGGCTAAGAGGGAAATC
>DCPV01000281.1:0-3034 GCA_002323775.1 Firmicutes bacterium UBA1535 | reverse complement strand
GATGCGGTCCCGCCGCTGTATACGAGGAGTCTTTTTCAAGTCTGAATTTTAAAGATATACCACTGAGTTTAAACGCTTGGGAAGGTGAAAAAGATGATAATACGTTAGCCAGAAGACCTGCATAGAGTATTAGGTAGTCCAACGGGAGATTGGTAGCTGCTAAATGAGGTGGATTATACCCACTTATATTTAAAGTACAGTAAATACGGACTGTAGCGTGCTTTGCTATAGTTTTTTTATTTTTAAAATATTGTAAAGCTTTATTTAACAATGATTTCTATTGTCACAGCTTAAAATTGATAAGTTTCTTTATTTATTTTGAGTTTTTCAAAAATGTATTACAATAAAAAAAGAGAGGGTAATACTGAAATTTGATTTCAGTACAAGGTATGGACTATGAATGTTATTAAAAGAGACGGAAGATTAATTCAATTTGACAAAGCTAAGATTACTGATGCAATTTTAAAGGCTATGAATCATACTATGAAAGGCTTGGACGTGAATCTTGCGAAGAAAATATCGCAGGACATAACTGATAGTGTTGATGATACTATTTCTGTTGAAGAAATACAGGATTTAGTTGAAAACAAGCTAATGGCAAGTAAAAGAAAGGATGTAGCTAGAGAATACATAATATATCGCAACAAAAGAAATATCGCCCGAGGACGTAAGCAATATGATATTTATATGGATATAGTAAATGCAGTTTCTAGCGATGTTACAAGAGAAAATGCAAATATGAATGCCGATACTCCGGCAGGAATGATGATGAAATTTGCCAGCGAAAGCTCTAAACCCTTTGTTGATGATTGCCTGTTGTCAGAACAAGCGGCTAGCTATGTTGCCAACAACTATATACATGTACATGATAAAGACTATTATCCAACGAAATCTCTAACCTGTATACAGCATCCTCTTGACTACATACTGAACAATGGATTTAAGGCAGGTCATGGCTCAAGCAGACCGGCAAAAAGGATAGAAACAGCTTCTATAATAGGATGTATATCTATGGAGCAGATACAAAATGAAATGCACGGAGGACAGTCGATACCAGCATTTGATTTTTATTTAGCGCCATATGTTAGATTAACATATATAGAGGAAATCAAGAAAATAGAGCAACTTCTAAGTGAAAATCACGAAGATTTGTACAATATTGAAATAGAAGATTATATCGAAACTCCACTTGGAGATTTAGCTGGCAAGGACAGATATAAGCAGCAGGCTATAAATAATACAGTAAAAAGAGTTCATCAATCAATGGAAGCCTTTATACACAATATGAATACTATACACTCAAGAGGTGGAAATCAAGTGGTATTTAGCTCTATCAATTACGGGACTGATACAAGCTCTGAGGGAAGATGTATAATACGTGAAATTTTAACAAGCACCTACAAGGGAGTTGGCAACAATGAAACACCTATATTCCCTATACAAATTTGGAAGAAAAAACGAGGTATAAACTATTTACCAGAGGACAGAAATTACGATTTATATAAATTTGCTTGCAAGGTAACAGCTAAAAGATTTTTCCCTAATTTCTTAAATTTGGATGCTACTTACAATCAACATGAATTATGGGATATTAATGACCCGAAAAGATTTGAATATGAGCTTGCTACTATGGGTTGCAGGACAAGAGTATTTGAAAACAGACATGGCAGAAAAAGCACAATTGGAAGGGGAAATCTGTCTTTCTCGACAATAAATATAGTTAAGCTTGGCATAGAATGTATGGAGCTTCAAGATAAAAAAGAAAAAATAAATACATTTTTTAAAAATTTGCAAAAGTGTATAGATACTATAGCAGAGCAGCTATATGACAGGTATAAATTCCAGTGCACAGCGTATAAAAAGCAATTTCCAATGCTGATGTCTGGAATGTGGCAGGATAGCGATAAATTATCTCGCAATGATACTGTAGAGAATGTAATAAAACATGGAACTCTTGGAATAGGCTTTATAGGACTTGCTGAAGCACTCATTGCATTAACCGGTAAGCACCACGGCGAGAGTGAGGAAGCTCAAGAACTAGGGCTTCAAATTATAAAATTTATGTTTGAAAAAATAAAAGAAAAATCAGATTTCTACAATTTGAATTTTAGTCTGCTTGCTACACCGGCAGAGGGCTTAAGCGGTAAATTCGTTAAAAAGGATAGAAAACAATTTGGAGCAATAAAGAATATCACTGATAGAGAATACTATACAAACAGCTCTCATGTGCCTGTTTGGTACAAATGTTCTATAGAGCATAAAGCTAAGGTCGAAGCTCCTTATCATGAATTTGAAAGAGGCGGACATATATTCTATGTAGAATTAGACGGAGATGCGACGCATAATCCTTCAGTAATCATGCAAACTGTAGATTTGATAGATAAATACAATATGGGCTATGGCTCAGTAAATCACACCAGAAACAGATGTAAAGAATGTGGATACGAAGATTCAGCAGAAAATATGATTAAATGTCCCGAATGTGGAAGCACTGATATAGATACTATTCAAAGAATTACAGGATATCTTGTCGGTGGAGTTGATAGCTGGAATGACGCTAAAAAAGCAGAACTTAGAGATAGGGTGACTCATAATTGATAGAAAAGACAGAAATACAAAAAGAAAAGCAAGAGCTACTTCGTAGCAAAGATAAGGACATAAACACTATATACGTTGCCAATATTGTTGATAATACCATAGTAGACGGAGAGGGATTCAGAACCTCTCTTTATGTCAGTGGCTGTGATATATGCTGCGTGGACTGTCACAACAAAGAATTATGGGATATCAATTCTGGAACTGAAATGTCCGTAGATGAAGTGTTTGGGAAAATTGTAAGTGATATAACAAACATAACATTTATCGGCGGAGAGCCTATGATGCAGGCAAACTCATTATCTGATTTGGCTAAAAAAATTAAAAATGAAACTGAGAAAACTATTTGGATATACAGCGGTTATATTTTTGAGGAGATATTAAAAAATAAAAATTATTTCAAGCTTCTTAGCTATTGTGATGTATTAGTAGATGGAAG
>DCPV01000107.1 GCA_002323775.1 Firmicutes bacterium UBA1535 | reverse complement strand
AATACTGCAAAATCGCTGTAATCTGATTGCTTATCTAGTTCTGAATTAGAATATAATTTCTTATATTTCATTTTAATAGAATAAGCAAGAGAGTAAAGAACACCAACCCTTTCAGAAAAATCATCATTATTTGGATTTCCTTTTCCACTAATTATGATATAGTTTTGACTTGGGACTATTATAATTGACGGTTTTTCTTTAACACCATAAAATTCTTTTTCGTGTTTTTTCCATTCATATTTCATATAATTCTATCTCCTTTAAACGTGCAGTTTTTAAATTTTATTGTTTTTTCAGTCACAATAATTACTTTGCACTATCTTTAGAAGCATTATATCATATATAACCTGAAACCCTGTGTCATGTTATATACTTGTTTTGAATATTTTTTATTTTTTCTATAATTTCCTTACGTATTTCTTCTGGTTCTATAATTTCAACCTTGTCACAAAAAGATAATATAAAGCTATACAATCCCTCATTATATGGCAAAGATACTTCTACTAAGAATTTTCCATCTTCTCTTTGCGTAATTGAGTCAAAATAATCATAAACCTTATACGCCAACTCCTTTTCAAATAGCAGTTTCAAAGAAACAAATTTTTCGTGATGCTGTTCTATATCTCCAAATATCTGAGAGGGTATAGAGCGTGAAAAAACCTCAGGGGTAATCTCAATATCCCTTATCCGTGCTAACTTAAATATCCTGTAATCCTCACGCAAACAGCAATATCCGTATAAAAACCAGTCTATATTTTTAAATGCAAGCTTAAGCGGCTCAACTAATCGTTTGATTGATTCACCTTTACCGCTGGAATAGTTAAATGTAACACGCTTACTTTGAAAGATAGCCGTTTTTAATATTTCAAAAACATTTTCATGTTTTCTGTTTTTTATCCAACTAGAAAAATCAACTTCAATCCAATTTACGTTTTGTTTATGAAAAGTACCGCTTAGCTTTGACAAAAGCACATCTGTATTTTCAGCCTCGACAGCGTTTATACTATGGAGTGCCATTAGTATTTGTCTTTGCTCCTGTTCTGAAAGCATTGATTTATTTAGGACAAAATCGTCTTGAATAGATATGCCGCCGCCCTTTCCTTGTGCAGTATATATTGGAATACCCGCAGAACTCAATATATCAATATCTCTATAAATCGTTCTTACAGATACTTCAAAATGCTTTGCCAGCTGAGGAGCAGTCATTTTTCCTTTTTCCAATAATAAATAAATCATTTTAAAGTATCTATTTTCAGCTATCTTAATCACCTCTTTAAACTAATTATAATTAACATCATTCTTTAGTTTTATAATTTATTTTTTTCATACTAATCAAATATTTCCTGTTCTTCTCTCACTATCTACACTCTAATTTATTAATATTTTTAATTTATATATAAATTGAAGCTCTTATTCTTCAAGCTGCGATATTATTTTAGAAATCACTAAATCCCAGTTATCATTTTTAATATCTATTATATGTGATTTAACAGAAAGGTCTGGGATAACAGATAAATCCATCTGCTTGCGTTTTTCCCAAAAATTAATTCTTTCATCATCAGGATAAGTTTGTCCTCGACTTTGGCGTGCCTTTATCAGACGTTCTCGCACATCCTCCGACGACAAATAAAATATAACTGGATTTAAGCTGTGAATTGTTTGAAGTAATTTTTCTATATGATTTACTAATTCACTCTTAGAAGCATTATAATTGCGAATTAAATCATTAGTCATATGAGCTACAAGTGAAGCATCAAAAACTGCATAGTCATACTCTATAGCGTCACTTTGAGCAAATTGTTTCCATAAATTCACAAATACTTCTGTAAATTTTGATAAAGTCACAATATTGTTATTTGGATTGTAGCAAAATTCAAATTTATGTAATCTTTCATTAAGTTCTTGAGAATACAGGGGTGTTTGTTCAATTTGATATCTAAGTAGAATATATTCACCTTTATAAATAACATTCTTTGAAAGAGTATCAGAAAATATAGGATAGGACACCAATAAATTTTCATACTCCAATCTATCCAAATAAGCAACACAGAACAAATCAAGAGGACTATCTGAATCTCCTTCTATATAGCTTATTGTCGAATAACCAAGGCTTCGCAATTTTTCACTTAATTTATGTACAGTAGTCGATTTACCAACTCCAGATACCCCTTCAATAAAAATAATATTTTTCATCTTCCCTCCCATTAGCTTGCAAAATACCAACTGTCTATAGCTATACTTTAGCCTGTAAAATTTAATCATACAGAAAAAAATGTAATTATTATATTACTTAATATAGCTAAAACTGCTAAAGAAACGAAAATTGAAAGCTTGTCTAATATGCTTAATTTGTACAAAGTTACTTTTTCTGTTTGATTTTCAATCATATGACTAAACTTATAATCTATATCCTTTTTCCAAACAATCAAAAATACAAAACCTAGTAATGTTGCTACCAGATGAAACAAATTGCTAGTATTCCACCCCATTATAAAGTTTCCTATTGTAACACCAAGCCAAGCTAGAGAAAATAAAACGAGCATTAATATATTAATAGGGCTTGAAAAGAATTTTTTCTTTTCATATTTATAAATTTTAAAACATATGTATACAGCCAATGGTATATATGACCAAGAAACACCTGAGATACCTGTGCCAAAGCTACTAATCATAAGTCTTGTAAAAATATTTGCAAAAACCGAAATAACTGACAAAATTAATATCTTAGATGACCCTAAAATTCTTTCGCAAAATGCTCCAAAGAAAACAATGGTAATAATGTTGGTAAATAAATGTAATTCAAAGGACATACCGCCAAAACCAATCATATTGCCATGCACAAATTGCGAAGTAAAAAGTTGATAATTTTGATATACACTATCCCAAGGAACAAGATAAGAGTATAATGGAGCATTATAATGAGCTGGTATTGAGACTACCAGACAGCTAATAATCAAGATTAATGATATGTAAGGAAAGCATAGCCCCCTAGACAAAAAAATTTTTTTAATCAATTATACCCCTCCAAATACATTGTTTTTAGTTTACAGTTACTGGCCTATAAATATCATAAACTAAATAAAATATACTCTGATATTTTGTGTAATTTAATAATATTATTGTGATGCTATGTAATTATTATACACTCAGCAAATATGTAATTCAACAATTATTCCCCTGATTTTTATAATTTACAAAGCTCAATAAATTTAGTTGCTGATGCTGACAAAGTCCTTCTTTTTAAATATGCGTATGCAATACTTCTTTCAGGTATTGGCTCCTCCAATTTAATTTCATGTATTAAACCTTGACTTAAATATTCCATTGAAAATTCTTTTATTACGCAGGAAATACCTAAATCAACTTGTGCGAGCTTTAAAAGCAATTCATGAGCTCCTAATTCTATTTTAGTCTGCAATAATATACCACTTCTTGCAAAATGCTTATCTATAAATTGTCTTGAGCTGGTGTTTTTCTCTATAAGTATAAGAGGCATTTTAGCTATTTCCTTATTAGAATAAACCTTATCGTCCTTATTTGCTGAAACAAAAATATCATGTATCTTTAAACATTCCTTTATTGTCAATGTATCATCAACTATTGGCATATTTAAAAATCCCAAGTCTATCTGTCCGGATTTCATAAGCTCTATCATTTCTAAGCTTGTTCTGTTTAAAACCTTTATTTTTACACTTGGATACTGTTTGTGAAACAAAACAAGATAAGGCGTTAGAAAATATTGGCTTATTGTATCACTAGCTCCAATTACTAGCTCTCCACCCTTTAGCTCCTTAAAATTTTGTATTTGGTTTTCAGCACTTGTAATTAACTCTAGGGCGTTATTAATATGCTGATGTAAGATAAGCCCCTCTTTTGTCAATGTTACGCTTTTCGCCTGACGTATAAATAAAGTTGTGTCTAATTCTTTTTCTAATGAATTAATTGCTTGTGAAACTGCTGACTGCGTCATAAAAAGATTTTTTGCAGCCAATGAGAACGACAAGGTTGATGCCGCCTCGTTAAATATCTTGTATTGACCGAGTTTTATGTTCATATAAGCTCTCCTTATATCATTTTATTAAAATTTTAATTTTACTTATGTATGTTTTAATAGTATAATATAAACATAAGTTTGTAAACAAGAAAGTTAAAAACTTTCTTAGTTAAATAAAAAATCTAATTTTATGACGCTATAAAAAGCTTATTGGAGGTTAATTCATGGAAAGAAAAGTTGGAACTATATCTAGGGGTATCAAATGCCCTATAATTCGTCAAGGAGACGACTTGTCTAAAATAGTAGTTGAAAGTGTTTTAGATGCTGCTGCGTCAGAAGGCTTTGAATTAAGGGACAGAGATGTTATATCTATAACTGAATCTATCGTTGCAAGATCACAGGGAAACTATGTATCTGTTGAAGCAATAGCTAAAGATGTAAGACAAAAGCTAGGCGGAGAAACAATCGGTGTTATATTCCCAATTTTATCCCGTAACCGTTTTGCTATCTGTTTAAAGGGTATTGCAATGGGTGCTAAAAAGGTTGTATTAATGTTGAGCTATCCAAGTGATGAGGTTGGTAATGAGCTTGTATCTTTAGATGCACTAGATGAAGCCGGAATTAATCCATATAGCGATGTTCTTACACTTGAAAGATATAGAGAATTATTTGGCGAGAACAAGCATCCATTTACAGGAGTTGATTATGTTGAATACTATAGTCAAATAATTAAGGATGCAGGTGCTCAGGTTGAAGTTGTGTTTGCAAACCAACCTAAAACAATATTAGGATATGCAAGTTGCATAGTAAATTGTGATATACACACTCGTGCACGTACTAAGAGAATATTGCTTGCAAACGGAGCTAAAGCAGTTTGCTCGTTAGATGATATATTAAATGAAAGCATAGATGGAAGCGGATATAATAAATTGTATGGATTGTTAGGATCAAATAAATCCAGTGAAGATACTATAAAGCTTTTCCCTCGTGAATGTAATGATTTAGTTGAAGATGTTCAAAAAAGCATTTTACAACTTACTGGAAAATATGTAGAAGTTATGGTATACGGTGACGGAGCTTTTAAAGACCCTCAAGGAAAAATTTGGGAGCTTGCTGACCCTGTTGTATCACCTGCATACACAAAAGGTCTTGATGGAACACCTAACGAATTGAAATTAAAATACTTGGCTGATAATGACTTCAAAGAATTAAGCGGCGAGGCTTTAAAGGAAGCTATTTCTAACAGCATAAAGCAAAAGAACGACAATTTAGTTGGAA
>DCPV01000151.1 GCA_002323775.1 Firmicutes bacterium UBA1535 | reverse complement strand
GCTTGTCTATGTTACCACAAGCACTTTTATATGTCAACTGTTTTTTGAAAATATTTTTAAAAAACTAAAAAATCATTGAAAATTAAACAATATTTTTGATAGTTCTATATGTCTCTCATCTTTGTAAGAATTTAAAAATGTAATTTCTCCACCCTTAGCACCTTCATTTACTTTGTTTAATTTTCCATCATTATCTAAAATATCTTTTAAATGCCTTGCAGTTCCTTTATTTCCATCTATTATTCTTGTTTTTTTATCAAGCATTTTCTGTAAATGCTCTTTAAAAAACACAAAATGAGTACATCCCAAAACTACGCTGTCCAATTTATTTATATCAATTTCACTGTAATATTTTAATAATGTTCTTTCAATAAGAGCAGTATCTTGAAGCATATCATTTTCTACTATGCTAACAAGGTCTGGGCATGGCATTTTTATAATATTGTTTATATCGCTGTATTTTTTCATTAAATCATTAAATTTTTCTTCATTTAATGTTAAGCTTGTAGCCATTACTACTATATTATTATTTTTCTTATCATGTGCAGCCGGTTTTAAAGCCGGCTCCATACCAATTATAGGAAGTGGCTTATACTTATCTCTTAAAATACTTACAGCAGCACTTGTAGCAGTATTGCAAGCTATGACTATTGCTTTTACTTTCTTATTAATAAAATAATCGCATATCTGTATACATCTATCTATTATTTCTTCTTTGCTCTTTGTGCCATATGGAGCATAATAAGAATCTCCGTAGTAAATATAATTTTCATTAGGCATAAGTTCAGCCAATTCTTTTAAAACACTTATACCGCCTAGACCTGAATCAAACACACCTATAGCTTGAGTTACGGTATTTTCATTTGTTTTTTCCATTATAATGACCCCATTTTCACATTTCTACTTGGTAATTGTGTTATTATTATAGCCACAAAAACAAGTAAACATCCGATTGCTTCTTTAAATGATAAGCTTTGTTTTAAAATTAGCCAGCCTGCAATAACAGCAAATACTGACTCCATACTTAAAATTAATGATGCCATAACAGGCTCTGTATTTTTTTGTGCAACAATTTGAAGTGTATACGCAACACCACATGAGAATACACCTACATACAATATCGGCTTCCATGCTGACAGTAAGCTTGACATTTGAGGATTTTCAAATATTAAACTTAATATCAGGGAAATAAATCCAGTTACAAAAAACTGAATACAAGACATTTTAATTCCATCTACCTTAGGCGAATAGTAATCAATCACTAATATATGTATTGTAAAGAAAAACGAACAAATCAAGGTCAGCAAATCTCCCTTATTTATAGTAAAGCCTTCGTTTATGCTTATTAAATAAAAACCTACAACAGCTATAATTACACACATCCAAACCTTAAAAGGAACTTTCTTTTTTAAAAATATTCCAAAGGCAGGGACAAAGATTATATATAGTGCTGTAATAAAGCCACTTTTGCCGGCACTCGTGTATTTAAGACCAAATTGTTGAAATGTGCTTCCTCCAAATAAGGCTAAGCCACATAAAATTCCGCCGATAATCAGAGTTTTGTTAAGCCCTAGCTTATTAGGCATTTCCAATTTATCTTTGTTTTTGCCATTATCACTATCAAGTGAATTATTGTTTTTAAATCTATTTGCAATCAAAATATAAGGTATTAAAACTAAGCCTCCAATTATATTTCTAGCAGCGTTAAATGTAAATGTCCCTATGTGATCATGTGCAATGCTTTGTGCAACAAAAGCAGTACCCCAAATAATAGCAGTCAAAATCAGCATAAAATTGCTTACTAATTTTTTATTTGTCATTTTAATCCTCCGTAGTATTTATTAGAATTTATAGGTATGTGATTTCCAAATCAATTGATATAAGTATATTATAAATATTTTTATAATGCAACAAAAATAAGTGTTTATTTGCAAGTGATTTGAAATATTAATTTTAGAAAAACTTCACAGTCCTATTTATGATAGCTCTCATTAGCGTTTATTTTAAATGCTCTATATATCTGCTCAAATAATATTACCTTAAACAACTGATGCGGAAATGTCATTTTAGAAAAAGATAATTTCATATCTGCTCTTTTTATTACTTCATCAGATAAGCCATTGCTTCCTCCTATTACGAAGCATATATCTGAACTGCCATTTAGCGCTAAATTACTGATTTTGTCCGCTAATTCAGTAGAGCTAAGTTGATTCCCCTCAATGCACAAAACTATCGCAAAGCTACTGTCCTTAATTTTTTTAAGTATTTTCTGTCCTTCTAAAAATTTTACCTGCTCAATTTCTTTGTCTGAAAAATTTTCATCAGCTCTTTCATCCTGAACTATTTCTTCAATTATTGTACAAAATTTGGAAAGTCTCTTTTTATATTCATTAATTGCATCAATAAAAAATTTTTCTTTAATTTTCCCAACTGATAATACTGTTATTTTCATTAAATCCTCCATGTTATCAGAATTTCTGTGAGTTTATGTATCAAGCTATATTTCATCACTATAAATATTTTACATTTTTTTCTTAATAACTACAATAAAAATTATTTTATTGAAGCTATAAGTATGATATAATAGATATAATGTAAAAATAAAACTAAATCTTTGCAAGAGGTTATCATGTTTGAAGCTAAAAACGCATTTGTTGGTGCACTGCTTGTTTTAAGAAAATTTACTTTATTTAATATCAAATTCTACGCAGAAACTGAGGAATCTGATTACTCTTTTGCTGTGTTTTTGTTGCCTCTTTTGGGTCTTTTAATAGGGCTTGGTTCTCTTGCTATTTCTTTTTTAAAATTTATTTACGAGCCAATGTTTGCAGGGGCATTGCTTCTAATATATTATTGTATAATAACAAAATCATCTAACATCAAAGATACTTACAAAACAATTAACATTGTTATTAATGCTAATGAAGAAAGCAAACAATTTTATAGCATTATTAGCCTTGTAGCTTTGTGTATATTGTATTTTGCATTATTCTCAATCTCATCAATTACAGCTGTTTCTCTTATGCCAATGGTAGGCTTTAGTAATTTAATAATTCAAGCTTTGATAATAAAAAGAGATAAGGCAAGCGTCCCTATATTAAAATACAGCACCAGAAATCATTCTATCTTTGCTTTTTTCTTTTCTTTTATTATCACAATAATAATTAATTATAGAATGTCTATCTTACTGTCTTTGACATACATTATAAG
>DCPV01000196.1:1464-2633 GCA_002323775.1 Firmicutes bacterium UBA1535 | reverse complement strand
TTTTGAATCATTTTCTGATTTAGATGACGACTTACGCTGATGATTATTGAAATTGGTGTTATCTAATAGTATCAATGTATCAGCATACACTGTCCAATCAGTGGCATTATTACCAACAAAAGCAAACTTTAATCCTTGCGGTACTAACTTTGCCCCAGGCTTCAAATCAACTTGTAATTTCTCGCTTTCGGTTGGATCAATTAAGATACGAATGAACGTATCATCATCGTTAATTTCTCCCGACTTACTTTGTTGCATGAAATTAAATTGGTAATTTGAAATAATTGGTTCCCCATTATCATCACGAACTGGATTATTTCGATTATCAGTTTGATAGTTTGGTGAAACACTAAATAAAATCAAATCGTTACTATCAAAGGCATCAGCGGAACGAACTCGTCCGACTGGTGTTTTGTCTTTCCCGGACACAAATACAGCATCATATTCTACTTCGGGTATGTCATCGGTCTTTGAATCAGACATTGGCAATAATGTTCCGGACTTAGTGGCAACTCTTGCGCCACCTCTCCGATTACTACGAGCTTCACCGCCAATTATTGAAGCATTGATTAACTTCAATTCAGTACCAAAAGGTTTAGTAAAATCAAATCCAGCTTGTGGTGTAATGTTTTCAGTATTTAGAGTGTCATTGATATTGAGTACAGCGACAGAAATATCACCGTTCGTCCCAACTTTGTTACGACCTACATAGGTTAATTTTCCTAGGCTCTTGCCTTGTAGTGATAATTTATTAAATTTGTTAACCATAATTTTTCTCCTTGTTATAATTTTTTATAATAAAAAAACAGCTGGTCAGCTGTTTTTCGATGTTATTGGGTTGTATTTAAATTTGACTATTTCATACTAGAAATTTATTAGCTAAAATTACTTTTCTTCACTCCACAAAAAAACAAGCTTCTTATGAAATTGGCTTGTTTTAAAAAGTAATTAGTAGTGTAGTGGCAATTTATTGAAATGTATATCTACTTTCTCTAATTTTAAATGCTCTTTGCCCTCCTTCGAGAGTTTCACAAATTGCATTCTGAATGCTCAAGTCCTCAATTGGTCCTTGTTTGTAACTAAAGGTGTGCCCCAATGGGGAACTTAAATCTATGTTTTCTTCCGCTATGGTCACACACTCACTATCTCCTCCGACAACAATATTAGCA
>DCPV01000196.1:0-1384 GCA_002323775.1 Firmicutes bacterium UBA1535 | reverse complement strand
CAACAATATTAGCATTGTGAGTTACCACAAAAATCTGTCTACTTAGCTTTTGTCTACGCAGATGGGTTACCAAGTCTTCATAAATAGCCTTATTATCTAGTTCATCTTCAGGTTGGTCAATAAAGAAAGGCGTATCCTTTGGAGCTAGACTGAGCTTCATCAATAAAAGAATAAAAGCCTGTTTACCTTCTGACATGGTAGTAAATTTCTCTAATTTGATTGAATTATTTATTGTATTAGTTCTCTTATAGTATATATGATAATTTGATTCTAGAAAACTCATGTGTGAAAAGGTCTCACACCAAGTATAGATATTTTGTCCATTTCGAAAAGGTAATTGGTTCACACTTGCCATTTTGGCAATATTATGAATTATTTTAATTATATCCTCTTCATTTTTTATTCCCATTGAAAAGTCAAAAATATTCTGACGAAAATTATTTGTCGTTGTTTTGAAAGTATTTTGACATAATTGAATAAATTTATCGAAATTTACAATTGTGCGATACTTAATGTCAAGAGAATTATTTTCATAAATAGTAAATTCCTGTAAAATACTTTTGAAAAAACTATCTATTTGTAACTGCCTATAAACCTGCCGTTGTTCAAAGATCGCCTTGTCCAATAATTGACGTGTCTTTCGATAATTAGATAAATCTAGTTCTTGTTTTTGAATTGCTTCACGAATCTCTTGAATCTCCGGAGAAATTTTTTCTGAGAGTTGATATTTTAAATATATATCCAAATTTTGTAGTTCGGATTCCTTTGTTTGCATGGTTGTAAGATCTACATGTATTTGTTTAATGTCAGTATCGATAAGATTTTGAATTTCTGCTTCAATTATATTACTTCGAGTTATTAACTCTGTAATTATATTCGTTGAAATTTCAGAATGAAATTGTTTTAAAACAGGATTAACTTGTAGTAAAGTCATGTTTTTGAACTCATTCAATTCTTTTTTATCTGATTTCAATTTACTGATAGTTGCATGAATTTCTTGAATTTCATGCAATATTGGATTAATAACATCATGGGGAACTAGTTCATTCGAACTTTCTAATGAAAACAATCGTCTTTTTAACGACTGTAAATTCTTTTTGATTGCAACTGAGTTTTGAAAACCTGATATTCTTTCACTTAGAGACGCTATATTGGATTCGAGGGTAGTCAATTTATCGATATTTTGACGAAAAAGATTTTGTTTTTTTTGAAGAAAGCTGGACATGCCTTTTTGGGCTAACTCTATTTCCTCACTAACAATTCCATTTAAAGTATCTTCAATAAAAACATTTCGTTTCTTTTTGTCTCTTGCAATTTCTTGCAGGCCATCTTGATAAATAAATTCGATTTGATCGTTGCCATCAGCTGTTTTGCCACCTGCAAA
>DCPV01000054.1:3260-3780 GCA_002323775.1 Firmicutes bacterium UBA1535 | reverse complement strand
TATTCGACCTCACGTATCGCTTGTGTTTCCTTTCAAAAGTAATGCCTCGGATACGAGTATTTGTGATGCGGTGCAATCTGTTGTGAAACGTCTTGAGTCGTTCACTCTAACACTGAATCGTGTTGGAGGTGACACGGATAACGGCTACGTCTGGTTATCCGTTGCGCAAGGCGCAGACATAATCAAAATGATACACGACAAGGTTTATGAACTGGATAATTTTGAGCCTTTTTACCGTCGTGATATACCGTATCAACCACACGTTACAATAGGACAATCCTTACAACCCAGTGAAGCGCGTCAACTCGTTAAGACACTAAATGAATCACAATGGCATATAACAGCTAAAATCGAATGTGTTGCTATTGAAAATATTCTTGCTAATGATGACTCTGAAATTTTGGCTTCATTTGAATTGGTGTGAATGTTTTTAGGATTTTACAAACAGTCAATTAAAGTGATTGGCTTTTTTTGTGCGTTGTGCACAAAAAACTAGTTATAATATAGATGTTTTTCAAAA
>DCPV01000054.1:0-3118 GCA_002323775.1 Firmicutes bacterium UBA1535 | reverse complement strand
TAATATAGATGTTTTTCAAAAATGTTTAAAAAACCGTATGCTATTATATTTAGTATCAAATACTAGGATAGGAGCAATATTTAACGTTATTGAATATTATGGCGGAGACTTTGTCGTAGGACTAGTGAACAATGTTCCCACAGGTGATTTAAGACTAGGTGTCATGTTAAACGATGCGGCATTTAAAGTGTTTGAATTATTCCTAGCTGCAATACTAGGTTTTATTTTACCTGTTCCTAAGTATTTCAAAATTATATTTTCAAGACGAACGGTGAGACGGCTCATTATTTTATTGATCAGTTCAATATTATTGAGTATTTTTAATCCAGAACGTTTCTGGGAAGCTTTATTTATCGGAACGGCTGCTGCCTTTCCAGAAGAATTCATTTTTAGAGGAATTTTTTTAGGATATTTGTTGAAAACATTTAAATCAAGTAAGTACGGCGTGATTATCAGTCTAGTAATCTCAAACAGAATTATTCTTTGTTTACCATTTTGGTAATATTTCAAACCAAAATATTGAGGCAACCATACTTCAAATGTTTGGTGTGGCAGGGATTGGGTTCATGTTGGGGTGTCTTTATGTTAAGACTGGTAGCTTACTAATTCCTATGATTGCTCATTTCTTTTTTGATTTTTTTCTGACTATTATGAATGGCATGCAAGTCTCCTATGAAACACAACAGTTTGATCCAAGTACGATTTCCGCCGTTATTTTACAATTTTTAATTTTTTTACTTATAGGAATAATGATTTTAAAAGCAAAACATTCTGACGATTGGAGATTAACTAGGCTCATATACTCTGAAAATGGCAACAAGTGACATTAACTTTTAAACATGTGGCCTAAATATCAATATTGTTAAAATTATAATGACTAGAGCAAAAATGGAAAAATCTGTTTTTGTTTTTTTTATTTCAAATTATCAAAGTAGAGCACTTTTAAAAAGCAATAAGTTAACACCAGACTATTCAATTACAGGATCATGAATAAATTTAATGAGGGATAAAGTTGCTACTTTGACTAGGGAAAAGCATATTTTGATTGACTTTTCGTGGCATAATAGAAGAATAAGATTATTAGCATTTTTTGATGATTAAAAGTTATGCAATATTAAATTAAGGATCCTTCAACCATGCCATCAGAATCAACAATTGAAAATCAATTTATTCATATTTTAAGCGAGCAAGAGAATCAATGGCGATATAGACCAGAACTCAAAACAGAAGCTGATCTTTGGGATAATTTTAGAAACCATCTTAATCGTTTGAATACTGCTTTGTTAGAAGGTGAGCTCCTAACCGATGTTGAGTTTGATCGTGTAAAAGTTGAATTTTTGCGTTTAACCAGTTCACCTTTTTTAGCTTCACAATGGTTGCGAGGTGAAAATGGTGTTGCTCAAATACTGTTAGAACGAGAAACAGGTGAGCGGATTAGTCTTGAAGTATTTCGAAATAAAGACATTGCCGGTGGCACCTCAGCTTATGAGGTTGTTCATCAGATTGTGCCAAATACAGAACGCAGCACTAGAGGTGATGTGACACTGTTGATTAATGGTTTACCCATTATTCATATTGAACTAAAAAAAGAATCTGCAAAAGATGGTTACATGCAAGCCTATCATCAGATTCAGCGGTATGCTCAAGATGGTTTCTTTAACGGTATTTATGCGGCAACGCAACTCTTCGTTGTTTCGAACAAGGTTGATACACGATATTTTGCTCGTCCCAGTGAAGATACTGATGCCGCTTATCAGCGAATGGCTAAGTTTTTGTTCAATTGGCGTACAGAAGAAAACGTACCGGTTCCTGATTTGTTTGATTTTGCTCGTATTGTTTTGAGAATACCTGATGCCCATGAATTAATTAGTCAATATACGATTTTGGTTGATGATCAGAAAAACCAAAAGTTTTTGATGGTTCTTCGACCTTATCAAATTCATGCCATTCGTAAAATTAGAAAGCAAGCGGCTCTGCATGAAGGTGGCTTCATTTGGCATGCGACTGGCTCTGGTAAAACCATTACCAGTTTTGTGGCAACAAAGTTGTTAGCGCAGAATGCAATTGGCGTTGACCGCACAATCATGGTAGTTGATCGTAATGATTTAGATTCACAAACGCAAGATGAATTTACCAAGTTTGCTTCAGAATATCATACTGGTCAAACAACGGGGGACACCATCAATAATACTTTAATTGTTGGGATTAAAAATCAACATCAGTTAGCACAACAGTTGTTGTCCAAAAAGAATAACAACACGATTATGATTACAACTATTCAAAAGCTTTCAGCAGCGATGCGTTCCGCACAGGCAGAAAGTGAAGCCAGTGGTCATAACCAATTTGATCGTTTGCGAAAAGAGCATATTGTTTTCATAGTTGATGAAGCCCATCGTGCTGTTAGTGATGAAGAAATGCGTCGCATTAAAAAGATATTACCAAATTCAACGTGGTTTGGTTTGACAGGTACACCAATTTTTGAGGAAAACAAAAAGCAAGAAAATGGTACGTATGCCAGAACTACCGAGCAGCAATATGGTGATTTATTACACGCTTATACAACAAAAAACGCCATGGATGATCAAGCGGTACTAGGATTTCAAGTGGAGTATCATTCATTATTACCTGAAGGTGATCAGGAGCACATCGTTGCACGAGTCAACCATGACCATGTCCCTGATGTGTTGGTTGAACAAGAGCGCCTATTGCCAAATGAAATATACGAGACAGATGAACACATTCGTGCCATGTTGCTCAAAATATTTGATCGGCGCAGTCTGATTAAAAAGTTTAAGGTGCAAAATGGTTATCCAACCATGTCTGGCATCTTGACAACTCATTCTATTGCTCAAGCTAAAAGAATTTATGCTATGCTGCAGAAAATGAAGCACGAAGGAACATTGATAACAGGACGCCAATTTGATGAACGTCATCAACTCGTAGATCCTGATTTTCCTCGAGTCGCAATTACTTTTTCGACAAATCCTGATCAACAAGACAAAGATCACACAGATGATGACTTAATGCGAATTATGGCTGAGTATTCAAAACAATATGATACACCAGCTTATACAGATGAAAAACGATATAACCAAAATATCAATAAACGTTTAGCACG
>DCPV01000310.1 GCA_002323775.1 Firmicutes bacterium UBA1535 | reverse complement strand
GTTTGACATGCAACACCCTCACAATTTTGACAAGTTTGACATGCAACACCCTCACAATTTTGACAAGACTTTTCACATGTATCCTCACACCTTCCCTCACAATTTTGGCAAGATTTTTCACATGCTGCTTCACATCTTCCTTCACAGTTTTGACAAGATACTTGACATGTTGCTAAACAATTAACTTCACAATAATCTTGACATAGTCGCTCGCAATTTTCTTGACAAATCCTCTGGCAACTACTTTGACAACTTCCTTCACAGTTTTGACAATTTCGTTCACAGGTACTCATACAACCAATTTCGCAGGTCGATTGACATAGCCTTTCACAATTTGTTTGACAAATCTTTTGGCATGAGCTTTGGCACGAGCTCTCACAAGCATTTTGACACGACTTTTCACAGGTACTCATACAACCAATTTCACAAGCCGATTGACATAGTCTTTCACAATTTGTTTGACAAATCTTTTGGCAGGTACTTTCACATCTTCCCTGACAATTCTGACATGATTTTTGGCAAGTTGTTTGACAATTAACTTCACAGCCTGTTTGACACATAGTTTCACAGCTTGTCTGACAATATGTCATACAAGAGTTACAAGCTTGTGGCTCTACATTCATGCTTTCAGGCATATAAGTGTCCTCAGTAAAATTATTCTTCTTATCACTCATCATAATTTCCTCCTATGTTTTTAATATAAAACATACTTAAATTTAGTAAATATTATATTTATTTTGTATATCCTCTGCCTTGTCCAGCAATTGTTGATAATAAAAGCAAAGAATAGATGGCATTATATTAAAATCCCCACTTGTAAAATAATTGTTTATTAAGCAGGAACCATCACATATATTGTTCATTTTGCAATTTCTGCAAGTATTTATTCCAGTACTGCAAGCAACTTTTTTAGGATCATATTTCTTAATTATTTCTAATCTTGCTTTATTATCTTCACCATTGTAAATATCTCCTATAACGAAGACATGTCCACTTTCTCTGTTTCCCACCATCTCTTGGCAGCTATACAGTTTTCCATCAGTTCCAACACTTGCAAACCTACTTGCTCCTATACCACATCTGCCAAAACCTAAAAATCCTTCTCCGATTTTTCTGTAGCTATTTGAACAATTAGCTTCCTTAATTCTCTTTAACTTAGAGAACATCTCATCAAATGGAGAAAAGCATATATTGCGTTTTTCAAGTTTTATACGAGCATAATATTCACCCAACATGTCAATTTGTCTTTTTAATTCACTTTTTTCATCTTCGCTCCAATTTGTAAATACATTTACGATATTAAAAACACTCTTAAATCCATTTTCTACAGCAAATTTGTGGTTATTAAAGAATTCTGACACATTATCATGGTCTGTTGTAGATCTAAATGTTACATTTGGGAAATATTTTAATATCAGTGGTATCTTATCTTTTAAAATATCAAAACTTGAATGTCCATCTCTTGTAGGTCTGTTTAAATCTTGAGTTTTCTTGTCTCCATCAATACTAAATAAAAGACCGATATCATTTTCTTTCATGAATTTTAGCTTTTCATCATCAAATAAAATCCCATTACTAGTCATTGACAAAGTAAAATTCTTGCCATATTTTGATCTTACATATCTTGTTAAAGGTACTATTATGTCATTCCATCTTAATGTAGGCTCTCCTCCAAAAAAGTTGAGCGATGGAATGTCTTTGTATTCAAGTGAATTTTTCGCAATAAATTCAACAGCATCTATCGCAGTTTCGTATGTAATATTGTCATGTTCTTTATCAACATAACAATACTTACATTTTAAATTACAATCTCTCGTTAAAATTAAGAAAATACTCGTAATTTTAGGCAGGTCTTCTGGTTTAGCATTTTGAGGAGGATAAGTAGCATTAAAGCCTTTTTCTTTGTTACTGCACTGTTTTTCCAAACAATTTTTACAATTCATATAAATCATCCTTTCTTTTTTAGAAAATTGTTACATAAATCTAAAAAGCCATGTTTTGTAAAAATGTCAACCATCAATTAAAATTCTTTTTAAAAATATTACATAATATAAAAAAATAAGTACAAAAAATCAGGATAGAACTTTAGTAGTATATACAATAATACGTACATATACCAATAAATCAAACCTTTGGATATTATTGAAACCCACTATTGCTAATATAATATTTATGGAAAATAAATTCCACAAATATTATATTAAACTAATGGAGGTTCTTATGAACAAAACGAAATTAATTTCTTTGTCACTAGTAATTGCTTTGATACTTATGGGTACAGCATTTGCATGGTGGACACAATCTGCTACAATTTCAAACAAAGTTAATACTGGTGAATTAGATGTAAAACTTGTAAACATCGGAGGCCCTGGTATATATTTTACACGTCCAAACGGTAATCCTGATTCTTTAGGACTAGATATTTCTGACGATTACAATGCTAGAGTTCTAAAATATGCTTTCCCTAATGACTACACACTAGATGTTGAAATCAATAATATGTTCCCTGGTTCATATGTAACATATATTTACGGCGTTGACAATACAGGTACAGTGCCGGTTAAAATTGATAATGTAGAGCTTATCCCTAATGCAACGGATACTAATTTGCCAACTGATAAATTAAATAGTCTTCCTATAGCTTTTTGCTTTAGATTACAAAAAGCAGATGGTAGAATTTTGAACGAACAAAGAGTTGATGGTACTTATTCAAATATTGGAAACCTAATAAAGTCTGCTTTAGCAAATGTAGTTATTGTTCCTGGAGATAGACTTTTGGTTGGTGATGTAAATGTTAAAGACGATTTTGGTCAAATGCAAAATGGATTTATCATTACAATTCCTGAGGAATGGGAAAATGAAACACAAAATTGTTCGCTTGCTTTCTCGTTGAGATTTGACTACATACAAGCAAATGCAGTTAGATAAAATATAATAAAAGCTTATCAAAATAAACTTCCATGGTTTTCTCCTCTTATTCATTGTAAATCCATGGAAGTTTATTGCTTATTCCAATACTAATATCAATTTAAAATCTTGCTGAAAATTTTAGAGGTTTTTAATTGATATTATAGTATACAGACAAAATTTTGAATTACTAAGGGGGAAATTTTAACTATGAAAAAATTAAAAATGCAGCTGATGACAAAAATAATTATATGCTCTGTATTAATTTTAATATCTACTATTCTTTTTATAGTCCAATTTAAAGAATCTAAAAACTACAAGACAGCTGAAAGTGAAACTAAGTTATATAATTACAATGTTTCTTCGGATATCAAATATAATGTTAAGCTTTTTGATAATAGTATTTATGACAAGAAGATTTTACCTCAAGACGGATTTTATATCTCATCCATTGTAGATGATATCGAACTAAGCTTCACAAATAAGTTTTCTGGTAGTGAAATATCAAAAATTTTTGGTAAATACAATATTACTGCCACAGTTAGGGGTAATATATCTGAGCAAAATGAAATAAAGATGCTATGGTCAAAATTTTTTATACTTAAAAATGATACTGAATTTTCAAATTTAAGTTCTAAGAAACAAATAGTTGAAAATTTAATCCTTGATTATGACTGGTTTAATAATCTTTCTAAAGAAATTTATGAAAGCACAAAAATATTGACATCTAACTTTATTGAACTTGTTATGAATATAGAATATAATGTAGAGACAAAGCATGGAATAGTAAAGGAAATTATTAAGCCAACTATAATTATACCAATTGGCTCTAATTATTTTTCAACTATTAGCTCAAACTTAAATGAGAAAACAGGAGATATCAAAAAAATAGATAAGATAGCCATAGACCCTAATTTTACTTTGATTATATCATGCAGAATTATCATCGCAATCCTTTTACTTGCAATAATTGCTTTATTTATTTTTACTACAAATCCTTCCGAATACGATATGTATATAAAGAAAATTAATAAAATTTTTAAAAATTACTCAAAGCTTCTCGTCGGAATTAATAATTCCACTAATTTAGACTGCGACAATATATTTAATGTAAATAGTTTTGATGACCTAATTAAAATATCTGATGAAATAGAAAAACCTATATTTTACAATTTTAGTGAAAATATAGGAAATATGAATAAATTTTATATTATAAATGAAAATACAAGCTACATATAC
>DCPV01000127.1:10108-24445 GCA_002323775.1 Firmicutes bacterium UBA1535 | reverse complement strand
GACTTAGATGTGTATTTTAAAAAAATGTTGTGAATTTTTAATAGTTTAGTTTATAAAATACGGTTGAAAACGTAGTGAAGAATATTGTTACAAAAAACTTATATAACGTGAAGATAAACAGGAAATCCTAAGGTAGATTTCTTGTAAATGATAGGAGAATTTTTATTATGATAATAAATAATATAGAAACAGACCGATTGATTATTAAAAGTACTCGGAAAGAAGATGCGTCGTTTTGTTTAGATATCTGGTTAGATGATGAAATGGGAAAATATTTATCTGATCCTCCTCGAGATAAAGCGGGTGATACGTATTCGAGATGGAAAGAAAATGTAGAAAATTACAATGGATGCTATTATTTTGTTGCAATTTCAAAGGAAACAGGAAATTATATCGGAACATGCAGTGCGGTTCCAAGTGAAGATCAGAAACATTGGGATTTAGGATATAGCATTCATAAAAATTATTGGCGTCAAGGCTATGCTACAGAAATGATAAAGGCATTAATTGATTTTTGCTATATAAATGGTGGTCGAAAAATTACAGCATCTGTAGCACGCCAAAATCTAGGTTCAAATGCGGTATTAAAAAAGCTTAACTTCTATATTGAAAAAGAAGGCACTTTTAAAAAGTGTGGAACTGATATTATATATGATGAGTATATTTATAGGCTTGATTTAGAATAATCGTGAATCATTTAACAAGGTAGTGAAAAATGTTGCTACAGAAAACTTGTATAATTGAAAGGTGGTATATATATGAAATTTGCAATAATTTCAGATGTTCATGGAAACTATCCCGCTTTAGTTAAAGTTATTGAAGATGCAAATTTGAATAATGTAGATAGATTTATTTTTATAGGTGACTATATATTTGATTTGCCATTTTCAAATGATGTTGTACAGTATATTTCAAAGCTGAAAAATGCTGATGTTATTTTAGGAAATAAAGAAACATATTTGAAAGGTTTATCTAAGGATAATCAATCTAGCTGGGTATTTGATCAGATGGGAGCACTCCATCAAATATATCGTGAATTATCAACGGAAACGAAAAATTTTATTTCAACTCTTAAAGAAGAAGCATATATTCCGCTTGAATCTAATAATTTTATTTATGCAAGTCATTATACTAAAGGTATGCCACAACAGGCGAAAAAGGATTGTGGAAGTGCTTCTTTTCACAAAAAAATGTTAGAATCTCCTTTCTCACATGAACAATTTCTTGAAGATTTTAGGATGTTAATAAATCAAGATGATTATAAAAAAATATTCAATGAAATAAATGCAGAAATAATTTTATTTGGGCATAATCATTTACAAGCTTATGGGTACTGCAATGATAAGCTAATTATAAATCCCGGCTCTTGTGGACAACCTCTTGATTTTGACAATCGTGCAGCATACACTATACTCGAAGAAACACATTCAGGGTTTAATGTTATTGAAAAACGAGTTGAATATGATATTGAAGCTACTATTCAAGCTGCAAAGAAAACGAAAGTTTATGAGTGCGGAACTATCTGGTGCGAGCTTGTATTTTTAGCAATGAGAACAGGTAGAGATTATTTTGGTATACTTTTTGAAATGGCATCTGAAATAGCTTCTTCTAAAGGTGAAAAAGGTAATTTTTTTACAAACGAAACATGGCAGCAAGCGTATAATATTTTTATTAGCACAAGATTATAAGAGTTGTCTATATGTAGCATTTAAAAAAGGCTGTATTTTAAATAAAAATGAAATTAACTACGAACGTGTCCGCAGAACGATTTTAGATTATTCTTAATATGGAAAGCTTGGTAGAATTATTTTTGAAAAGCCTAGTGATATAAAAAAATTGAGATTTTTAAAATATATTGACTTTTTAATAAAAATGTTGTAAATTTTTAACAGTTTAGTTTTTAAAGCACATAAGCCAAATCTATATCGGCACAGGAGTTTTATTGTTTTGTAATAGAGTAATATATTATATGTAATGAAAATTTATATTTTATTGGTGGTTAGTATTATGAAAAAACAAAGTAATTATTTCTCGGAATATATCGAAATAAATGGGATAGAACAATACTTATTACATTATAATGCAAATCCCGAATATCCAGTTTTATTATTTTTGCACGGTGGGCCAGGCATGGCTGAATCAACTTTTGCATATGCTTTTCAGGATAATTTATCAAGCTTATTTACAGTTGTTCATTGGGATCAAAGGGGAGCAGGCAAAACATTGACTAAAACCTCACAAAAGAACAAATATCCTTCTATGGATGAGCTGCTAGACGATTTGTTAAAAGTTGTTCAATATTTGAAAGAAAAATATAATAAGGATAAGATTATAATTTTAGGTCATTCGTGGGGAAGCGTGCTTGGAACAATATTTGTAAAGAAATATCCAGAGGAAGTATTGTTCTATATCGGAACTGGACAAGTTATAGATATTGTGGAAAACGAGAAAGTTGGCTATGATAAGCTAAAAGAATTAATAATTAATGCAGATAATAAAAAAGATTTAGATAATCTTAAAAAGATAGGTGTTTATCCTGAAAAAAATTATGATAAGTCTATGATTAAAAAGATACAGAAAATTAGAATTTTACAAGGAAAATACAAAATTGGGATGAATTTTATCCCAATAATAAAAACTCTTATCAAAAGCCCTGTTTTTAGGTTATCAGATATTTCAAGTTTGATAAAAGGGATGGGTAATAATAAAAAACTTTGGGATTTCCTATTTTCACATAATTTATATGAAGAAAGCCGTGAGTATGAAATACCTGTTTTTTACATACTTGGAGACAGAGATTTTCAAGCACCTAATACAATAGCAAGTTCATATTTTGAAACTATTAATGCACCAAATAAAAAATTGTTTTTAATTAGAGATGCAGGTCATTTTATGATGCTTGACCAAGCAAAGCTATTTGCTGATGTTTTAGAAGAAATATGTACGTTAACTACATAATCTGAACCAATAGATAAGGTGTGATAAAGTGAATATATTATATGTAGTGAAAATTTATAATTAAAATAAATGGGGTGTAAAATGCTTCAAATTGAAAATGAAATATACGAAAAAGGCTATAATTATATAGCTTGTATCGATGAAGTAGGTAGAGGCTGTTTAGCAGGAAGTGTTGTAGCTTGTGCTATAATAATGCCAAGAGGACTTTTAATTGAGGGTGTAAATGACTCTAAAAAATTAAGTGCTAAAAAAAGAGATAAGTTTTTTGATGAAATTATTGAGAAATCAATTGCTATAGGTATTGGAGAGATTGATTGTAAAATAATTGATGAAGTAAATATAAAAAATGCTACAAAAATGGCAATGCTTCAAGCTGTTGCAAACTTGAAAACAAAAGAGGGACAAGCTATTGTGCCTGATTATTTACTTATTGATGCCGAAAAACTTAATGTAGATATTCCGCAGTCTAATATTATAAAAGGTGATGAAAAGTGTCACGGAATAGCTTCTGCTTCAATTATAGCCAAGGTTACGAGAGATAGAATGATGGATGAGCTTGACATGGTTTATCCCGAGTATAATTTTAAGAAAAATAAAGGCTATGGAACTAAGGAGCATACTGATGCTTTATTGAAAAATGGAACGACAAGTATTCATAGATTTAGTTTTTTGAAAAAGATATTGAATACTAATGAGCAAATGGGAATGTTCTAGGGAGCAAATATGTATAAGGAAAACAAGGGGTTTTACTTTGAGGAAATTGCAAAGAGATATTTGCAAAATAATAATTATATTATTTTAGATACTAATTTTTTCTGTAGGCTTGGGGAAATTGATATTATAGCATTAAAGGATGGTATTGTTTCTTTTATTGAGGTAAAGGGTAGAAAAAACACAGATTTTGGATATCCTAGAGAATATGTAACTCCATCTAAAATAAGAAAAATTATTAGTGCAGCAAAATATTATATTATGAAGAAAAACTATAGCGATATTAGATGCAGATTTGATGTAATTGAGATAATTAGTGATAAAAAAGAAATTAATTATATTGAAAATGCGTTTGAGGCTTATTAACAAATGAAAATTAAAATGGGGGGAAACAAAATGTTATCAAAAGTTAAAGCATGTATATTGCAAGGGCTTGAGGGTTGTATAATTGATGTTGAAACGGACTTATCAAGCGGGTTGCCAAGTTTTAATATCGTCGGATTAGCAGACACTTCTATTAAAGAAGCGAAAGAAAGAGTAAGATCATCTATTAAAAACAGTCAGTTTAAATTCCCAGTGAGTAGAATAACAGTAAATTTAGCTCCTGCAAATCTAAAAAAAGAAGGAAGTCAGATGGATTTGCCAATTGCAGTAGGGATATTATCTGCAAGCAAGGTAATCAAAAATGAAATTGAAAGCATCTGCTTTATAGGCGAGCTGTCTTTAGATGGTAAAATAATAAAAATAGACGGAGCCTTGCCTTTAGTCATCAGTCTTAGAAATAATAACATAAAGAAAGTCGTAATTCCCGAAGAAAACAAAGAAGAATGTGGCGTTATAGACAATATAGATATAATACCAATCAAATCATTAAATGAGCTTGTAGATTATTTGAATGCTGAAATTGATGTGCCTTCGTATAAATCAACATATGAGGATTATTTTTCAGATTTTAAGCATGCAGAAGATTTTTCTGATATAAAGGGACAAGCGGCACTCAAAAGAGCTATAGAAATAGCTGCTGCCGGAGGTCATAATCTTTTGATGCTTGGACCTCCCGGCTCTGGTAAAACAATGGTTGCAAGAAGAATACCAAGTATATTGCCAGACTTATCATTTGAAGAATCCTTAGAAGTTACTAAAATATATAGCATATATGGACAAATAAATGAAACAGGACTTATCAAAAAAAGACCTTTTAGAAGTCCTCATCACACAATATCAAGAGCTGCTCTTGCAGGCGGTGGAAAGGCTACAAAGCCCGGAGAGGTTTCCTTATCTCATCACGGAGTTTTATTTTTAGATGAAATGCCTGAATTCCCAAAAAGTGTTTTAGAAATTTTAAGACAGCCTATGGAAGATGGAGCGATTTCAATTGCAAGAGCGAATAACTCTTACAGATATCCTGCAAGATTTATGCTTATTGGCTCTATGAATCCCTGTCCATGCGGTTTTTTAGGTGATTCAAAGCACGAGTGTTCATGCAATCAAGGGCAAATTAATAAATATCTTAGCAAAATATCAGGACCGCTTCTTGACCGAATGGATATACAAATCGAAGTGTCTCCTGTTTATTATGATGACTTGAACAGCAAGACAGAGGGAGAAAGTTCTAAAGAAATAAAAGAAAGAGTTCTTAAAGCAAGAAAAATACAATTAGAACGTTATAAAGATTTGGATATTTATACAAATTCACAGCTAAGTCCTAAGCAATTAGATAAATATTGTAAAATTGATAAAGAGTCACAAGAGCTTTTAAAGCTTGCTTTTGACAATCTGGGCTTGAGTGCCAGAGCATATAGTAAAATTTTAAAGGTAGCACGAACAATAGCTGATTTAGAAGGCAATGAAAATATCATGCAAAAGCATATAGCAGAAGCAATTCAATATAGAAGCTTAGATAGAAAATATTGGGGGTAGGTGCTAGTATGTCAATAAACAATAAAATAATAATAGCATGGCTAAATTCTGAACAAACTGTTGGGATTAAAACCATAGAAAAGCTTATAAATCATTTTGGGACAGCAGAAGCAATTTGGGACAATTTGCATAATGAAAAACAAAATATTAAATTTATAAAAGATGAAATTATAAACAGATTAATAAATAAGAAAAATAATTTTGAAGAAAAGTTTTTAGAAAGATTAAAAAAAGAGAAAGTGAAAATAACTACAATATTAGATGAGGACTATCCAGTAAAATTAAGGAATATAATAAATTCGCCAAGCATATTGTATTGCAAGGGAGACGTCAATTGTTTAAATAGTTTATCAATTGGAATTGTAGGCTCAAGAAAGGCAACAGCATATGGAAAGCTTTGTGCTGACAAATTTGCAAGAGACTTGTCTAATCTTGGGATTACAACAATTAGTGGCTTAGCATATGGAATAGATACAATAGCTCACAAAAGCACTATACTTGCAAATGGAAAAACAATTGGAGTTTTAGGCTGTGGAATTAATGTTGTTTATCCTTTGAAAAACAGAGAAATATATGAAAAAATTGAAAACTCAGGTGGAGCAATAATAACAGAATATCCTTTTGATATGCCGCCGATGTCATCTAATTTTCCGTGTCGAAACAGAATTATAAGCGGTTTAAGCTCAGGAATTTTAGTTGTAGAGGCACAGGACAAAAGCGGAACTTTAATAACTGCAAACCATGCAGCTGATCAGGGAAAGGATGTATTTGCAATTCCCGGCAATATAAATAGTATATTTAGCATAGGTACTAATAAATTAATAAAAGACGGTGCTAAGTTAGTTTTAAGTGTTGAAGATATAATTGAGGAATTACCAGAATTTAATATTACAAATTGTAAATCCTTGAAAAAGAAAATTAATTATGATATTTTAAGTGAAATAGAGAAAGATATAATTGATATAATTAAAGACGGAGAAAAATCTTGCGATGAAATAGCAAATGTTAAAAAATATTCTGTTGCTGAAATTTTAAGCTGTTTGAGCATTTTAGAAATGAAATCTATCATTATTCAAACATCAGGAAAAAAATTTTTTCTTGCAAATTGATTAAATTTAGTATATACATATATAGTTGTAGATTAATAATAATTTATTTTCCAGAGAACTAAGCTTTCACTAGGTAAACTAAGATAAATTGTTATATAATGGAGGGTATATGGAAAAAAAATTAGTAATTGTTGAGTCACCTGCAAAGGCAAAAACTATAGGGAAATTTCTTGGAGCTAACTATGTAGTTAAGGCTTCTGTTGGTCATGTTAGAGATTTGCCAAAAAGCAAACTTGGCATTGATATAGATAATAATTTTGAGCCTGATTATATTACAATAAGAGGCAAGGGTGACATAATTAAGGAACTTAAAAAAGAGACAAAAAAAGCGAAAGAGGTTTACCTTGCGACCGACCCCGATAGAGAGGGAGAGGCTATATCATGGCATCTTTCGAAAATGCTTAATTTGGATGAAAATAGTGAAAATAGAATTGAATTCAATGAAATTACAAAGGATGCAATAAAGAAGGCTGCAAAAAATCCAAGGAAAATTAATACAAGCTTAGTTGATGCACAGCAGGCAAGGAGAGTGCTAGACAGGCTTGTTGGATATAATATAAGTCCACTTTTATGGAGAAAAATAGAAAAAGGTCTAAGTGCCGGCAGAGTTCAATCTGTTGCATTAAAGCTAATATGCGAAAGAGAAAAAGAAATAAATGACTTTGTATCTGAAGAATATTGGAATTTAGATATCGAATTGATTGAAAAAAAGAAAAAATTTATAGCAAAGTATTATGGTAAGTTAGTGGAAAATACATCCGCTAAATCTAATAAATCTGACGAAGCTGACAGTACGACTAATACTAAGCAGAAAATAAGTAAAATCAAGCTAAAAAGCAAAGAAGAAACTGACGCTGTTATAAACAGTATAGATAAAAATGCCTTATCAGTTTATAAAGTAGAGAAAAGTCGCAGTGTTAAAAAACCTAGTCCACCATTTACAACAAGTAGTTTACAGCAAGAGGCAAATAAAAAACTCAATTTTTCATCAAAGAAAACAATGATGATTGCTCAGCAGCTATATGAAGGCATTAATGTAAAAGGTGAGGGAAGTGTTGGTTTAGTAACGTATATCAGAACAGACTCATATAGAATTTCTAATGAAGCTCATGAAAATGTAAAAAATTATATAGTAGGAAATTATGGACAAAATTATTATGCTCATAATGAGTATAACAAGAAAAGCAAAGTAGAAGCACAGGACGCTCACGAAGCAATAAGACCGACTTATGTTGATAAAAGTCCGGAGAAAATCAAGGACTCGTTGAGTGCTGATCAATATAAATTATATAATTTAATTTGGAGAAGATTTGTTGCTTCACAGATGGCAGAAGCTTTATTTGATACAACAACAATTATATTTAATAGCAATAATAACATATTCAAATCATCTGGCAGCATAATGCAATTTGAAGGATTTAAAAGAATTTATGATTACAGTGATGGTTCAAAGGACTTATTGCTTCCAATTATAAATGAAAAAGATTTAGTCAAAATAAATAATATTTTGCCAGAGCAGTTATTTACTAATCCTCCAGCCAGATATACAGAGGCTACATTGATAAAAATGATGGAGGTTTTAGGTATAGGAAGACCAAGTACCTATGCTCCGACTATTATAACAATTACAAACAGAGATTATGTAATTAAAGATAAAAACAATCTAGTTCCAACTGAAATGGGACTTATAGTAAATGAGATGCTTATAAAGTATTTTGAAAATATAATAAACGACAAATTCACAGCCGGTCTTGAAAATAAATTGGATGCAGTTGCCAATGGGAATATTGATTGGCATGAAATTATAAAGGAATTTTACAATGAATTTAAGCTTTCTTTAGATGTTGCCGATAGGGAAATAGAAAAGGTTGAGCTAAAGGATGAAGTAAGCACTGAACAATGTGAAAACTGCGGAGAATTCATGGTTGTTAAAAAAGGGAGATTTGGTAAATTTTTAGCCTGTCCTAATTATCCAGAATGTAAAACAACTAAAAAACTAGGTCAAAAAGAAACAGCAGAAGAAACAGATATTATATGCGAGTTATGCGGAGCTAAGATGTTAAAAAGAAAAGGACGATTTGGAGATTTCTTAGCCTGTTCAAAGTATCCAGAATGTAAAAATACAAAGCAAATATCTCAAAAGATTGATACTCCTTGTCCAAAATGCGGAAAGGACATAGTTATAAGATTTACGAAAAAAGGCAGAAGATTTTTTGGATGCAGTGGATATCCAGACTGTGATTTTGTTTCATGGTCTGACCCAAGCAAGGATGATAACAAGGAAAATAAATAGAATATTATATAAAAATAATATTTGTAAATATTGTAATAAAAATTCTTGCTATGTACAATTATATGTGCTATAATACCAAAGGTACAAAATTTAGAAATATATGGTACCAGCTTTACTATTCACAGTGTCTGATTTATGATAGTCGTGCTCAGTACATGAGTCTTGAGTAAATATGAAGATGCTGGATGTTTAAAACAAAAGGAGGAAATAAAAATGGCAATAGTAAGTATGAAAAAATTACTCGAAGCAGGAGTTCACTTTGGACACCAAACAAGAAGATGGAACCCTAAAATGGCGGAGTATATTTTCACAGAGAGAAATGGAATTTATATCATTGACTTACAAAAAACAAGTGATAAGGTTGATGAGGCTTACAAATTCATAAAGGATGTTGTAGCTAATGGTGGAGAGGTTCTATTTGTAGGAACTAAAAAACAAGCTCAAGAGGCTACTAAGAGTGAAGCATTAAGATCAGGAATGCACTATGTTAGCCAAAGATGGTTAGGTGGAATGTTAACTAACTACAAAACTATCAGAAGCAGAATTGACAGACTTAATGAATTGAAGAAAATGGAAGAAGATGGAACATTTGATAAGCTTCCTAAAAAAGAAGTAATACAATTAAAACACGAAGCTGAAAGACTTGAAAAATTCTTAGGCGGAATTAAGAACATGGAAAAAATTCCAGGAGCTTTATTCGTAGTTGACCCAAGAAAAGAAAAAATAGCTGTTCAAGAAGCTAAAATATTGGGAATTCCAGTTGTTGGTATAGTTGATACAAACTGTGATCCAGATGAAGTTGATCTAGTTATACCTGGAAACGACGACGCAATAAGAGCCGTTAAATTATTGACTGCAACTATAGCTAATGCTATAATCGAAGGAAAACAAGGCGAACAATTAACTGATTACGAAGAAGACAGAGAAGAAGAAATGTCTGAAGAAGAATCAGATAAAGTAGATGAAGTAATAATAGAAGAATAAAGAGCGAAGAAAAACTTCACTCTATACATGAAAAGTAAGGATTAAGGCTTGCTACCTATGACTAATTATTAGTTATAGAACTTTATAAAGGATTAGCATTTTCCTTACTTTTTTTAAAATACAAACAAGGCTCATGTAAAAAAATTCATATTAAATAATTGGCATGAGCATGATAGGAGGAATTAATATGGCAGAAATAACTGCTTCAATGGTAAAAGAACTTAGAGAAATTACCAGTGCTGGAATGATGGATTGTAAAAAGGCTTTGGCTGCTTGTGACGGAGATATGCAAAAAGCAGTAGATTTTTTAAGAGAAAAAGGACTTGCACAGGCTGCTAAAAAATCAGATAGAATAGCTGCTGAAGGTTTAACTGCAATGGCTATATCTGCTGATGGTAAAAAAGGAGTTGTTGTTGAGGTAAACTCAGAAACAGACTTCGTTGCTAAAAATGAAGAATTTAAAGAATTCGTAAATAATGTTGCTAAGATAGTTGTTGATTCAAACGTTAAAGACGTTGAAGAATTAAAAACTACAAAATATTTAGATCAAGCTGAAACAGTTCAAGATGTTCTTACTGCTAAGATAGCAAAAATAGGCGAAAACATGAATCTTAGAAGATTTGAAACTATAGAAGTTTCAAACGGAGCAGTTCTAGGATATGTTCATGGCGTTGGTAAAATAGCTGTTATAATTGGTTTAGAATCAGAAGCTTCATTCTCTGATTTAGAAGAATTAGGAAAAGACCTTGCTATGCAGGTTGCAGCTATGAAACCAAAATATATTACTAAAGATGATGTAGATGCAGATTATATAGCTCATGAGAGAGAAATACTTATAGCTCAAGCGATGAATGAAGGAAAACCTAGAGAAATAGTTGAAAAAATGGTTGAGGGTAGAGTCCAAAAGTTATTGAAGGAAGTTTGTTTAGTTGAGCAAGCATTCGTTAAGGATGGAGATTTGACAGTTAAGAAAGTAATAGAAAATGTTTCTAAACAACTTGGAAAATCTATTCAAATTGCAGCGGTTAAGAGATTTGAAGTTGGCGATGGCATAGAAAAGAAATCTGAAAACTTTGCAGAAGAAGTTGCAAAGCAAATGAATAAATAAAACATAACATAATGGAGGATCATAACTTGATTCTCCATTAATTAACGTGGAAAGAAAATAAAATTTTATATAGTTTAAGGCTTAATAATTAGGGTAAATATATAGAATAAAACAAGTTTTGCTCTATATACATAAAATTTATAAGCTCTAAGTATGTAGTCTTTTCTTAAAAAGCATGAAAAATGCTTGTTTAATAGGAATTATAAATATACAAAGGAGATTGAAGTATGCACTGTAAATACAAAAGAGTGTTATTGAAGATTAGTGGTGAGGCACTATCTGGAGGAGCAGGACATGGAGTAGATGAAAAAGTTGTTATGTCTATTGCTAAGGAAGTAAAAGCAATTAATGAACTCGGTGCACAGGTTGCTATTGTTGTAGGCGGAGGGAATTTTTGGCGAGGAGCTTCTGCCAAAGATATGGACAGAACTACATCAGACTATATGGGGATGCTCGGAACTATAATAAATGGATTAGCACTTCAAACTCATTTGGAAAAAATTGGACTAGAAGCTGTTGTCCAAACTTCAATAGAGATGATGCAGGTTGCAGAACCATATATCAGACGTAAAGCTGTAAAGCATTTGGAATCAAATAAAGTAGTTGTGTTTGCAGGTGGAACAGGAAATCCATATTTTTCAACTGATACAACGGCAGCTTTAAGAGCGGCAGAGGTGGATGCTGAGATTATCCTACTTGCTAAAAATGGCGTAGATGGAGTTTATTCAGATGATCCAAAGAAGAATCCTGATGCTGTAAAATATACAGAACTAAGCTATATAGATGTGCTGAACAAGGGATTAAAAATTATGGATTCTACAGCAACCTCATTATGTATGGATAACAAAATACCAATTTTGGTATTTGCTATAGAAGACCCAAAAAACATTGAGCGTATTATTTTAGGAGAAAATATAGGAACAATAATTAAGGAGGTATAATATGTATAAACAAGAGTTGAATAAAAGTGAAGAACAGATGAATAAGTCTGTAAACTTTTTAAAAGAAGAATTAGCAACTATTAGAGCTGGAAAGGCAAATCCTAAGCTTGTGGATAAAATACAGGCTAATTATTATGGAAGCATGACTCCGATAAATCAAATGGCTAATATTTCAGTTCCAGAGCCAAGATGCTTAATTATACAGCCATGGGATGCTTCAAGCCTTAAAGAGATTGAAAAGGCAATATTAGCTTCTGATTTAGGGATAAATCCTACAAATGACGGAAAAATAATAAGACTTATGTTGCCACAGCTAACAGAGGAAAGAAGAAAAGACCTGTTAAAATTAGTAAAAAAAGAAATTGAAAATGCAAAGGTCGCTCTTAGAAACATAAGGAGAGATGTTATAGAAGTATTCAAAAAAATGGAAAAGAGCAGCGAATTAACAAAGGACGATTTGAAAAAAGCTGAGGAAGAAACACAAAAGCTTACAGATAAATATACAAAATTTATAGACGATATCTATAAAGAAAAAGAAAAGGAAATATTAGAGGTATAGCATGGAAGATCTAAAAGGTCTTCCTTTAAGCAATGCCTTAAGCTTAATTCAAGGAAAATATCATAAAATAATTAAGATAGTAAAATTATTAGGTAGAAATTCTAAGTTTAACAATTTACAAAATCCATATGTAATAAAATTTGAAAGCTCCAAAGAAGATTTGTATATAACCTTATTTGTTACATATTATTAGTTTATAAAGAATTAATTTATTATAAAGTACGATGAAAGGCATTTCATTATGAGTTTTAAGGAACAAATTTTAAATGGCAAAATTCCCAGTCATGTAGCCATTATAATGGATGGAAACAGAAGATGGGCTAAGAAGAAAATGCTCCCTGCAATAATGGGTCATAGAGCAGGTGTAAAAAAAATAATGGAAATAGTCGAGGCAGCTACAGATATTGGAATTGATGAGATGACTGTTTATGCTTTTTCGACTGAGAATTGGGGGAGAGAAAAAACAGAAGTAGACGGATTGATGAGTCTGCTTATTGAGTTTTTGAGAAAAGAGCTTGACAGAATTCATAAAAATGGTGTCAAGATAAACCTCATTGGTAGGATGGAAGATTTACCAGCCAATGTTTTAGAAGAAGTAAAGGATGCTATATTTAAAACAAGAAATAATAGAAAATTTATATTAAACATAGCAATGAGTTATGGCGGAAGAAACGAAATTATTACTTCTATTAAAAGCATTGTAAAAGATGTGGAAAATAAAAAAATTAATATAGATGAGCTTAATGAAGAAAATTTTAAAAATTATTTATTTACTAAAAATAGCAGAGATCCGGATTTTCTCATTAGGACAAGTGGTGAAATAAGAATAAGCAACTTTTTGCTTTATCAACTGGCTTATGCAGAGTTTTATTTTACAGATACTTTATGGCCGGATTTTGATGAAGAAAAGTTTTTTGAAGCAATATTAGAATATCAAAATAGAAACAGAAGATTTGGAAAGCAATAGCTGAATGAGGTTGAAAATGAAAACAAGGATTATAACGGGTGCTTTAGTTGGTTTATTAGTAGGATCAGTTACATATTTTGGCGGTGTTTTATTTGATTTTTTATATTTAATTATAACGTTTTTAGCAATATATGAAATAACTAAGCTGTTACAGGCTAAGGAAATTTTTTCATATGAGGCTACACTTAATTATGTATTGGCAATATCATTGTTTTTTTCTGGGTATTTCTTTGATAAAACCTCTGTAGGTTTTATACTCCTTTTGTATGTATCATTTAATTTTATTTTATTTGTTACAAACCCCAAAATTACACTTGTTAGATTGGCTCAAACACTATTCATAGGACTGTATGTTGTATTGTTCATGTACCATATGATTATGCTAAACAATATGCCGGATAGAAAATTTTTATGGTTAGTTTACATAATTTCATTTGGAACAGATACCTTTGCATATTTTGCAGGAGTATTTTTTGGAAAACATAAGTTATGTCCTAATGTCAGTCCTAAAAAAACAATAGAGGGTGCTATAGGCGGAATACTGGGATGTTTAGGTTTAACTATCGCATATTTCAAATTTTTTGGAATAAATATCAGTATATATACTATAATATTTAGTATATTTGTTTCTGCTTTTTCAATGGTAGGAGATTTATTAGCATCAAAAATAAAAAGAGAGTATGATGTAAAAGATT
Organism: Firmicutes bacterium UBA1535; assembly: GCA_002323775.1. GTDB lineage: Bacteria > Bacillota > Clostridia > Tissierellales > Sedimentibacteraceae > UBA1535. The sequence continues at coordinate 10,200 of DCPV01000127.1, read as the reverse complement.
TTGGCAATATTTTACCAGGACATGGTGGAATTTTAGATAGATTTGACAGCTTACTTTTTGTCGCTCCTGTTGTTTATTATTTTGTTAATTAT
>DCPV01000127.1:0-9971 GCA_002323775.1 Firmicutes bacterium UBA1535 | reverse complement strand
TGTTAATTATTTTATTTAAAATTTTGTTAATAAGTAATATATAACTAAAAAAATAAATACACTATCATAGTATTTATATGTTTTTACAGAATTAAAATTGTTGTACATAGACTTGTATGTTTAAAACGGAGGTATATTTTGATAACATTAATAGCATCTATATTAGTATTTTCTATTGTTGTACTTGTGCATGAATATGGTCACTACAGAGCAGCAATAAGCGTAGGAATAAAGGTTGAGGAATTTGCAATAGGCATGGGCCCAACTATATATAAGAGAGAAAAGAACGGGATTATATACTCAATTAGATTATTGCCGATAGGTGGCTTTGTCAATATGGTCGGTGAGGATGAAAATGTAGATACAAGCGAAAGCTATATGAACAAGACAGTTTGGCAAAGATTTAAAGTAATTGTTGCCGGACCGCTTATGAATTTTATACTTGCGATTGTAATTTACATTATTATGTCAGCAGTTTACGGTGTTCCCGGAACAACTATTGACTTAATAGATTCAAATTCCGAACTATATAAAGCAGGAGTAAGAACCGGTGATAAAATTGTTTCTGTAAATGACAGCAATGTATATATAAGAGATGATCTAGTAACTGGGATAACAGTTGAGGAAAAACCATACAAAGTAACAGTTAAAAGAGATGGAGAAACTCTTAGCTTTGATGTAAATCAATATTATAGATATGTCATAGGTATATATCCTTATGATGAAAATAATCAATCTGCTTCTTCAGTTATAAAGCCAAGCGATAATAAATTACCTGCTTACAAGGCTGGCATACGTGAAGGAGATAAAATTGTTAAAATAAATGGTATTGATGTAGAAAATTATAAGCAATTAACAGAAATTATATTAGGTTCAAAAGGTGATAATTTAGATATAACTGTACAAAGAAATTCAGAGCTGTTAAATTTTAGTGTTGTACCACAAAAAGATTTGCAGATAGGATTTGATACAAAAATTGAAAAATCAATATTAACAGGTATTGTGTCATCTTTTTATAAGACAATACATTATGTAAAGCTAATGTTTAATTTTATTGGTATGCTAGTAACTGGCAGAGTGGGAGCTGAATCCGTAGGAGGTCCTGTAATGGTTATCTCTATGATAGGAGACTCAGCGAAGCTTATAAAAACACAAGGATTATATCCATTGTTAAATCTTTTAGCGTTTTTAAGTGTAAACTTAGGATTTATGAATTTATTACCGATACCAGCATTAGATGGAAGTAAGATAATGTTCTTACTTATAGAAAAACTTAGAGGTAAGAAAATACCTATTGAAAAAGAAGGATTTGTACATTTTGTAGGATTTGTACTTTTGATATCATTGATGGTGTTCATAACCTATAAGGATATAATGAGATTATTTTAATAGTTAATTATAGTTTGTCAGAGATTTTTAGTTCAAAGCTTTAATTCTCTGACAAATTATTTATACATATAAAAAGAGGTAAATAAGGTTGAAATAAACGAAAAATAAAGAAAGGATATGCACTGAGTTTGCTTTTAGCAAAACTTATCCATTGAACAAATTTTTCATGGACATTTATATAATAGGTGCATGGACATACTTATGTTAAATAAAGCAAATGAACCAATAAACTATGAGGAAGATTTAAAGTCTACAAGCAGAGCAATAAAATGCGGCAATCTCTATGTAGGCGGAAACAATAAAATCACAGTGCAATCAATGTTAAACACAAAATTAAGCGATATAGAAAGATCTATAGAACAAGTTCAGCTTTTAGAGCTTAATGGCTGTGACATTATACGTGCATCTGTTGATACAGTTGAGGATGCCAAGGCTATAAGCATAATTAAAAAACATACTGAAATGCCAGTAGTTGCAGACATTCAATTCGACTATAAAATGGCACTTCACGCACTTAAAAATGGTGCTGATGCGATAAGAATTAATCCATGCTATATAGGCTCTGAAGAAAATGCAGCGAGTGTTATAAACGAGTGTAAAATTAACAATATTCCAATAAGAGTAGGAGTAAATTCAGGCTCTGTTAAAAAAGAATTTTTAGATAAGTATAATGGAGTAAATAAGCTTTCTCTAGTTGAAAGTGCATTAGAGCAGGTTAGAATTGTTGAAAAATATAACTATGAAAATATAGCAATTTCAATAAAGGCATCTGATGTAAAGATGACTTATGATGCAAATGTTGAACTGAAAAAAAGAACAGATTATCCGATACATCTTGGCATAACTGAGTCTGGCTCAGATGAAGATGGAATAATAAAATCTTCTATGGGGCTTGGCTCTTTACTGCTCATGGGTATAGGTGATACAATTCGAGTTTCTTTGACCGAGGAGCCTTTGCGTGAGGTAATAATCGGAAGAAAAATCTTACAATATCTAGGTTTAAGACCATATGGTATAGAGATAGTTTCCTGTCCTACCTGTGGCAGAACAAAGGTTGATTTAATCAATATTGTAAGAGATGTAAAGCGTGCTATCGCTCCTATTAAGAAGGATATTAAAATCGCTATAATGGGATGTGCTGTAAATGGTCCGGGAGAAGCAAGGGAAGCTGATATAGGAATAGCAAGCGGTAACGGTGAAGCATTGTTATTTAAAAAAGGACAAATAATTACAAAGGTGAAAGAAAGTGAAATAATCAATGTTCTTTTAGAAGAAATCGATAAATTATAGCGATTAATATTGTGTTTAAATATAATATTTTAAATTTATAATTAATAGATTTTATTATTTCTATAATATATTAGAAAGAACAAATGTCTTCAAAATATTAAAATCTTCATGAAATCTTTATAAGCAAGATTTTTATGAAGATTTTTTAACATGACAAAAAGTATGATTAATGCTATAATTAATTCTAGTATAAAGCATAACAGTATAAGATAACGGAGAATAAAAATGTTTGATTTTAATAAATATTTTAGTAAATATGAGGGAATTTCAAAAGCAAAATTTAATAATATTGAAGTTATAAAAGAAAAGAATCTAATTAAATTTAATATGTTATCAGATAAGATAATCAATCTTCAAGAGATAGATAAGCTAAGATTAGAAATAAAATCCCACTATTCCGATATGGTTGACGTAGAATTTTATATAATCTATGATTTGAAAGAAAAAGATGATAACTTCAATAAAATATTAAAATTAAATATTGATTATTTAATAAAAAAGATTTCTCTAATAAGCTATAAATGCTGTCAAACCTCGATTGATGGTAATGATATTATCATAAAAACATCAACAGATTCTACATATGAGCAAATAAAGGAACAAGGTCTTGATAAAAAGCTAAAGGAATTTTTTCTGAATTTATACAATTTTGATTTTAATATAATAATTAGAATTGAAGAAGCAACAGCTGATTCAATTGAAGATAAAAATCTTGAAATGCTTGAAAATGAAATAAAAAAATCACTATCCGACAGTGTAGCAAAAAATGAAAAGAAAACCTCAGAACAAGCGAACAACAGTCAAATTTTTACAAAAGAAAAACAAGCCCCTAAATTCAAACAAAATATAAAGGATGAAAAGAAATTTGATGTTTTAGAGCTAAGCAAAATATCAGAAATAAACGATAACTCAGGCGAGGTACATATAAAAGGTACAGTAGTTTCATTTGATAAAAGAGAGTTAAAAAGTGGTAATTTTTTACTTACATATTCTGTTACAGATTACTCAGATACGATAAATGTAAAATATTTCTGTCCTAAAAATGTAAATCCTGAAGATGTACAAGGTTTTAAGGCTGTCGAAATCATAGGCGATGCAAGCTATGACACCTATGCACGTGAATTGGTTGTGATGTGCAAGGCAATAAGAGAAGTAGAAGTTGTTGAATCCGTAAAAATGGACATGGTAGATGAAAAAAGAGTAGAGCTGCACTTGCATACATGTATGAGCTCAATGGACGGAATAAACCAATTCTCAGATTATGCAAAGCTTGCTAAAAAATGGGGACATAGGGCTATGGCAATAACTGACCACGGAATAGTGCAAGGCTTTCCAAATGCTATGGAAGCAGCAACTAAGGATTTTAAGGTTATATATGGTATGGAGGGCTATCTCATAGATGATGGTACATCTATATCCTATCACTGTGACGGTAAAAATCTCGATTCTGAGCTTGTAGTGTTTGATATTGAAACAACAGGTCTTAATGCACGCAAGGATGATATAATTGAAATTGGGGCTGTCAAGATAAGAGATAGAAAGATTATTGATACATTTAACACATTTGTCAGTACAAGTATGAAGCTACCAGAAAAAATTATTGAGCTTACAAGCATAACAGATGATATGCTTATAGGTGCTCCAAGTATAAAAGAAGCATTAACTGGATTCAAAAGCTTTGTTGGCGAAAATTCTATACTTGTAGCTCATAATGCAGGCTTTGATACTAAGTTTATTAAGGAAAAGCACTTTATAAGCTTTGATGAAAAATATGATATGTCTGTAATAGATACTCTTGAATTATCAAAGGCATTAGTAAAGGGAGTAAGAAACTATAAGCTAGATACCTTGACTAAGAAATTTGATATAAGCTTAGAAAATCATCATAGAGCAGTAGATGATGCAAAGGCTACAGCAATGCTGTTGCTGGAATTATATAAATTATTGGAACAACAAGGTATAACAGAAATTGATACACTAAACGAAAAGCTTACTAAAAACATAGATATGAGTAAAAAGCCTACCTTTCATGTGAATATTTTAGTTAAAAACTTGGTAGGCTTAAAGGAATTATATAAATTAGTTTCCAAAGCACATTTAGAGTTGTTTTACAAAAAACCACGTATATTAAAATCTGATTTAGACAAGGTTAGAGATGGTCTCATAATCGGCACAGCCTGTGAAGCAGGAGAGCTATATAGAGCCGTAATAGGCGGAGAAAGTGACGAAAAAATTGAAAAAATAGCTGAATTTTATGATTTCCTTGAGATACAGCCTCTTGCTAACAATGAGTTTTTGTACAGAAATGGTACAGTAAAATCTATGGATGAATTAAAGGATATTAACAGAAAAATAATTGAGCTTGGAAAAAAACTAAATAAAATTGTAGTTGCTACCGGTGATGTTCACTTCCTGAAAGAAGAAGATGAGCTATACAGAAGAATATTAATGTCTGGTCAAGGCTTTGATGATGCTGAGGACCAAGCACCATTATACCTTAAAACAACTGGTGAAATGCTGGATGACTTTTCATACCTTGGTAAGGAATTAGCTCACGAGGTTGTTGTTAAAAACACCAATATAATTGCAGATATGATAGAGAGCATACTGCCTATACCAGATGGTACGTTCCCACCAATAATAGATGGTGCAGATGAAGAATTCAGAACAATATGTTACGAAAAAGCTTATAGAATTTATGGAAATCCTCTGCCGGAGATAGTTGAGAAAAGGCTTGAAAGAGAGCTGAATTCGATAATCAGCAGTGGCTATTCCGTCATGTATATCATAGCTCAAAAGCTTGTAAAAAAATCTAATGAGGACGGGTATATAGTAGGCTCGAGAGGTTCTGTTGGCTCATCTTTTGCTGCTACGATGAGTGGTATATCAGAGGTTAATCCTTTAGTTCCACACTATATTTGTGATAATTGCAAATATTCAGAATTCTTTACAAATGGTGAATATGGCTCAGGAGTAGATTTACCTGACAAGATATGTCCAAATTGTGGAACTAAGTTAGGTAAGGATGGACATGAAATACCGTTTGAGGTCTTTCTTGGATTTTATGGAGACAAAGAGCCTGATATAGACCTTAACTTTGCAGGTGAAGAACAGGCAACTGTTATGAAATATACAGAGGAGCTATTTGGTGAGGGAAAGGTATACAGAGCTGGAACTATAGGTACGATAGCGGATAAAACAGCCTTTGGATTTGTTAAAAACTATTATGAGGAAAAAGGTCAAACAAAACGAAATGCTGAGATAAACAGAATTATACAAGGCTGCTTAGGAGTAAAAAGAACATCCGGACAGCATCCCGGGGGAGTAATGGTAGTTCCTAGAAACAAGGATATATACGATTTTACTCCTATACAATATCCAGCGAACAATGTAAAATCAGATTCTATAACAACGCATTTTGACTATCATTCCATATCAGGGCGTATACTAAAACTAGACCTTCTTGGACATGATACTCCCTCGATAATAAGAATGCTAGAGGATTTTACAGGCATAAATGATAAAGATGTTCCTCTTGACGATAAAAAAACTATGTCAATATTTACAAGTCCAAATGCTCTTGGAGTAACGAAAGAAGATATAAACTGCGAAACAGGAACTCTTGCTATACCGGAATTTGGTACAGCCTTTGTAAGAAAAATGGTTTTGGAAACTAAACCAAAATCATTTTCTGATTTACTTCGTATAAGCGGACTTTCTCATGGTACTGATGTTTGGGTTGGTAATGCACAGGAGCTTATATTAAATGGTACCTGCAAGATTGATGGAGTTATAGCAACTCGTGATGACATAATGACATATCTAATATCAAAAGGTGTAGATAATAAATTATCTTTTGAAATTATGGAAAAGGTAAGAAAAGGAAAAGGCTTGAAAAAGGAAGACGAAGAAGCTATGAGAGCCCAAGATGTTCCAGAGTGGTACATAGAGTCATGTAATAAGATAAAATATATGTTCCCTAAGGCACATGCTGTTGCTTATGTTATGATGTCGGTTAAAATAGCATACTTTAAGGTTCATCATCCAGAGGCCTTTTACGCATCATACTTTACTATGAAGGCACAGGACTTTGATGCGGAAATCATAGCCAATGGCTTAAAAAGCATAGAAGATGCTATGCTTGAAATAGACAGAAAGGGCAATGACAAAACAACAAAGGAAAAAGACGCATACACAGTCCTTGAAGTTGCCAAAGAGATGTACAAAAGAGGATATAGATGCGAAAAAGTAGATTTATACAAATCTGATGACAAAAGATTTCAAATATTTGAGGGCGGAATTCTCCCACCGCTGATAGGACTTCAAGGTCTTGGAGAAAACGCCGCTATAAGTATAAAGGAAGAACGGGAAAAAGGTGAGTTTATCTCGATAGAGGATATAACAAAACGTGCAAAGGTAACAAAAACGGTAATAGAAGTGCTGGAAAAACATGGTTGTTTAAAGAACATGGATAAAACAAACCAGCTTACGCTGTTTAATTTTTAGATAGTATATTAGTAAACAATATACCATTAATATGAATAATGTTGAATAGTAAATTAAAATCAATAAAATGTAAAAATATATTGACAATTTAGTCAGCATAATATAATATTAATAAAAATTAATTAGAAAAAAATTATGCTTGTAAACTCAATATTTACAACTAGAGAAAGGAATGAATAAGAGTATGAATACTTTAATAAATATACTGACTGAAAATGTGAGTAATGCTTTTGAAAAATGTGGATATGATAAAAATTATGGAAAGGTTATCGTATCTGATAGACAAGATTTATGTGAATTTCAATGTAATGGTGCCTTTATGGCAGCAAAGCAATATAGAAAAGCTCCTCAGGCTATAGCAACAGAGGTATCAGCTGTTTTAACAAATGAAAAGATATTTAAGAAAGTTGATGTAGTATCAGGATTTTTAAACTTAGCAATAGAAGATAGCTTTTTATTAAATTATATAAATGAATTGGCAGAGGATAAACATTTGGGTATCCAGCAAGCTGAAAAACAAGAAACTATCGTTGTTGATTACGGCGGACCTAACTGTGCAAAGCCTTTGCATATAGGACACTTAAGAGCAGCAATTATAGGAGAGGCATTGAAAAGGCTTGCAGCTTCTACAGGAAGAAACGCAATAGGAGATGTTCATTTAGGTGACTGGGGTTTGCCAATGGGTTTAGTTATTGCTGAAATAAAGGAAAGACATCCCGAATTGCCATATTTTAAAGAAAATTTTGATGAAAGTCAAGAAGTTGATTTTGTAGTTACAGCAGAGGAACTAAATGAAATTTATCCTTTTGCAAGTAAAAAAAGCAAAGAAGATGAAGAATTTAGAGCTATAGCACAAAAAATCACTGTTGAGTTGCAAAATCTCAACAAAGGATATTACGCATTATGGAAAAAAATGCTTCAAGTATCTAAGGATGATTTCAAAAAAATGTACGATACATTGAATGTACACTTTGAATTATGGTATGGTGAAAGTGATGCAGACCAATATATTGATGAGTTATTAAAGATTTTAGACAATAAAAATTTAACTTATACAAGCAACGGTGCTTTAGTGGTTGATGTGCAAAATGAAGATGACAAGGTTCAAATTCCGCCTGTAATGATTAAAAAATCTGACAATTCAAGCAACTATGCAACAACTGACTTAGCTACAATCCTACAAAGACAAAAGGACTATAATCCAAGTGAAATTTGGTATGTTGTAGATAGCAGACAGAGCTTACACTTTAATCAAGTATTCAGATGTGCTAAAAAGGCTGAAATAGTAAGTAATGATACCAATCTTGAGCATCTTGGCTTTGGAACTATGAATGGAAAAGACGGAAAGCCATTTAAAACTCGTGATGGCGGAGTAATGAAGCTGGAAGATTTATACAATACGGTATACGAAAAGGCTGTAGAAAGATTAAAGGAATCAGAGTTTGGAAATATAGAAAATATAGAAGAAAAAGCAAGCAAGATAACTGTTGCAGCTATCAAATTCGGAGATTTAATAAACCACAGATTAAAAGACTATATATTTGATATAGATAAATTCTTAGCCTCTAAGGGTAAAACAGGAGTATTCTTACTGTACACTATAGCTCGTATAAACTCTTTATTAAGTAAATTAGAGCAAAACGAAAGCAGCAAGATTGCAATAAACAATATATATTCAGATACTGAAAAGCAATTGCTATTAAAGCTTTCATTAAGTGGAGAGGTTTTCAAAAATTCATTCAATGAAAAAGCTCCTAACTATATCTGTGAAAATGCTTATGAAATAGCATCGTTGTTTTCAAATTTCTACAATGATAATCACATCATTAGTGAAAGTGACGCTGATAAAAAGCAAGTGTGGGTTAACATCTGTCAAATAGTTAAGAAAATGCTTATTAAGCATTTAGATATCTTAGGTATCGAGCATGTTAATGCAATGTAGCAAATAATTTTTATGTTTATAAATATTTAGTATAGATGTAAATTTTATTTAAAAATATTACAAAATATTAATTTTTGTATTTGATTTTTGTTTTGAAATGTGTTATACTAATGTATAGATAGAAATTTTGACAAAAGAGTGGGTTAATTCCCACTCTTTCTACTTATATTTATGCTTGATATGATAACCAATTGCATAGCTTTAAATTAAGCATTAGTATTAATACATAATTGAAGGAAGGTGAATTAAATATATGAACAAGAAACAAATCGTTGAAACCTCAACTAAGATTATCAATAAAATAATTGAAAATACTGATTATGTGCTGGTAGATCTTGAGTATGTCAAGGAAGGTCCGTTTATGTACCTTAGAGTGTATCTTGACAAAGAGGGCGGAATAACTATTGATGACTGTGCTAATGTAAGCAGAGAGTTTAATAAAAAGCTTGATGAGCTTGACTTTATTGATGACCAATACTTTTTGGAGGTTTCTTCTCCAGGTGTAGACAGAGCTTTTAAAAAAGATTCAGACTATATTAAAAATCTTAATAATGAAGTAGAAGTTAAGTTATTTGCACCAGTGAACGGAATGAAATTACTAAAGGGAATTCTTTTAGAAAAAAATGAAAATGATATAGTAGTTGGACTTGGAACAGCAGGCAATGAGAATAAAGTTACTGTAGAATTAAAAAATATCACAAAAATTAATAAAGTCGTTGAATTGTTTTAAATTAGAAAGGAATGAGAGAGTGTAAAAATGAGCAAGGATATCATAAGGGCATTAGGAGAGCTCGAAAAGGAGAAAGGAATATCTCCTGATGTAGTTATAGAAGCTATAAAGGCA
>DCPV01000218.1 GCA_002323775.1 Firmicutes bacterium UBA1535 | reverse complement strand
ATAATGGCAGTATTCTGCTTGTCAAGTTATATCATAGATTTAAAAGAAAGAATTGCAAGAATAATTGTAGCGTATAATATGGATGGAGAGCCTGTAACAGCAGGAGATTTAAACGCTCAAGGAGCCTTAGCTGCATTATTAAAAGATGCCTTAAAGCCAAATTTAGTACAAACATTGGAAGGAACTCCAGCATTTGTACACGGTGGACCTTTTGCAAACATAGCACATGGCTGCAATAGCGTTATGGCGACAAGAATGGCTGCTAAAATGGCTGACTACGTTGTAACAGAGGCAGGCTTTGGAGCAGATCTTGGAGCAGAAAAATTCATAGACATCAAGTGCCGTATGTCTGGACTTAGACCAAGTGCAGTTATAATAGTTGCAACTATAAGAGCTTTAAAATACAACGGCGGCGTTGAAAAAGCAGACTTAAACAATGAAAATTTACAAGAACTAGAAAGAGGTCTCCCAAACCTGTTAAAGCATGTTGAGAACATAACAAAAGTGTTTAAATTGCCGGCAGTTGTTGCTATAAATAAATTCCCTACTGATTCAGCAGCAGAGCTTAAATTAGTAGAAGACAAGTGCAGAGAGCTTGGAGTTAATGTTGCACTTTCAGATGTATGGGCAAATGGTGGTAAAGGTGGAGTTGCAGTAGCTAACGAAGTTCTAAGACTTACTGAAACTGAGAGTAATATGGAATTCTCTTATGACTTAAATCTGTCTATAAAGGATAAAATAAAAGCTATAGCAACAAAAATTTATGGAGCAGATGATGTTGAATTCGCTCCAAAAGCAAGCAAAGAAATAGCTAATTTTGAAAAATTAGGATTTGGTAATTTACCAATTTGTATGGCTAAAAATCAGTATTCTTTGACTGATGACCCTAAAAAATTAGGTAGACCAACAGGATTTAAGGTAACTGTAAGAGATATAACTCCTTCAATCGGAGCTGGATTCTTGGTTGCATTGACAGGAGATATAATGAAGATGCCGGGACTTCCAAAAGTTCCATCAGCAGAAATGATTGATGTTGATGCAGACGGAAAAATTAAGGGATTGTTCTAATATCAATAAACTAAAATTTTATAAGCTTTGTAATACTATAGATTAAGGTTTTTGCAGAGCTATTTGAAGAAACAAACTGTTGCATAAATGTGACAAAAATGAGAAAGATTTCATATAAAAGTGAAGTCTTTCTTTTTATTTTAAAAACAAACTATTTATAAAAAAATCTTTTTAAAATAAAAATTTGAATCTTTTATATTGACTTAATTATTTCTTATGTTAAACTCATAAATATTATATATTGATATTTTAATTAGTATAAAGATACTTCATGTAAGAGAAAAATTTTAAAATAACTTTTCATGAGGATTTATAATATTATTTAGAAATCTTGATTATATTTAAGAATGTGACATAATGGAGGAATTTATGAGCGAAAAGAAACAAAAAGCTGTGCAAAAAAATGTAAGCTCATTAGGAGCTTTAGCAATTGTTGTTGGAATGATTATTGGGTCCGGTATTTTTTTAAAGCCTGGAATAGTTTTAGGAGCTGCTGAAAGTCCTATGATGAGTATTTTTGCATGGGTTGCAGGAGGTATAATAACACTTGCATCAGCATTATCAGTTGCTGAGATATCATCAGCTATTCCCAAGAATGGTGGATTGTATGTTTACTTAGAAGAATTATATGGTGAGAAATGGGGATTTTTGCTTGGATGGGTTCAATCAGTTATATCTTATCCGGCATCGGTAGCTGCACAAGCTATTGCATTTGCAACTTCTGCATCATTCTTTTTACCACTTGATCCTATGCAGCAAAAGTTTCTTGCTTTAGGAGTATTGGCATTTTTATTAATAATGAATGTTTTATCTACAAAATATGGATCATATATTCAAATAGCCGCTACTATAGGAAAATTAATCCCTGTTATAGCAATAATAGGAGTAGGATTATTCGCTGGCATAGCACCGGGCAGTGCAGGTCTTGGAATGTCAGCTGCTAAAAATTTATCAGGTCTTGGGGTTGCCATACTTGGTACGTTGTGGGCTTATGATGGATGGATAGGTGTAACCAATATGACGGCGGAGATTAAAAACCCTGAGAAAAAGCTGCCTATGATTATTGGCGGTGGGGTTGTATTTGTAATTGCTATATACGTGGTTTTCAACATGGCAATATTCTTTACACTTCCGCAAGATGCTATTATAGCTTCTAAAAATCCAGGCATAGACACAGCAAATGCACTTTTTGGACCGGCAGGAGGAGCATTTATATCAGCCGGTATTATGATTTCTGTATTTGGAGCCCTTAATGGATATTTGATGACAGCGGCTCGTGTTCCGCAAGCTATGGGAGAGCGTAAGGCGTTACCATTTGCTAATTTCTTAGGAAAACTTCATCCAAAATTCCAAACACCTACTAATGCTTTGATATTTGAAAGTATTCTAGCAGTTGCTTACATATTGTCTGGTAGTTTCAATACATTAACGGATATGCTTATATTCGTTCTTTGGATTTTCTTCACAATGGGTGTAGCAGGAGTGTTTATTTTAAGGAGAAAGCATGGCAAAGGCAAAGGCAAAGGCAAAGGCAAAGGATACACTGTTCCTTTATATCCAATAGTTCCGTTAATAGGAATTTTGGGAGGATTGTATATAATAATAAATACAATCATGACTTCACCAAGGCTTTCGTTTATAGGAATAGGAGTAACCTTGATAGGCTTGCCAGTATATTATTATTTGAAGAAGAAAAAAGCTAACTAAAGAATAGTTGAAATAATAAAAAGCAGTAAAATAAAATTTTCAAAACATATAATAAAATAGAATAAAGGTAAAATGATATGGAAAAGTTATTCTAATACAATAAGAAAAGTATAGAATGACTTTTTTATTTACATATAAAGAAAAATGAAGGATTTTAAGCTGGCATGTACTTGTTTTTATTAGATGTAATTAGAGCTAATATTTTGCTATAAAAGTTTAATATATTAACATGAGACTTTATATGCAGTGTATATTTTTGTGCTTTACCTTGACTAAATATTATGTAAAAAATTACATTTTTTATAATATTTAGTATAAAAATATATTGCGAAATTTCTAATCATATATTATAATCTAAATATTAAAATTCTTTTAAGAATTTTACGGTTATATACACATATGACAGATAAAAAAAGCGCTTGATTATAAGTGCTTTTTCCTTGTGTTTTAATTTTTGAAATACAACCAAACAAATGTTTGATTTTTGTTTTTTGATATGATATACTATAAATAGTTTCAAATTTATTTTTATTTATGATATATCTTGAACAACTTACTGCATTGCTGGCTTGTTTTATAATATGGAAAATATGGGCATAATATTTCAAGCTGCATACAACTTTATTTGATATTGGTACGATTACAGAACGATGAATTTTATATCGTACTCATTTGCAATAATAAATTATTTGTAAAAAAAGAGGTATAGTAATATGTGCGGAAGATATGCTATTTTAACAGAAGATGAGATAATTGAAATACGAGAGATTTTAAAAAATTTATCTTTACATATTGTAAGAGATGAATTTTTGGAGTATAATGAAGGGAATGGGGAAATTTACCCTACTGATTTTGCTCCTGTTATAACTAAGAGAGAAAAAGGATTTTATTTTGAAAATCTTAAGTGGGGATTTAATAAATGGAATGATTCTGGTTTAATTATTAATGCACGCTGTGAGACTGTTAAAATTAAAAGTACATTTTCAAGCTTAATAAAGTCAGGCAGATGTGTTGTTCCGGCAGGAGAATTTTTCGAGTGGAAAAAACTTGAAAAAGGAAAGAAAAAGCATTTTGTTAAGGATAAAAACGATAACATTTTATTTATGGCAGGATTGTATCGTGATACTATCGAGGGTAAAGAGTTTGTGATTATTACAAAAAATGCTATTGGTGAGATGAAAAACATCCATGATAGGATGCCTGTAATTTTGAGAGTTAATCAAATTGAAGATTGGCTTTCTGGGAAGTTGCAAGCAGAGGATTTGGAGAAATTGGATTTTGATGTAACAGTAAATCCTTATAAAAATGATGATAATTATAATGAGCAATTGAGCTTATTTTAAATAGCAATTTAGATTTTGCGAGAGGAATTTTTGGGATGAAGGATGAGAAAATTTTTGCACAGCTTATTATTGAGCGTGTAAAAGATAATTATAAAAAAATAGAAATTGAAGTTAAATCAAATTTTGATCAGACTAAAAAGTATGATTCGTATAAAATACCAGAAAAAATTTCGATTAAGAAAAATGCTTCTGATTTTGTTTTGCCCCAAAAACAAGAAAAACATAATATCCCTCTTGAAAATGATATATTTGCTGAAATTGAGATTGAGGGCAACGATAATTTATATAAAACCGACAATATTTCTCAGGCAATAAAAGTAGATGTAGTACAAGAAAAAAAGGAAAATTCTCAAGATTTTGAAAGAGACGAAAAGCGTGAACTTTTTCTTGAAATGCGTGATATTGCAAGAACTAATAATTCAGCTTATTTTCTAAATACTAGATTTTATAATAAACAAGTTAAACACGAAAATTCAAAGATTTTTTATAGGCAAGCACAATTTATGAAGGATTTTGAGGATAATTATGATAAGATAATTCCTTTTTCATCTTATTTTCCTTATTATCAATCTATGAATTATGAGCAGCTCAGAACATATTTTACTTGGCGAACAAAAGTGAGACAAGGGAACATCGAAAACACCTCTATTTCTTATGCTTTTATTTATATTTATGAATTGCTTAATAATATTGGAGTTGATAATGCAGTCGATGGACTTGATAAATTAGTATTTTTTTGGGAAAGCTTTAAAAAGTTTGATATGACTATTGATAAATATTTAATAAAGTGGATAAAGGATTACTATATCTACTATGAATTGCCTAATTCATTTAAGGATTTTCTTTTGAAAAATGAATTGCAAGGTCATTACCCAGATATAGCCTTTTATGAATCTGAAAATAATTGTGATTTTCAACACTTATGCAGTATTTCAAAGTATAATATTAAGAAATCTGCTTTTTACAATGATGAAAAACAATTAGTTATGGATTGTGCTGATTTTGTGATTAGTAAATTGAAAAATTTACTTGCAAAATCAAGTTTGGAATTTGACAATTTAATTTTTCAAACATCTAAGAGTAAATTTGAGTGGGTACCATTTGAAGGAGCATTGTTTTATCAACATTTGAAGCAGACAAATAGACAAATAATATTTTCTAATGATGAAGTATACACATACAATCAAAACAAATGCTTGCGCAGTATTTTTATCGCAAGAGATAGTGGGAAACAATTACTTGCGTATATTTTTAAGCAGATGGAAGTTGTTTTGCGAAAGGTTACTAACTATAAGTTTAAAATTACAGCTAATTTGAACATGATTAACACTGAAACCTTACTAAAACTCGGTGCACTTGGTATTTCTATTGAAAAGGTAGTTACTGATGCGACTTTAGAATTTTATGCAGATAGGAATAAAACTGTTGTTACTGTAGATGAGTCGGCACTTAACAAAATAAGAAAAGAGTCATTGCAAACGCAGGAAAAGTTAAGTATACCTGAAAGTGACTTTGAACAAATAACAATTTTTACTGATAAGAATGAAGATAATATATTGGTAGTGGAAAAAGAAGATTTCAAAAATGATAATGAAAAATCATCACTATTGGAAACTTCGATGATAAATAATGCAGAAACAGTTTTGCTTAAAGCTTTAGATACATCTAAAGATAGTGAAGGAATAATTTCTATACAGCAAAACCTATTAACTGAAAATGATGTATGGTCAAGCTTTAAGAATTCATTGAGCGAAACAGAGTTAAAAGCATTTGCTATTATTTTACAAAGTGAAAGTGATATAAAGCAATTTGCTAATGAAAACGGACTTATGATAGAGGTTTTAATTGATAGTATCAATGAAAAGGCATTTGACAGCATAGGTGATAATGTTTTAGAAATAGATAATAGTATAAATATATATGATGAATATAAAGAAAAAATAATATATATGCTGGCTTTGGATAAATAGTTTATCAGAACAAATAAGATAAATAAAATACAAAATAATCACATAGAATAAAGTTTTACTTATGAAAATATTATGTTTTAATTGCTACAAAAGAAAGGGGTAGAAATTCAATGGAAAACCAAGTACCTAAGCGTTTAGCGAATATTTTAATAAATGCACTCAAGGGCGGAGTTGTGCCACGTGTTGGTCTTGAGTATATTACGGTAGGTCGTACAGAGGAAATTGCAGCTATACTACACGACATTGAAATGATAGCGGATGAAAGTGCATCCTTTCGCTTTATTGTTGGGAAATATGGTAGTGGAAAGAGCTTTTTGCTGCAAACTATTAGAAATTATGCTACTGCTAAAGGCTTTGCAGTTGTAGATGCTGATCTTTCGCCAGAAAGGCGATTTGCCGGAACTAAAGGTCAAGGACTTGCTACTTATAAAGAATTAATTCAAAATCTTTCAACAAAATCAAAGCCAGATGGAGGAGCTTTACCGCTAATTCTTGAGAAGTGGATTTCTGGTATTCAAGCATCTATAAAACTACAATCAGATGCTGATGGTGACGAGTTTGACTTGTTGGTTGAAAAGCAGATTTATGCAGTCGCAGGCTCGCTTGAAGGCATGGTAAATGGCTTTGAATTTGCCAAGGCTATCGTCGCTTATTGGCGTGCTTATCGCAATGATGATGTTACTATGAAGTCTAATGTGTTGAAATGGTTTCGTGGAGAATACAGCTCACGCAAGGAAGCTCGTGAAGACTTAAATATAAATTTTATTGTTACAGACGAGACTTGGTATGACTTTTTAAAAATATTTGCCACTTTTTTGGTAGGTGCTGGATATAAAGGCTTGCTAGTTGTTATTGATGAATTGGTAAATATCTTTAAAATTTCAAACTCCATAACAAGACAGAATAATTATGAGAAAATTCTTACTATATACAATGATGTTTTGCAAGGAAAAGCAAAAAATATAGGATTTTTATTGGGTGGAACACCACAGTGTATTGAAGATAAGTATAAAGGAGTTTTTAGCTATGAGGCTTTGCGTTCAAGATTGTCAGAGGGGCATTTTTCTACTGATGATTTAAAGGACTTGTCAGCTCCAATCATACGATTACAAATGCTAACACAGGAAGAAATGTATGTTCTTATTGAAAAGCTTCGCAATATACATGCACAGCTTTATAATTATACATCTACCATAGGGCATGAAGAATTAGTGTATTTTCTAACGGTTGAGTATAATAGAGTCGGGGCTGATACACATATCACTCCAAGAGAAATAATACGTGATTTTATAGAACTTATAAATATTTTGCATCAAAACCCAGATAAAAGTATGGCAGAAATTTTAGGAAGCAATAGCTTTGAAATGGCAAAGGGTGGAATAACAGATGAAGATATAAGTTCTGAGTTTGAAGAATTTGAAGTTTAAACCAGAATAATATTATTAACACTGATTACTTAAAGCTTTAATATAAAATATAGAAAATTAACATCAAAATATTTTATAAATGTATAAATTTATAAAAATATTACAAAACGGAGGATATTTATGAACGTTTTTAATAGATTAGCCCCCTTTATACAAGACTTTATTTATCAAAATAAGTGGGAAGAACTG
>DCPV01000173.1 GCA_002323775.1 Firmicutes bacterium UBA1535 | reverse complement strand
TAGATATTTTGGCTAGAGAAAATATAGAGTATGCAGTTGTGCCGGGAGTCAGCTCGTTCTGCGGTGCGGCAGCGGCATTGGGAGCAGAGTACACTCTGCCGGATGTCAGCCAATCTGTAATAATAACTCGTATGGAGGGCAGAACAAAAACTCCGGAAAGAGAAAGTATTCGTTCATTTGCGTCGCATAAATCAAGTATGGCTTTATTCCTTAGCTCAAGTCTTACAAAAGAGCTGGAAAGAGAGCTAATTGAAGGAGGCTATGAGCCATCTACTCCTGTTGCTGTTGTGTACAAGGCTACTTGGCCTGAACAAAAAATATTTAGATGTACGATAGACACTTTGCATCAAACCATGACAGAAAATAATATAACAAAGACAGCGCTAATATTGGTAGGAAATTTTCTTGGAGATAAATATGAAAGAAGTGAGCTATACAATCCTACTTTCACACACGAATATAGACAGGGTAAAAACAATGAATAAAATGTATTTTTGTATTTTTGGTGGCACTACAGAGGGCAGACTACTGGCTGAATTTCTGTCTGGCAGACATATAAAAGCAGATTTGTATGTAGCAACGGAATATGCTGAACAGTTTGTTGAAGAAATTGATAATATTTCTGTTTTCCAAAAGAGATTGAATAAAGATGAAATGATAAATTTATTTAAAGATAAGGCTTACAGCCATGTTATTGACGCAACACACCCATTTGCCAAAATAGTCTCACAAAATATTGTAGAAGCAAGTGAGTATAGCAATCTTAAATATTTTAGAATTGTAAGAGAAAGCAGAGATTATGAAAGTTGTACATATGTAGATAGCATGGAGGAAGCAGTTACTTTATTAAATAAAGAAAGCGGAAAGGTACTGTTGACAACAGGAAGTAAAGATTTAGAATTATTTACACAGGTGAATAATTATAAAGAAAGAATTTATCCCAGAATACTACCTATGGAGGATTCTCTTAAAAAGGCAATTGATTTGGGATATTCAAACAAAAATATAATCTGTATGCAAGGGCCTTTTAGCTCTGAGCTAAATGAAGCAATGATAAAGTCCATAAATGCGGTATCCTTGATAACAAAGGAAAGCGCAGCATCAGGAGGACTTGAGGAAAAAGTAAAAGCTTGTGAAAAATCAGATTGCAGCTGCATTGTGGTAAGAAAACCTTTAGAGACAGGATGCACCCTAGAGGAGATAAAAGTTTTATTAGAAAAGGATATGATATGAAAAAAGTTTATATTGTAGGAATAGGAATAGGAAACAGAGATTTTCTCCACAAGAGAGCGGTTGATGTGCTAGGTAAATGCAGTATATTAATTGGAGCAAAAAGAATGCTTGATAGCATCTCTGATTTAGCTAAAGAAACTTATACAAGCAGTGATTCAAAAAGTATATATGAATATATAAAAAAAAGCAGCCATAATATATTTGGAGTTTTGGTTTCAGGAGATACAGGTTTTTACAGCCTTTCAAAAAAACTAACTGAGTTAATACAGGGAGATAGTGAAAAACAAGAAAATGGCACAGAAATTGAGCTTGAAAATATTCCTGCGATAAGCTCATTGCAATACTTTGCATCAAAACTAAATTTATCATGGGACAACATTAAATATGTAAGTGCACATGGCAGGAAATTAAATATTATTTCCAATGTAGCATTTAATGAAAAACTGTTCATCCTTACAGATAATGAAATGAATCCTAGCAATATATGCGAAATATTAAAATCAAAGGGTTTAGGTAATCTAAAAGTCAGTATAGGTGAAAATCTATCTTATGACGATGAGAGAATAGTTGAGGATATAGCTGCTAACATTGTAGGAATGATCTTCACTGGACTTTCTGTAATGATTGTTCACAATGATGAGCCTGTAAGTAAAGAAAATATATACAGAGCTATAGGCGATGGGGAATTTATCACAGGCTCTGCTCCTATGACTAAAAGTGAAGTAAGGACAATTTCTGTAGCTAAGCTGCATTTGAAAAATGATTATATAGTATATGATATAGGGGCAGGAACAGGCTCTGTATCAATTGAAACAGCACTTAAATTAAGCGACGGTACACTATATGCGATAGAGAAAAATCAAGAAGCATGCAACCTGATAATAGAAAATATAAAGAAATTCAAAACCTATAATATAGAAGTAATAAATAATAATGCACCAAAGGGTCTTGAAAATCTTCCTCCGCCTGATGCTTGCTTCATAGGAGGCAGTAGTGGGAACATGGAGAAAATAATAGTAGTACTACTTGAAAAAAATCCATCTGTTAGAGTAGTTATAAATGCAATAACTTTAGAGAGCTTAAATGAGGCTTTGGAGTGCATGAAAAAGTATGGTTTTAAGGATGTTGAGATAGTGTGTGTTTCAGTTGCAAAAGCAAGGGAGCTTGGGCAATACCATATGATGATGGCTCAAAATCCAATTTATATAATAAGTGGAAGTGGAAATAGATATGATAGCTAGTATACCTAAAATTATGATTTCAGCTATAAGCAGCAATAGTGGCAAAACTACAGTAACAACAGCACTGCTTAAAGCATTTTCCATGAAAGAATTGAAAGTATCGGCATTTAAGTCAGGTCCTGATTACATAGACCCTATGTTTCATTCGGAAGTAATTAAGGTGCAATCGAGAAACCTAGATAAATTTATGCTTGGTGAAAATAATTGCAGATATCTTTTATCTAAGAATGCTATAAATTCAGATATTTCAATTATTGAGGGAGTTATGGGCTACTATGATGGTATCGGCTTAGGAATATCTTGCAGTTCCTATGAGTTATCTAAGCTACTTAACTGTCCCGTGGTATTGGTGATTAAGCCATCAGGTATGGCAGCTTCAGCAGCTGCAATAGTAGAGGGATTTAAAAACTTTAGACCTAAAAGTAATATCAGAGGCGTTATTTTAAATAGTGTTTCAAAGGGAATGTATGATTATTATAAAAATGTAATTGAAAGCAATACCGATGTAAAAGTATATGGTTATATACCGTATCTTGAAAATTGTAAATTAGAAAGCAGACATCTTGGCTTGGTAACAGCACAGGAGATAGGAAGACTTGAAGAAATAGTTTTGGAGCTAGGAAAACAGGCTCTTGAAACAATTGACATAGACGGACTTTTAAACCTAGCAAACAGCAACAGCGATATAGAATATTACGAGCTAAAAATTAATTATATAGGAAAAACAAAAATAGCAATAGCAAAAGACAAGTCATTTTGCTTCTATTATCAAGATAGCTTGGATGTGCTAAAAGATATGGGAGCAGAGCTGATTGAGTTTAGTCCCATGAATGATAAAGCTCTGCCAAATGGGATTTCGGGACTCTATATTGGTGGGGGTTATCCTGAACTGTATATGAAAGAGCTAAGTAACAATAAATCCATGCTTAAAGATATAAATGAAAAAATAGCTACAGGGCTGCCAACCTTTGCGGAATGTGGAGGATATATGTATCTTATGGATGCTTTTGAGGGAGAAACTAAAGAGTATAATTTAGTAGGAGCTGTTAAAGGAGCAAGTCACATGACAAGCTCGCTGACACGTTTTGGATACGTGACTCTTACAAGTCAAAATAATAACCTTATGTGTGATATGGGAGATTCAATCAACGGACACGAGTTTCATTACAGTGATTCAACAAATACAGGAGAAAGTTTTGTTGCAAAGAAGCCAGAATCCCAAAAAAATTGGAAAGCAATAATAGCAGATGAAACAAAATTTGCAGGATATCCGCATATCCATTTTATGGGAAATCTAAAATTTGCAGAAAACTTTATTAAAAAGTCAATAGCTTATGAGAGAATATTGAAGAATTGATAAATAAAGAAAGCATATGCACAGGGTTCATGCACAAGTTTTTTTAACATTTTGTGTAATTTGTACATGGATATAAAACTGAAAATACAGGGAAAAGAAAATGAATCAGATTAATAGGAGGAACTAAATGGCAAAGGTAATTATGGTACAGGGAACAACATCCAATGCAGGTAAAAGCTTGACTGTTGCAGCACTGTGCAGAATTTTTAAACAAGATGGGTACAGGGTTGCTCCATTTAAGTCTCAAAATATGGCTTTAAATTCCTTTATAACAAAGGATGGCTTGGAAATGGGCAGAGCACAGGTTATGCAGTCGGAAGCGGCAGGTATAGAGCCTGATGTTAGAATGAATCCCATACTATTGAAGCCTACAGGTGAAAAAGGCTCTCAGGTTGTTTTAAATGGCAAGGTTTTTAAGGATATGACTGCGGTTGAATATTATAAGCACAAGCTAGATATGATTCCTCATATTATGGAAGCTTACAATTCACTGGCTAAGGATTATGACATAATAGTAATTGAGGGTGCTGGAAGTCCAGCAGAAATTAATTTAAAGGAAAATGATATAGTAAATATGGGGATGGCTAAATTAGTTGATGCTCCTGTTATAATCGTAGGAGATATTGACAGAGGAGGAGTTTTTGCTTCCCTTGCAGGTACTATGCTTTTACTTGATGAGGAAGAAAAATTAAGAGTTAAGGGTTTTGTTATAAATAAGTTTAGAGGAGATATTAATTTACTTACCAGTGGTCTTAAAATGCTTGAGGATATAACAAGTGTAGATGTGCTAGGGGTAGTTCCTTATTTGAAAGTTGACATAGATGATGAGGACAGCCTTTCAGAAAGACTGACAGGTTTTGGAGAGGATAGTCTAATAGACATAGCGGTCATAAGGCTTCCAAGGATTTCAAACTTCACGGATTTTAATGTTTTCTCTATGGTCAAAGGAGTTTCTCTAAGATATGTAAGCAGTGTAAAAGAGCTTAGAAATCCTGATATGATAATTATACCTGGAACTAAGAATACCATTGAGGACTTAAAATGGTTGAAACAAAACGGGTTGGAAACAAAAATTATAAGATATGCAAAAGAGGGAAGTCCAGTGTTTGGTGTATGTGGAGGTTATCAGATGCTGGGAGAAGATATTCACGACCCAGAAAATATGGAGGGTGGAGGGTCAATTAAAGGACTTGGTCTTTTAAGCACAGAGACTACATTTTATATAAATAAAACTACAACACAGGTAAAGGGTACAATTAATAAGATTGAAGGCTTTTATAAAAAATTATCGGGACTTTCAATTGAAGGTTATGAGATTCATATGGGTAATACAAAAGTTAAAGACAAAGAAATATCAAACATAGAGACAGCATCATTGTCAACCATACAGGTAACAAGCAATGATTTATCAATCTTATCTGATAAAGAAAAGCAAAACGACACCATATATTCACAGGATGGTTGTGTTTTAGGAAATGTAGCAGGAAGCTATATTCATGGCATATTTGATAACGCAGAATTTGTAAATACATTAGTAAGGATACTCATGGACAAAAAAGGAATAGATAGCAGTGAGCTTGAGGAATTTGATATAAAAAAATACAAGGATAGTCAGTATGACCTTTTAGCTGATTTTGTAAGGAAATCTCTTGACATGAAAAAAATCTATGAAATAGTTGGTATAAAATGAAGATAGATATTTATGCTTTTTCATCTAAAGGTGTTGCTCTTTGTGACAGGCTGATTGACAGTATTGATTTAGATACAGCTACAGCATATGCACCTGAAAGATATATAAAAAATTCAAAGCATGTAAAATTAAGAGAACATGATTTATACAAAAGCACAAAAACCTCATTTGAAAACTGCGATGCAATAATTTTTATAGGGGCTATCGGCATTGCTGTAAGAGCTATTGCTCCTTACATAAAAAGTAAAGAGCATGACCCTGCTGTGATTTGTATAGATGAAAGAGGGCAGAACGTAATTCCTATTTTAAGCGGACACATTGGAGGGGCTAATAGACTAGCACTAAAAATAGCTGAAATAATCGGGGCAAATCCTGTTATTACCACAGCGACAGATATTAACGATAGATTTGCAGTCGACGAATGGGCTACATTACGAGGAATACACATCATGAGCTTAGAAAAAGCACGGGAAATTTCTGCTTCTATATTAGAGGGTGAAAAGATAGGCTTTTATTCGGAATTTGATATAAAAGGCGAAGTTCCTAATGAATTTAGTACAAATGCTGAAAGAATAGGCATATGTCTTAGTTTGGATGAAAGCAAAAAGCCCTTTGAAATCACACTGAATCTAATTCCCAAAATACTCTCTGTAGGAGTCGGATGCAGAAGATATACGGATTTTGCTAAAATATATGATGCTATAAAAGAAGTTTTAACAAAAAACAAACTTTCATGCTTTGGCATAAAATCTATTAATTCCATAGATTTGAAAAAGGATGAAGATGGAATTATTAAAACTGCTGAGATATTTAAGGTGCCTTTTAATACCTATTCAAAGGAGGATTTGAATAAAATAGAGGGGCGATTCACAGAGTCGGCTTTTGTAAAGGAAACCGTTGGAGTAGATACAGTAAGTGAAAGAGCAGCTGTACAGGATAGTAATTCTAAAAATCTTATAATAAAAAAGACCATTGTAAATTCCGTTACAGTGGCAGTTGCAATAGATGAATATGATATAGATTTTGGTAATTTGTTGTAGAGAATATCAGCACAAGGAGAATAAGTTTAATGAATATACAGTATGTGGAGCCACATAACATTGAAAAAAGAAGCTTTGAAATAATACAAGAAGAATTGGGAGATTTAAAACTACCTGAAGAAAAAGAGCCAATAATAAAGAGGGTAATTCATACAACAGCAGATTTTGATTATTTAAACAATTTAATTTTTTCAGAAAATGCAATTAAGAAAGCAAAAGAGGCTTTAAAAAGCGGAGCTACAATTGTAACAGATACAAATATGGTTCTTGCAGGAATTAATAAAAAAACAGCTTCAAACTACGGAGTAAGCGTGAAATGCTTTATGGCTGATGAGGATGTTTTTAGGGAAGCTGAGGAACGAGGAGAGACTAGAGCCACCGTTTCAATGGAGAGAGCGTCAAAGATAAGCGGACCGGTAATTTTAGCAATAGGTAATGCTCCGACAGCACTCATAAAAATATATGAAATGATAAAGTCGGGAAAATTTAAACCAGAGTTAATTATTGGTGTGCCGGTTGGCTTTGTAAATGTTGTGGAAGCAAAGGAATTAATAATGAGTTTGGAAAATATAGAGTATATTGTGGCAAAGGGCAGAAAAGGCGGAAGCAACGTAGCAGCAGCTATATGCAACGCATTGCTGTACAACTTATAGGATTTTTGTTGCTAATCATATATGAAAAATTTTATCAATACAATAAACATATGATTTAGCGATATTAATAGGAGGAATTATGTTTTATGGAATAGGAGTTGGAGTGGGAAACAGTGGTTTTGTTACTAAAAAAGCTATTGATGTGCTGGAAAGTCTTGATATTTTATACGTTCCAACAGCAAAAAAGGACGAAAAATTCAGTATGGCACATAAAATAGTGAAAGAATATCTAAAAGACAACACTTTAATTAAGGACAGGCATTTTCCCATGAACTATGACTCGGATGAGCTTCAAAAGGCATGGAGCGGTATTGCCGCAGAAATTGAAGCAGATGTTAAGGCAGGTAAGAAAGTTGGCTTTGTAACCATAGGTGATCCTATGATTTATAGCACATATATATATTTACTTAGACTGTTGAGGGATAAGATAGAAATTTCCACAATACCGGGGATAACGTCATTTTTGGATATAGCTTCGAACAATAATTTTCCTTTGGTTGAGGGAGATGATGCTTTAGTTATAGTACCTGCCACTATAGGAGGAGCTAAAATAAGGCAGTATTTGCAAAATGAAAATTCAATAGTTTTGATGAAAGTTTATAAAAATTTTGAGAAAGTAGTAAGTATATTGTCTGAGGAAAAGCTGTTGGGCTGTTCCATAGCTGTAAGTAATTCATCTAAGGATGACGAGGTAGTATACAGAAACATTGAAGCAATGAAAAAAGAGAATGTATCATATTTTACGACAATTTTGGTAAATAAAAGATGGGTGGTTAAATGATTTATGTAATTGGTATAGGGCCGGGCAAGCAAGAGCTTATGACTTACGAGGCGATAAAGGCAATAGAAAGTTCAGAGGTTATCGTAGGTTATAAAACATATATAGACTTGATAAAAGACTTAATCAAGGATAAAGAAGTAGTTTGCAACGGTATGAAACAAGAAATAGAAAGAGTTAAAAAGGCGATTGAAATTTCTAAAACAGGAAAAATCGTAGGAGTAATAAGCTCTGGAGATGCTGGTATTTATGGCATGGCAGGACTTGTTTTAGAAATGGCGGATGGAGAAGATGTTAAAGTAATAAGCGGAGTTACTGCATCAATCGAAGCTGCTGCCATATTGGGAGCACCTCTAATGCACGATTTTTGCCATATAAGTCTCAGTGATTTGCTGACGCCTTTAGATTTAATATACAAGAGGGTTAATTTAGCAGCTGAAGCTGATTTTGTAATATGTATTTATAATCCAAGGAGCAAGGGACGTCCTGATTATTTAAAGGAAGCCTTTGAAATAATTAAAAAACATAAAGCAGGCTCAACTCCTGTAGGTGTAGTCAGAAATGCAGGGAGGGATGGTCAGGAGATAAGCATATTTACCCTAGAAACCATGAATTATGAAATAGTTGATATGGTGAGCATAGTAATAGTTGGAAACAGTTCATCCTACATTGAAAATGGTAAAATTATAACTAAAAGGGGTTATAACCTTTAATCATGCAATAACAATAAAAAAACGATGCACAAAAATAGGAGATAAAATTGAAAAATAAAATAATAATGATTTTAATAGCAGCAATGATATTTGTATTATTTATGACAGGATGTAGCGATAAAAATACAGATAATCATTCAAAAGAGCCTTTAAACAACGAAGATAAAGATAATAATGAAAATCCTCTAGTTTCAGAATACGGAGTGGAAATAAAAGAAAATTCTGTTATATTTACAGATTCTATGGACAAAAAAGTGGAAGTTAAAAAAAATCCTAAAAAGGTTATTATTTTGCAAAATTCACTGTTGGATATTTGGGACAGCTGCGGAGGAACGGTTGTAGGAAGATTAGAGTATACAGAGGAAAAACCTGTAGAAAATGCAAAGTCTGCTGAAGTGGTAGGCACTGTAGGGACACCAAGCCTAGAAAAAATACTGTCCTTAGAACCGGATTTGGTTATGATTTTAAGCGATTACAATTCACATAAAGAAATGATTCCTGTATTAGAGCAAAGTAATATTCAAGTTGTTGCATTTAACGATGATGTAAGAGCCGATTACTACAGAACTTTAAGGATTTTTTCAGCACTTACAGACAGAGAAGATTTATACAAAGATATTATATCTGTAGTTAAAGATGAAGTTGAAAAAATAATAGCAAAAGCTCCTACAGATAAAAATTATAAGGCTATAATACTTCGTGCAACTAGCAAAGCCATTGCAGCTCGTGATTCTAATACTATGGTCGGGGAAATGCTAAAGGACTTAAACGTTACAAATATTGCAGATTCTATGAGTGAGTCTCAAGATACAAAAACTTTTAGCATGGAGAAATTGATTCAAGAGGACCCGGATTTTATATTTGTCATAACTATGGGCTCTGATATGGAAAAAATAAAGGAAAGATTAAAGTCAGAAGTTGAAAGCAATCCTGCATGGACATCTCTTAAAGCTGTAAAAGGAGATAGATACATAGTACTTCCAAAGGATTTATATATGTACAAGCCAAATATCAGATACGCAGAGGCATATGAAAATCTTGCGAAAATATTGTATCCTGAGGTTTTTAAATAAAAATTACGCTTAATAATATTACAGGAGAAAATATGAATTGTAACGAAAAGGAAATAGAAATAAAAAAAAGCTTAATTGTAATGATTTTTATTGCACTGTCAATAATCGCTTTTTTCATAAGCATGGGGAATGGTGCTGTTAAAATTACGCCAAAAGAAATTATAAATGCTCTGTTCATAGATAAAAGCACTATGAATTATCAAATAATATGGAATGTACGCTTACCAAGGACCATAGTTGCTGCTTTGGTAGGCGCATGTCTTGCTATATCGGGAGCGATTCTTCAGGGAGTTATGAGAAATCCTCTCGCTGGTCCTAATATAATTGGAGTTTCATCGGGAGCTGGGCTGACGACTTTGCTATTATTAATAGTATTTCCTAATTATTATTACCTAGCACCGGCAGGCTCATTTGTTGGTGCCTTATTGGCAACACTGCTTATATATTTTTTATCATGGAGTGAGGGAGCTTCACCCTCCAGACTTATTCTGGCAGGAGTTGCGGTTTCATCTTTGCTGGGTGCAGGAAATAATATAATTATGAGCTTTTATCCTGACAAGGTCTCTGGAGTAGTTGATTTTATGGTTGGAGGACTTTCAGCAATAGCTTGGAAGCATGTAAATATGATTTTTCCTTACGCAATATTAGGAATGACACTAGCCTTTCTTGTATCCAACAAGCTTAATATACTGATGCTTGGCGACGAGGTTGCTGTAGGCTTAGGGTTGAATGTTGAAAAAACTAGATTTTTATTTATAGTAATATCCTCCCTGCTTTCAGGAGCTGCGGTGAGCGTTGTGGGTTTATTGGGATTTGTCGGTCTCTTAGTACCTCACATGACAAGATTATTTATAGGCTCTGATTATAGATACCTATTACCGGCTTCAATATTTACAGGCTCTGCGACACTTATGTTCTGCGACACATTGTCAAGAGTTATGTTTGCTCCAAAGGAAATACCTGTCGGAATTATAATGTCTGCTTTGGGTGCACCGTTTTTCCTATATTTGCTAAGAAGAAAGAAGGACTACTGATGAAAATTGCAGTTGAAAATTTAAACGTAAAATATGGTGAAAAAGAGATAGTTAAAAATATAAGCTTTCAAGTGAATTCAGGAGAGGTGCTTAGCGTAATAGGACCTAACGGCTCAGGAAAATCCACAATTATAAAAGCATTGAGCAGATGCCTGAAAATCTCAGGTGGAAATATTTATGTAGATGGAAAAAGCGTGGAAAAAATCAACACTAAAGAATTGGCAAAAAGCCTTGCAGTTTTGCCACAGGTAAAAAATATACCCTACAATATATTGGTTGAGGAATTAGTTTCTTATGGTAGATTTCCTCATTTGAAATTTGGAAGACGACTAGGACAAGAAGATAGAGAAATAATTAGCTGGGCATTGGAAAAAACAGGGCTTTCAGAGCTTAGAAAAAGATTTGTTCTTACATTGTCAGGTGGAGAAAGGCAAAGAGCGTGGATTGCGATGTCTTTGGCTCAAAAGCCTAAAATATTGATTTTAGATG
>DCPV01000226.1:5559-7307 GCA_002323775.1 Firmicutes bacterium UBA1535 | reverse complement strand
ATCAGCATGAGAAAACATCTCATATACATTTTCATCATCATAACTGCATTTATCAAAATCTATGTTTATATTATGATTTTTTTTAATTAAATTTACAGAATCCTGTATAACTGTCAATGTCCTTAGTCCTAAAAAATCCATCTTCAAAAGTCCAAGTTCTTCAAGCTCAACCATATTAAATTGAGTTGTGATTATGTCCTTGTTTCTTGAAAGCGGAACATATTCAGTTACTTCCTCCTTAGATATCAAAACTCCTGCTGCGTGAGTAGAGGAATGTCGTGGCAATCCCTCTAGCTTTAATGATATCTCTATTAACTCCTTTACCCTATAATTATTTTCAGCTATTTCCCTTAAATCCTTATCGATTTCTAAAGCCTTAGATAAGCTCATACCTATAGTCATAGGAATTCTTTTAGCTATTGCATCTACCTCACTATATGGTACATTCAAAGCTCTGCCAACATCTCTTATAGCAGCTCTTGCTGCCATTGTACCAAAAGTTATAATCTGTGCAACTCTTTGATCTCCATATTTTTTTGTTACATAATCTATGACTTCTTCTCGTCTCTCATAGCAAAAATCAATATCTATATCAGGCATACTAATTCTTTCAGGATTTAAAAAACGCTCAAAGAATAAATTGTATTTTATAGGGTCTACACCTGTTATTTTTAGCGAATATGCAACTATACTTCCTGCACCTGAGCCTCTGCCCGGTCCTACCATAATTTTATTGTCTTTTGCATATTTTATAAAATCCCAAACAATCAGAAAGTAGTCTATGTACCCCATTTGTTCAATAATAGATATTTCGTAATCTAGTCTATCCTGAATTTCCTTAGTTATAATATCATATCTTTCGCTTAGTCCGGTTTGACACAGCTCTCTAAAATATGAGCTTTTGCTGTAATTTTTCGGAACATTAAACTCTGGTAGATGGACTGTATTAAAATCAAGCTCTACATTGCAGCGTTCGGAGATTTTCAGAGTATTTTCAATTGCCTCCATTGGGAAAAGCTCTGACATTTCCTCATAGCTCTTTAAGTAAAATTCATCTGAAGGGAATTTCATTCTGTCTTCATCAATGGTTTTTTGCATCTGAACACATAGCAAAACATCGTGAAACCTGGCATCTTCTTTATTTATATAATGAACATCATTCGTGGCAACTAAAGGTATATCAAGCTCCTTTGACATCATTAAAAGACCCTTGTTAATAATTTTTTGCTCGTTCATGTTATGGTCCTGCATTTCTAAAAAGAAATTATTTTTACCAAATATGTTTTCATATAGCAAAGCCTTTTCTTTGGCTTTTTCATAATCGTTGTTAAGTATAAGATTTTGAACTTCACCCGCTATACAAGCACTCAAAGCTATTATACCCTTGCTGTGTTTTCTTAACAGCTCATAATCTACACGTGGTTTATAATAAAAACCATCAACAAAGCCGGCAGAGCAAATTTTCATTATATTTTTAAGTCCCTCATTATTTTCTGCAAGCAAAACAAGATGATACTGCCCCTTATCTTTTTGAGAGTCCTTATCATACATAGTTCTTTCTGATATATAAGCTTCAAATCCAAGTATAGGCTTTATACCTTCATTTTTAGCCTGTTTATAAAATTCAACAACACCATACATAACTCCATGGTCAGTTATGGCAATGCTCTCCATGCCAAGCTCCTTAGTCCTTTTAACAAGCTCCTTTATCCTAGCAGCGCCATCAAGCAGACTGTATTCAGTATGTA
>DCPV01000226.1:0-5339 GCA_002323775.1 Firmicutes bacterium UBA1535 | reverse complement strand
ACTGTATTCAGTATGTACATGTAAATGAGTAAAGTTTTTATTATCCATAGTAGTCTCCTCTTAAAAGATATTTTAACACTATTTCTTAAAATTTACAAATTAAAAAAATACAAATATTTTGAATATTTTTATTCGTTCAGTAAAAAATATATTTAAGTTAATATAGGCTTATATTAGGCATGTACATAAAAATTTTTGCATATAAATAAGACATAAGGAAGTCATAATAAGGAAAAAATAGACTCAGCTCTATGCGTAAATAGCTAGCCTCTCTTTTAAAGAGAAACTAGAGTTCTTATGAAGTCGGCGTATAGTCATAATTATAGAATTTAAAATTAATTATAAATAAAACGAAAGGAGTAACTATGTTCCCGAAAATATATATAGATACCAAAAAATGGAAACAAAAGCTAAATAAAGCGATAGATTATTCGCAAAAATCTAATATGCCTGATTCAATTCTTGAAAAGATGGCGAAATCAATAATTAGCTTTACAGTATTAACAACTTCTCCGGATACAGAGTCAGAAAAGCTATTTTATGATATGTGGAAGAATGCTGATAAGGAAGAAAAGAATGTTTTAACCAAAACATTGCTTAGACTTATTAGGGCATAAATTGAAAATCAACCGATGTTTTGAATAACTAGCGGTTGATTTTTTTATACCCCAGAATTTTATGTAATGAGACTTTTTACTATAAGCTAATTTTTATTTTCAACGTTAAACTACTATATACAAAATTCACAATTTAGTATATACTAATATAAAAACATTATAGATTTGACATATTCATTCTTAATTTTGCAATAATAAAGAAAGGATTGGTGTTATAATGAGTGATACTAGGTATATTAGTTTTGATTTATTAGAAAAATTTATGGAGGATACCTTTGTTAAGCTTGGTACTCCCAAAGAACAGGCTGAAATTATTGCAGATGTACTTATCATGTCAGACAAACTCGGCATTGATTCCCACGGTGTAGGAAGATTCAAATCTATCTATGTAGATAGAATCAATGCAGGTATATTAAATCCTGTTACAAAGATTGATATTATTAAGGAAAGCCCAACAACCGCCATATTGGACGCTAATGACGGTATGGGACATGTTGTCAGTAAAAGAGCTATGGAAATTGCTATAGAAAAAGCAAAAATCTACGGAATGGGAATGGTAACGGTAAAAAATTCATCACATTATGGATTTGCAGGATATTATCCACTCATGGCATCAAAGAAAGGTATGATAGGCATAACAGGAACAAATGCTAGACCTTCAATAGCACCCACATTTGGAGTAGAAAATATGTTAGGTACAAACCCTCTTACCTTTGCAATACCTACTGATGAAGAATTTGATTTTTTACTTGACTGTGCTACATCAACGTCTCAAAGAGGAAAGATTGAAAAATATGACAGAGAAAATAAGCCACTTCCAGAAGGTTGGGTTATAGACGATGAGGGCAATGTAAGAACTGATACTAAACAGGTTTTAATCGATTTAACAAAAGGAAAGGCTGCATTGACTCCACTTGGAGGATTTGGAGAGGAGTTAGCAGGCTATAAGGGCTACGGATATGCGACAGTAGTTGAAATATTGTCTTCCGCACTGCATTTAGGTCCATTCATGAAGGCTTTAACCGACATAGACGAAAATGGAAATAAGAAGCCATATAAATTAGGACATTTCTTTATAGCAATCAATATCGAAAATTTTGTAGAAGTTGATAAATTCAGAAAACAAACAGGAGACATACTAAGAGAACTAAGGGCTTCTAAAAAAGCACCTGGAGAGAATAGAATTTATACTGCCGGAGAAAAGGAATATTTGACTTATCAATATAGAAAAGACAAAGGTGTACCTATGAATGATGTTCTGATTAAGCAAATAAATGAGTTAAATGATAAATATAATCTTGGATATAATTTTTAGCATGGCTTTTAATTCAAGTTTAGTATTATAATCAAAAATAAAAGATACACATATACTAAATGTAGTTTATAATAATGATTTTTTATGCCGTAAGAAACGGTTAGAGTTTGGAGGTTATTGTGCAAGACTATATCAAATCATCACTTGAGCTACATTTATTTTTTGCTAGAATTATGAAAGAGCATGCACTATTTTTGCGTGCTGGATTTATGCCTACACAAAGCTGTTATATTAAAGAAGCTATGTGGTACAAAGGACAATTTGAAAAGCTGTTATCAGATGCTGTTAAATTGAGCAACTGTGTAGTTAGTCCAGAGGTTTTAAATTCAGGGGAAATTGTAACAAACTATACATTAGATGCTGAAAAGAAAACTGAAGAATTCACAGGAATAAAAATTGATACTAATATAACTTGCATGGAGTTAAGAGAGATAAAATGCGATCCGTGTAAAAAAATGCCGGACATATCCTCAAATGTTTCTTGCTTAAACGATGCCGCTATAAATTTATTAGATGGCTTGATTGATTTTAAAGAAAGAATTTTAAATGATGTATTAAATTGCTGTATATTCACTGTTAATTATCCGCTGCTAATTGAACACATAATACGTGAAGCAAAACTATACAGACAATATGTATGTATGCTGCAAAATGACATGGATATCAACAGTATGGATATTAAACAGGTAGAATTATTCTGGAATCAAATCATGATGGAACACGCTGAGTTCATACGTGGATTACTCGACCCAACGCAGGGAGAGCTAATCTCTGTAGCTAATGAATTTGCAAATGAGTACAAAGAACTATTAGAGGAAGCTAGAACAGCAACAGAAGCAAGCATGGGAACTGTAACAAGTGAAACCATTGCAGAAACAGCAAAATACATAAAATTCAAGACATCGGGCGTACAAGGAATAGTTGAATGTAAAATAAGGTCTATAATACTGCCTCTTTTAGCAGACCACGTTCTAAGAGAAGCAAATCACTATTTTAGAATATTAAATACTTAGGTAAATTGCTAAAATTGTGAAAAATTATTTAAACTACTTATCTACTAAAAATTAAATATTTGGGTATAATAAAAACCAGCCAAATGTTTTTAGCACTTGACTGGTTTTTTTGTAGATTCTTTATAAGTAGCATATTATACCCATACCCCAACAAACAAAAAATCTAACAAAATATAATAAATAGAGGGGGAATTCTTTATAAATATAATATACCCACTTTTAATTTTTTTAACTGCATAAAAACATTAAATTTTTGTAATATTTAAAGATGATAAAATAATAAATGTATGGCATAAGAAACTTGTAAATAGAAAATATTTCTTGACATACTCTTGGATTTTACATATAATTTTATCAAAGATTAGAGATACTTTTATAAAAATATTTTACCATTTTGAGAGTAAATTATTTATGAAAGATGTGTCACTTCTTAAATGTGACTATAAGTTTTCAGCCAAATGTCTTAAAACATTTGGCTGTTTTGCAATAAATTGGGAGTTATAATTATGAAAACATTAAATTTGGTTATGATAGTAAAAAATGAAGAACGTTGCTTGTCACGTTGCCTTGAAAGTATTAAAAGCTTAGTTGATGATATAATTATCGCTGATACCGGTTCTAGCGATTCTACAAAAGAAATAGCATTATCCTTTGGAGCTAAGGTTTTTGACTATACTTGGAAAAATGACTTTTCAGATGCAAGGAATTTTGCATTATCTAAATCAGATAGTGATTGGAATTTGATATTGGATGCAGATGAATATTTGGCACAGGGAAGCAGGCAGGATATATTGGAATTTTTAGAGAATACAGAGCAATTAGGAGCTATACAGATAAAAAGCTCTTATATGGATAATAATGAAATTAACTATGGCATCGGCTATATGACGAGACTTATTCCTAAAGGTATTCATTTTATAAGAAAAATTCATGAGCAAATTGACAGCAATTTACCAATTATTCATCTTCCGCTTAATTTTGACCATGATGGATATCTTTTAGCTAATAAGGGTGATAGAAATTTACCTATACTATTGGATGAATTAAAGGACAAGCCTAATGACAGCTATCTTCTTTATCAAATAGCTATAACCTTAAAAAACATGTCTAGATTTAAGGAAGCTGTAACCTATTTTGATGAATTTTATAAACTAACAAACAAAAACTCAAGCTTTTATAAAAATAGTGTTATAGAATATATTTATACATTAATTGAAATTGAGGACTTTGAAAAAGCATTAAACATCATAGATGAGGTAAAATTAATTTTAGAAAAATATGCGGATTTTAATTTTTTATGTGGAATTTTCTATATGAGATTAATTCTTTCAGATATAGTCAAATATCAAAATTACCTTCCTCTAATAGAAAAAAGCTACTTAAAATGCCTAGAAATTGGAGAAATACCGCAACACCAAGGCGTATACGGATGTGGAAGCTTCAAGGCATCTTACAATTTAGGTACATGGTATGAGGTTTCTGGAAATTTACAGCTATCCAAAAAATATTACGAATTATCAGCAAAATCAGAGTACAAGCCTGCTATAGATAGATTATTGCAAATTAAATTATGAAACCTTGAAATGATATCTAAATGTAAAAATGACTTTAACTATCTAGTACAAAAATAATCCTCATGAAATCTAATAAATATAAATTTCATGAGGATTAATAATATTTAGTAATTTATTTTAGTTTCAAATAATCTGAATTTTAAAATATTTTTCCTTACACCTAATAAAATATTCATCCAAATTTTGTCCATCATTATTCTTAACAATTCTATAATTGATTAATGCCTCTTTGAGCTCAGATAACTCAAATTTTATATCAATATTATTCATAGACTTATAGACTTTTAATATCTGCTTTTGGAATTTACTAACATCTGAAATAATATTATCTAAGATACTTTCATCCAAAATATCAATTTTAACAATTTTATTTTCTAAATCTGCAAAATCTTCTCTAATTTTTTCAAGCTTGTTTTTATTTAAATCAGAAATTACTTCTGACTTATCTTTATCCTCTAATAATTTTGTAAAAATTATGTTGTTGTTATCAAATATATATACATCATAATCTCCAATTATCTTTTGGAACGCATCGTTAAGAAAAGGCTGTTCTTTTCCGATACATACCATTAATCCATTCTCCTTGGTCATTCTAACAGCATTTCTTATTACATCTTCTGGATTTTCAAAATAATCATAACCATTAACAACAGTTATATCATAAAACGAATCTCTTAAGTTAATATTATTATAATTTGTATATGTAATGGATATATCATCTGAATTCTCTAGTAACATTATGTTATTAAGCCAATCAGATACGCCTTCACTGTTAACAACGTCAGACACACAATGTAAGTTGCTCTCACCAAAAAAGTTT
>DCPV01000129.1 GCA_002323775.1 Firmicutes bacterium UBA1535 | reverse complement strand
CAGATCAAAAACAAGGTGATGTAGATACAACACAGTACATGAAGGCAGATGAACTCAAAACTATTATATCAGAAAACAAAGGTGATTATATAGTTTTCGACGTTAGAAAAAAAGCAGATTATGATACTGAGCATGTTAAAGGTGCTATATCTGCTGATATGGATTCCATAGTTACTAATAATGACAATGGACCTGCTAAAGCAAATATAGAAAAAGTATTATCAGAAACAGATGTTAAAGGTAAGAAAATAGTGTTGTTATGCTATTCTGGTAAAAGATACGCTGCAGCTGCAACAGAACTTTTAAAAGCAGCAGGGATAGAAGCTTCTAATATCTACACTTTAGAGGGTGGATACAAAGGCTGGACTTACACTGATTTACTTGAAAAATAAAAATCTGCATAAAAAAAGGGAATAGTTTGCAATGTGTAGGCTATCCCTTTTTCATTATATTGCATTCTAAAGGGGATATATTCTAAAATTAAAGAATTTAAAGAGTAAAATAATATTGAGGTGCATAATGATGGACAAAATGATGAACAAATTAATTAAAAAAATAACGAAAATATTATTACCTGTTTATATAATAGTTGCAATTTTTTCTCCTGTATCCGCAATCGCTTTTGCAGACACAGGAAATAGCTGGATTGTATCAGATTTTGAGTATAGTGCCAATGAAACAATTAATGTTGGAACTACAGAAGTCACTGATATTGGGGCATATGCTCTTGAGGACAGCTGGCTTGCAACAGATTTTAAATATGACCCAAATGATGAAACAATTATTATAGGATTTAGTACAGAGGGTCTTAATAAACTTGCAACAAATAAAGATTTAGTAATACCTGCTCAAAATGTTACTGGTACTGCAATTACGGGGATCGGAGTAAAGGCTTTTACGAAAAATAAATTAACATCTGTTACTTTTCCAGATACTATTGTAACAATTGGAGATGCTGCTTTCAGTTCAAATAGCATTAGTGGCGAATTAAAGCTTCCTGATAATTTAAGCTTATTAGGCAAACAGGCTTTTATGAGCAATAAAAATATTACCCATGTTGAAATTCCACGAGGTGTTACAGTAATTAATGATGGTACATTCCTTGATAATAGCTTAACAGAAGTTACGATACATAATAATATCAGTACTATTGGAATGATAGCTTTTGGCACAAACCAGATAGAAACTCTTGTCTTTGAAGAAAATCGATATAATTCTAATTTGTTGGATGGAATTGATATTCAAAAGAGTTCATTTGCTAAGAATAATCTTAAAACAGTACGCCTGCCCTATAAGGTAAAAGGGATTGCTGGCGATGCTTTTGCAAATAATCTTGGCAATGACCCTGTTACTGCTAAATTAGTCTATTTGTATACAGAAAACCCTTTACATCTGGCTACTAAAACAATTTTTCATTTCGATGCTGAGGATTCAAAACAGAAATCAGCTTCTGCAAAACTAATCCTAGAAGAAAAACCTTGGACAGCAG
The DNA here is from genome assembly GCA_002323775.1 of Firmicutes bacterium UBA1535. GTDB lineage: Bacteria > Bacillota > Clostridia > Tissierellales > Sedimentibacteraceae > UBA1535. Next base: position 6,123 of record DCPV01000129.1, on the reverse strand, counting down.
AAGACTTCACGTACGATACTACTAATGCTACAATTATGACTGGTTTTAGTGATACAGGTCTTAATAAACTAGCAGACAACACGGTTTTGGAAATTCCTCTAAAAAACAAAGACGGCAATACAATTACCGCTATTGCTACCAATGCTTTTGCCAACAAGGGCTTGACAAAAGTAATCTTTCCAGAAGGATTAAATGAATTTACAATCAATGCCGGGGCTTTTATGAACAACAGCATTAGTGAATTGACAATTCCAGAAGGTGTTCGTAATTTTGAAGCTCAGTGCTTTCGCTATAATAAAATTACAGCAGTGCATTTTCCGCAAAGTACCTTAAAGATAGGAAACGGTGCATTTGAGGATAATAAAATAAGTTCTTTAACTATTGCAGATACAAAAGAGAAAATCCAAATAGACGGTACCGCTTTTTGTAATAATCAAATAAAAAGCTTTATTCTTCCTTATAGAGTAGAAAAGTTAGCGGGTACTGCATTCTTGAACAACACAGGCATTGAATCATCTCCTGTAGACGGTTCAGGAATTGTTTATATGTATACTTCAAATGCCAACCATTTTAATGCCGACCGTATTTTCCGTATTGGAGGAAAAAACATTTCGTCTTATCAAAAACTTATTTTGAAGGATGCAGAAGGCTCTGCTGAGTGGGAAGCAAAGGACTTTACATACGAAGGCAGAAAAATTACTGGTTTGTCTGAAGATGGAAAGATAAAGGCTATTGATAATAAAAATCTTGTCTTACCTGATGTAAACCCACAAGGCGAAACAATCACAGAAATTGCTTCTAATTCATTTAAGATGGAAGCGCAGTTCAATGAAAATGAAGTAATTTCTCCGGACGGATTTACAAGCGTAGCATTTCCAAAAGGATTACAGATAATTGGAGATAATGCCTTCCAGTATAATAATTTTAAGGATTTATCGTTCCCAGATTCTCTTGAACATATAGGGATGATGGCATTTAACGGTAATAAGCTTACAACACTTACATTACCGACAAACTTAACAACAATGGGGAATGGTGCTTTTGGTATAAATAAGCTTACGACACTGGAAATAAATCATAAATTAAAATTGATTCCAGCAGGTGCATTTACTGCCAATACTACTTTAACAAACTTAGAGATACCTGAGGGAGTAGAAGAAATTGGGGCAAATGCCTTTAGAGGTGCTCAATTAAAGACATTAGTTATTTCTTCTACAGTAGAAAAAATTGGCGATTCCGCTTTTATATTGCACAAATTAGAGGCACTGACTATTCCGGGTAATGTTAAGTACATTGGAAAACAAGCCTTTGAAGGAAATTTAAACTTAAAAACTCTTAAATCCTTAACTTTGAATGAGGGATTAGAAACCATATCAAAGGGTGCATTTAATAAAAATCTGTTGACAAGAGTGGATATTCCAAACAGTGTTATTGCTTTAGATAAAAGTAGCTTTGTTGATAATATAGGCGTAACAAGTGGTGCTGTAGATATTTATACTACCAATGCAGCACATAAAGATTTTATAGCAGATGCAAAAAGTCATAAAATAGTGTACTTTAACCCACAAGAGCTGTGGACAGCCAGTGATTTCACTTATGAAGGAACAAGCTTAACAGGCTTTACAGAAGAAGGCAAAGCAAAAGCTATATTATATAGATACACCATTTTGCCTGATAAGAATCTGGAAGGCGAAAATATTACAAAAATAGCTAAGGAAGCATTTATTCCTGATGGTTATGAGTTTATTAAAGAAGAAGTTATCTCTCCTAATGGCTTAAACAAAGTTGTGTTACCGAAATTTTTAGAGGTAATTGAAGAAAGAGCATTCCAATATAATAATCTGACAACTATTGAATTCCCTAGCACTTTAACTACTTTAAAGCAACAATGTTTTAATGGTAACAAGTTACAAAAGCTTATTATTCCAGAGACTATTGTTAATATAGAGGAAGGTGCATTTTCAACCAACAAATTGACAGATGTTACTTTGCCAAGTAATATTAAAGTAATTCCAAAAGGTTTATTTGCCCGAAACATTACATTACAGTATATTGAAATTCCTCAAGGAGTAGAGATTATAGATGAGTATGCCTTCAATGGTGCGCAGTTGAAGACTCTAAGAATTCCTAATTCTGTTACAGAAATCAGACGAGGTGCGTTCTACTACCATCAAATTAAGGAATTAGAAATTCCTAGCAGTGTCAAGGTTTTAGGTTATAGGGCATTCTCTGGTACTACTAAAGCTATTCGCTTGGAGAAGCTAATACTTAATGAGGGACTAGAGGAGATAGGTGCATATGCTTTTGCTGTAAGCCTTTTAAAAGAAGTTAATCTGCCAAATAGCATAGAGAAGTTAGATGCAAGCTCATTTGACCATAACACAGGTTTTGAAGATAGCGGAAAGATTAATCTATACACTTATAATAAAAAGCACTTAGATTTTCCAAAGTCAGAATCCTATGATATAATTTATCGTGAATTTAGTGGTGGCGAAGATAGTAACAGTGACAGCAGCAGTTCTTCAACTGTAAAAACACCGATTATTACCTTGCCAAAAGAAACAACCGGTGGAAAGGTTATAATGGCTGATGATAAGAGAACGATAGAAATAGTACCTGATAACGGATATGAAATTGCTGATTTGATTATTGACGGAAAATCCGTTGGAGCATTAAGCTCTTACAAATTTTCTGATGATAAAGAACATACCATAGAGGTTGTGTTTAAGGTTAAAGCTGTTGTGAAATTCACGGATATTAACAACCATTGGGCTAAAGATAGTATTAATTTTGTAATTGCGCAAGGTATTTTTACTGGTGCATCAGATGCTGAATTTGCTCCTAATTCTTCCATGACTAGATCTATGCTGGCAACTGTACTTTATCGTTATGAAAAAAATCCTGAAATAGATGGTAGCAATTTATCTTTCAAGGATGTACAAGGAAATTCATGGTACATTGATGGAATTGCATGGGCAGCTAAAGCTAATGTTGTTAAGGGCATAACTAGCGATTCTTTTGCCCCAAATGAGAAACTGACAAGGGAACAATTGATTACTATGCTTTATCGTTACGCTCAGCACAAGGGTATAGATATTACATCCAAAGCTGATTTGAGCTCATATAACGACAGTGATAAAATTGCCGATTGGAGTAAGCACGCTATGGAATGGGCAGTCTCTACTGGATTATTGCGTGGAAAAGACAATAAAATACTGGCACCGAGTGATGGGATAACCCGTGGAGAAGCAGCCGAAATTTTAACAAGATTTATCAAAGAAATTTTATAAACAATATTAAGGCTTGAGTTATAGAGCATAAAAGGGGTATAATAATTAAAATAAGAAAATCTAAGGAGGATATCCAAAAGAAAATTTTAAGACAATTGGACTATATATATGAAAAATGAATTAATACATAAAAAGAAGCGCATAGCGCAAATCATAATAATTGCATTGCTAGTACTAGCAGTTATACTCTACTTCGTAGTTCCGGAAGTTAAATCCTTTTTTAACAAAATATTTTCGATTTTTGCTTCAATGAATATCGAAACAATAGCTGAATACATAAGATCATTTGGCATTTATGCTGTAATTGTATCTTTCTTCCTTATGGTATTTCAGTCTTTAGTCGCACCATTGCCAGCATTTCTAATTACATTTGCTAATGCTGCAATTTTTGGCTGGTGGCAGGGAGCTATACTTTCATGGACCAGCTCAATGGCAGGTGCGGCACTGTGCTTTTATATTGCAAAAACATTAGGACGTGATGTGGTTGAAAAACTCACCAGCAAATTTGCACTTGAAAGTGTAGACGGATTTTTTCAAAGGTATGGAAAGCACACTATATTGATTTGTAGATTACTCCCTTTTGTTTCATTTGACATCGTAAGCTATGCGGCAGGCTTGACATCAATTGGTTTTATACAATTTCTGATAGCTACTGGAATTGGACAGCTTCCTGCAACCATAGTTTATTCATATGTTGGAGGAATGCTTACGGGTAGTGTGAGAATGATTGTTACAGCACTTTTGATACTGTTTGCTCTTAGTATCTTAATAATATTGTTAAAACGAATTTATAATGAAAGAAAAAATAAATAGAAAGAGATATTATGAATTATAGAGAACTTATAGTAAAAAGCCATCAAATATTGAGTTTTAATAGAATGTTTTCGACGACAAGCAGCGGTGCAGATGTTTTTTGGCCGGGCTGTGCTGTTCTATCAATGGGAAGTGAAATAACAGATAAAACATATAGGCTATTGAAAACTGCAATCCCAGAGCTTTCATACAGCACATCCTGCTGTGGAAAACCGTCAAAGCATATTAAGCATGGAGAGGATTTTAAAAAAATAAAAGAATCTTTCAAGAACAGTTTTAAAGAAAATGGAATTAAAAATATTTATACTCTTTGTCTTAACTGTTTTGTCACATTGGGCGAATTTAGTGAAGTGAATGTGCAATCAGCATGGCATATCATAGATGAATATTTTCCTAAAGATTGTCTAGGTATATTAAACGGAAGAAAGTTTTCTTTACATGACCCATGCCCTGTTGTTAATGATATAGAGGCAGCAGAGCATGTAAGAAGTATTTTGCATAAGATGGGTGCTGAGGTTTTGGAATTTAGAAACAACAAGGAAAAAACAGTGTGCTGCGGAAAAAAAGATATGCTTATGGCTCTAAATCCTCAAAGTGGAAAGAAGCTTTTTGATTTGAGAGCGTCTCAGGCTCCTTCCAACAATATTGTAACATATTGTGCTTCTTGCAGAGATACCTTTAAACAAAATTCATTTGCTTCATACCATGTGCTTGAGCTTTTGTTTCAAACAGAAGCAAATTCCTCATGGATTAACAGATATAGAGCTGTAAAAAGCATGAAAAGGAGAAATGAAAATGCTTGATACTTATGGTAGAAAATATGTTGATAAATATATAAATAGCACATCTGATTTTTTGCTAAAGCTGAAATTAACCCCTATTCAAGTCACTTTCATGGCACTTGTTTTAGGATTGTGTGCAAGCTCAGCATATTATTTTGGATATAAATTTTTGTCTATAGCTGTTCTTTGGATTTCAGGATACTTGGATGCTGTGGATGGAGCTATGGCAAGAAAAAGCAAGTCAATAACAAAGACGGGAACTCTTTTAGACATTTTCTTTGATAGAGTGGTTGAACTGGCATTTATTATAATATTCGCACTAAAGCATGGTGAAGCTGTATTTGCATTGCTGTGTCTTACATGTACAATAGTGATGTCGATGTCGGTGTTTCTGACAAGCGGAATGCTTATAGAAAATAAAGGCAAAAAAAGCTTTCACTACCAAGCGGGTCTCATGGAAAGGACAGAGGGCTTTATTATGTTTACGCTAATGATTTTGTTCAACAAATATATGTTGCAAATAACATTTTTATATGCAGTGCTTATTGCGTTTACAGTCTTTCAAAGACTTAGAGAATCAATAAAAATATTGGAGGAAAAAAATGAATAAGAAAATAATCATTGCGTTGATAGCAGTAGTAATGATTGTAGGTGCAGTATTCTACTTCAACAATAATACTCAAAAAAGTGATGTAGTAACGCTTTATGGATGGGGTGGTGACCCTAGAGTTAATGAATGGATTGACAATGAGCTGGCACCTTATGTAAAAGAGCAATACGGTATAAAGCTTGAACGAGTACCTATGAATATAGATGAAATTTTGACAAAGCTTACAAATGAAAAGGGAAGCAAAAAAGCGGGCTCAATAGATGTAATATGGATTAACGGAGAGAATTTTTATTACGCTAAACAAAATGAGCTTCTGCACGGACCATTTTTGAATAAAATTGAAAACGCAGGAAAATATATAGACCTTGTAGGACCTGCCGCAACGGTGGATTTTGGTTATTCAACAGATGGCTATGAAGCACCTTGGGGAAAGGCTCAATTTGTTTTTGTCAACAACGGAAAATTACTTTCTGAGCCGCCGCTTAATTCTACAGAGCTTAAAGAATTTGTTATGAAAAATCCAGGAGTTTTCACTTATCCTGAAGCTAAAGACTTTGTTGGCTCAGCCTTTATAAGAACTCTTATATATGATATGGTAGGATATGAAAATATAAAGGATTTGCCTGCT
>DCPV01000067.1 GCA_002323775.1 Firmicutes bacterium UBA1535 | reverse complement strand
TCTTCATTATCAGCACTTTCATCACCAAACCATTGAATATAATCAGTAACGACTCTTTCTGGACCGTAGTTTTTAAGTTTCCATTTATTTGCTTCTGTGCTTTCAGCTAACTCATGAATATTATACATATAATAAGTAAATATACTTGTTATTTTTTCTTCGGCCTCAGCATCTGATTCCTTTACATTATCTAGTGATAAAATGTGCTCACTAATATATTTCTTCAAGTTTTTAAATGCGATATCTATATCTTGGCTAAAGGATATATACTCTTTACCTAAATTATCTTTATTATTTTTTATTAAATCATATATAAATGTATTTAATAATAAATTAAGATCAAAATTTATTCCATGAAAATTATTTTTCCAATATATTTTAATAAAATCTTCTTCTAACAATAAACCTTTTCTTATAGAATCTTTAATATCGTGATAAAGATAAGATATTGTATCAGAAAAATTTACAACTTGAGCTTCTAAACTTCCAGGCATTTCAGATGGCAAATTTTCAACAAATTTATGCTCTTTTTTTGACACTTCTATATTTTTATTATGTTTCCAAATTCCCTCTAGTGTATCTATTGTTAAATTGAATCCATATTTTCCTTTTCCAACACTGTTTCCTTCTGATGGCATTGTAGATGCTATCCATACGCTCTGTGCGTTATGATAAAATGTTTTTCCATGTTCTTTTAAACAATTATGAAGTGCTCTCTCGCCAGCATGACCATAAGGAGTATGTCCTAAATCATGACCTAGTGCTATTGCTTCAACAAGATCAGTGTTAAGTTTTAATGCTTTTGAAATAATTTTTGCAGTATGTGTAACTTCAAGGGTATGTGTCAGCCTTGTTCTATCGTGTTGATTAGTACCAGAAGCATAAAATACTTGGGTTTTTGTCCTAAGCCTTCTAAATGCATCAGAGTATAATATTTTTCTTATATCTTCTTGATAGTTCGTTCTATACTCATCCTTTTCTTCGTCATTTATTCTTTTTGAATTTGTGGATTTTTTTGCATTTTCCGATAGTAAATAATTTTCTAATATCTCTTGTTCTTCTCTAAATGTCATACCAATAATCTCCCTTTTTGCGATTTCTGTTCAACTGGAACAGAAGTTATCCTTTCTTTTTTTATGTATTTAATAATATTATTATTTATTGGTTTACTTCTGATATAAATGTATAAGGCTGACGTACTTTGCGTATATACTGGTATCAGTAAAATGTGCTTAAATACAAAAAACTACATTAAAATAAATGTAGGATAAATTATATCGTGTATGTCTTATTAGATTATGTCCCCTTTAAATCCCCATTCGTTTTATAAATAATAATAACAACTATATGTAAATTTTATAATATTTCAACTTCTGTTCCAATGGAACAGAAGTTGTTTTAATTATACATAATTTTTTTGTATATTACTATAATCCTTAACTAAACCTTCTAAAAAATATTTTAAACCATCTAATTTTAGTATTTTATTATTTAAACTACAAATTATTTCATCTTTTATTTCTGTTAATCTACTCAGTATATTAGTTATATTCAATTCTATACGTTGTTTAGCTCCATCACTAACATTTCCATCTTCATTATAATTAATGTATCCATAATATATTTCAATATCACCCTCTGCAATAGATATATCGCCATTATACAAGTATATTGATATATAGTCACTTTCACCACTTGACGGATTCAAATAACCTTCTGTTTTTAAATTATACTCATTATTTTTTTCATCTTTAAATGTAACTAAAGTATTATTAATTGAAAAATAATCATCATACACAAATTCTTCTCCAAAGCTTGCATAATCTTCCCCGCCAATTTTTAAGTTAATTAAGTCTATAATTTTTTCTCTTATACAATTTTCGTTTTTGCTGGCGTCTATAATTTCTACTAATAGTCTATTATCATTTAATATATTTTGTAATTCTTCTAAACTAGTTTCATTGATCATAGACTCTAATGAATAGTAAGAATCATTATAATCGTTACAATATTCTAATATTTCATTTTTCATTTCTTCAAATAAATTCATAAAATTAATTATATCATTAGTTCCTGCTATAACTTCCTCATAATCGGCTGAAAGTGATAATAGTCCAACAGATTCTCTCTCAAAATCATCTAGTAATTTGTAACTTTGTTCAACTTGTAATCTTCTTTCATATTTTGCTTCTTCTTCATATATTTCTGTTAAACCAGATGAATCTAATTCATCTTTAAATTCTTCTAATAATGTCTTAGAAAACAAGGTGCTATATTTAATTTTATCATTAATATGTTTCGCTTCTAAATCGCGTAAAATATCCATGTGAAATAAATCATCAATATAGTTGTCAGAAAAATCTTTTGTATTTCTAGATATAAAGTATATATTATCTTCTTTATTTATATTAATTAAATCATTTATATTAATCAAAGTTTCAATGATAATTGCATCTGCCATACTATCTTTGAGTTTATCTTTATCTTCATAATGAAAAGGTCTTTTCTTATATAAGCTTCTTTGCATAGCTTTAAATGTAATATGTTGATTTTCATCTAGTATAATACAATTTTCATTATCAAATATTTGATTAAAGAATTCTTTATATATTTTTTTATAATTATCACTACTACTAGCATATTCATCTTTTAAAGAATTTAATGATGATTTTGTTTCTTTAAGTATTTTATTAAATATTTCAAGTGCTTCACCATGGTTAATCCAATATAAATCATCTGCACTATTTTTTACATTTTTTACATGTTCACCTATTTTATCTATCTCATTATCAATATGCCTAAATACTTCTGTGATAACTATTCTTGGAACAATTAGTTTTATCTCACTGTAATCCAATAGCTTTTTTAACTGATCATATGATTCTGCCTTATGACTTCTATTTCTTGA
>DCPV01000105.1:845-7503 GCA_002323775.1 Firmicutes bacterium UBA1535 | reverse complement strand
GTTAAAATGCAAGTCATAAACTTATGTGTTAAAAGTTTAATATATAAATCTATATATTAAAAATACTAAAGCATAGCTCTAGTATTTCCACGTTCACACAAAATATTTATTTTGGAATATTAATTTTTGGTTCTTTTGCTTTTCTGTAAATTGTAAATTTACTACCTATGCTTTGTACAAATTCAGCTTTTAGTAATTTTACTACTTCACTAGCTACCTCATTTGCATCTAAGCCACTGTTGTCCAAACACTTTATTTTAATTAGCTCTCTTGCTTCTAAGGCATCATCTAATTGCTTTATAACATTATCTGTTAAGCCATTTTTACCCATTATGAGTACCGGCTCCAAGCTATTTGCCAATGATTTTAGATAGCTTCTTTCTTTGCCTTTAAGTGCCATTTATTACACCACACTTTCTTTATTCAACAAAATCAAACTCAACTCCACAAACACTTATCGAGTCTCCCTCTTTTGCTCCTAAATCTCTCAATCTCTCAATAACACCTTTATCAATAAGCACTTTTTGGAAATTACTTATAGATTCATAATCATCAAAATTGGTAAAGTTTACTAAACGCTCTAAAAACTCACCTTCTGCGATATAAATATCATCTTCTTTTCTGATAACTATTGTATCTCTTTCCTTCTTATCGAAAAGTCTTTCTACTTCACTTTGATCAACAAATTCTATTTCATCCTCAATCTTAAGAAGCTGTTCATATGCTACCTTTTTTACAAGCTCTAATCCCTCGCCTGTAGCAGCTGAAATCTCATATATATCATATTTATCCCCTAATTCTTTTCTTACTCTTTCAGCATTTTCTTTAGAATTTGGCAAATCCATCTTATTCAACAAGATAATTTGTTTTTTATATGATAATCTCTCACTATATTTATTTAATTCATCGTTTATTTTATAGAAATCCTCTACAGGGTCTCTGTCCTCTTGTCCTGAAGCATCAAGCACATGCAATAAAAGCTTTGTTCTCTCAACATGCCTTAAAAACTCATGACCAAGTCCTGCACCTGAGGAAGCGCCCTCAATAAGTCCAGGTATATCAGCTAAAACATAGCTCTGTCCAACTCCAACATTTACAACGCCTAGGTTTGGCTTTAATGTTGTAAAATGGTAGTTAGCAATTTTAGGCTTTGCACTTGTTACAATTGATAAAATTGTAGATTTACCAACATTTGGAAAACCAGCCAATCCAACATCTGCTATCAACTTTAATTCAAGCGTTATGTCTCTTTCAACGCCCTTAGTTCCCGGCTCTGCAAAATGTGGCGCACGTCTAATTGAGTTTTTAAACTTAACGTTTCCTCTACCGCCTCTGCCACCTTTTGCGACTACAAAGCTTTGTCCATTTTCTTTTAAATCCGCAAGTACAATTCCTGTTTCTCGGTCTTTTACTAAAGTTCCAACAGGTACTTTTAAAACAGTATCTTTACCAGCCGCACCATATTGCTGTCTTCCTCTGCCATCTTCACCAGCTTGAGCTTTATAGTTTTTTTGATATCTAAAATCCATCAAGGTTCTAAGGCCTTCGTCGGCAATTAAGATTATACTTCCGCCGTTTCCGCCGTTTCCGCCTTCTGGGCCGCCCATCGGAATATATTTCTCTCTCCTAAACGCTATTGAACCATTACCGCCATTGCCTGCTTTTACGTGTATATTAGCTATATCTATAAACATATTCAATTCCTCCTTTCCTCATAAATTATTTAATATCTACCTAAGACATCTAAAATTTCTTATGTATGTCTTATTTCTATTTTGACAAAAGACAGAAAATCTATCATTTGTATTCCCTTTGTATTCAAAACAAATAATTATTTATGTTTTATCAAAAAAAACCTACCTAAAAAGGTAGGTTATTATTATGCCTCGTTTGCAAATGGATATACGCTAACTTGCTTTCTTGTCTTGTCTTTTCTCTCGAACTTAACAACACCATCAACTTTTGTGTATAATGTGTGGTCTTTACCAAGTCCTACATTAAGGCCTGGATGAATTTTAGTTCCTCTTTGTCTAACAAGTATGTTTCCTGCTACAACATGCTGTCCGTCACCTTTTTTTGTACCAAGTCTCTTAGACTCACTATCACGGCCGTTTTTAGAGCTACCAACACCTTTTTTATGTGCGAATAACTGTAAATTTAACTTTAATAACATTTTTACACCTCCTCGGTTATAAGTGTAATATAATCGCTGTAATTTTCTATTAATAGCTGAATTCCAACTAAAAAAGTATTATATATTACATCTGATTTATCATTTATTTTATTTGTTCTTACTTTCAAATAGCCTAATTCATCATTGATTTTATAATTCATATCCTTTTCATCAATTCCTGCAACTATATTAAGTGAATTAATCGCTGTTACAGATAGAAGTGATAATGAAGCACAAACTATATCTTCTCCGAAATTAGCAAAACCTGTATGACCATCAATAATAAAACCAACTATTTTGTCGCCTGTTTTATGTATTGTAACTTTTGTCATAATATCCTCTTTTACTAAGATGAAATATTCATCATATAAAAAATTTTTCTAAGCTAATGTTTTGATATTAGCAAACTATTTTCTCAATTTTTACTTGTGTATAAGGCTGACGATGGCCTTTTTTGTTTCTGTAATCTTTCTTAGGCTTGTACTTGAAAACAACTACCTTCTTGTTTTTACCTTGTTTTTCAACTTTAGCCTCAACAACAGCTCCGTCTATATATGGTTTTCCAACGTTTAAGTTAGAATCGTTAGCTACTAATAAAACTTTATCAAATTTTATAGTATCTCCATCAACAAAGTTTAATTTCTCAACTCTGATGCTGTCACCTTCTTGAACTCTGTACTGTTTTCCACCTGTTTCGATTATTGCGTACATAGTGCACCTCCTCTTTTTGAGTCTCGCCATTGCAGGTACATTGAAGATTATAATCTATATATTATAGTTAAATAAATCATTATCTTTTAAAATGTTTATATTACAAACCTGATTCGAGCGGTTTCTTACAAATGATGATTGTATCAAAAAATATCATTAATGTCAACAAATATTTTACAATTTAACAATCCAAATTTTGGAAAAATTTTATATTATATTTCATTAAATTTATCTAAAATAAATTATACGCTCAATAAAAAGCAAATATTTATTCTAGTTAAACAAATCCTTCCGGCCTCTTTTTAAGCCTACACTAAGAACCAAACCTACACTTACCATATTAATAAGCATAAAAGTTCCTCCATTGCTTACAAATGGCAGAGGTATACCTGTTACTGGCAACAACCTCATTGTCATTCCTATATTTTCCAATATATGGAACAAAAACATTCCCATAATACCTATGACTATGAGAGAGCCGAACATATCAGCACTTCCCTTGGATATTTTAATCATCCTAAGCAAAAATACAGCATATAGTAGAATTAAGGATACTCCACCTACAAAGCCTAATTCCTCACATAAAATTGAAAATATAAAATCAGTTTCCTTAGCAGGTAAAAATCCATATTGATTTTGTATGCCTTGCTGATATCCTCGTCCAAACATTTGACCTGAACCTATCGCAATTTCAGACTGTATTACCTGCAAGCCTTTACCATTTGTATCAAGCGTAGGATCAAGAAACGTAAGTATTCTTGCTAATTTATAGCCACCTGTGAGTCCCTCAGCATGAACTTTTTCTAAGACTCCATATATATATATAAGCCCTACAATCAGTGCAATAACTGCAACCACAAGTACCGGCATTATATACTTATAGCTTAAGCCTGCTGAAAATAACATAATCATTATGAAAAACATAAGAACCATAGCAGTACCAGCATCTGGCTGCAATAAAATCAAACCTACAGGAATAAAAGCAAAAATTAATATTTTTATAAGTGTAAATGGTTGATTTATTTTTTCTTTGTTCTTATCTACATATTTTGCCAAGGAAATGATTACTCCAATCTTAGCAATTTCTGATGGTTGGAAAGAAATAGGACCTATTTTCAGCCAATTGTTTGCACCCCATTCATCGGCACCATACCCCCAAATTAAAACTGCCATTAATAATAAATTAGAAATTACATAAATAGGAATATAAAAATATCCATAAATTTCATAATCAATAAATAACAATACAACTATCGCACAAAGTCCAATAATAAATGAAGCAACTTGAGTTTTCAAATATGGCATACTGCCAGCTTTGAGACTCATTGTAGCACTTTTTAATATAAATACACCGTAAATAACCAAAATTATAGTAGTAATAAACAAAATAAAATCAAATTTTTTAATAAATCTATTTTCTTTTTTAAACATTTGTATCCACCTCACTGTCTTAAAAAATCAAATGCTTGACCTTTATATTGTAGCATAATTAATACAAACAGTAAATAACAATTTATATTAGCAAAACAAACTATATTTGCATAAATTATTAATAATAATATTTTATAAGTAGGTGATTGTATCGAAAACTTAGCTTTAGTTCTTAGTGGTGGTGGAGCAAAGGGCGCATATCAGCTTGGAGTAATAAATGCACTTGTCCAATATGGCTTATATGACAAAATTACTGGTTTTTCAGGCGCATCCATAGGTTCTCTTAATATGGCTCTTGTCGAAAGCGTAGGCATTGATAAAGCTATTGATATTTGGCAAAACAGGGTAAGTGATATATTTTTTGCTGATAGTATAAATATTTATGAAATCATGAATATGCTAAGAAGTATAAAAACAAATACTCCACTAAAAAATTCTTACTTAGGCGACCGTAAAAAATTAGTTGAACTGTTTAAAGAATTTAAAATAGAAAATCTATCGGCTTCTGATAAAGTGATGTACGCAAGCAGTGTGGATATAACTGATATTCCTAAAGAGCTAAGAGGTATAAGGGCTGCGTTAAGCGCTTATGAAAAAATACCTGTCGGCAAAATATCATACTTAGTGTTAAATTATAAAAACATTGAAAATACATATAAAATTCTATTGGCATCTTCAGCTCTCCCCCTAATTTTTGAGCCTATAGAGATAAATGATAAGCATTATATTGACGGCGGTCTGATTGATAATGTACCTATTAAGCCTTTGCATGACTACGGGTATAAGGATATAATAGTAATTTCAAACGATAATGAAACATCATTAGAAGAATTAAAGGAAAAATTTCCAGATTCCAATCTGCATCTAATTAATCCGGATCATGATTTAGGAAATCTTTTTAATGGGACTTTAAATTTTAATAAGAATAAAATTTCTCATTTAATTAATCTTGGGTATAAGGATGGAATGAAGTTTAGCAAAGAATTTATTAGTCAAATGGAGGTTTGATTAGTATATTTAGTGCGTCTAATATGTCTATAGTACATCTATTGAAAAATTAGTAGAGCTTTTCTCTTTGATATACACTATCTCGAAGCTTAGTTTAGCAGTATAAATAAAAAACGGTTGTCGAGCCTATAACTCCATTTACCTTGTAAAATCAAGGCAAAGGGAGTTAAGAAGCAGAAACCGTTTTTTATTTATATTGCTTCCTTAGCTACGTAAAGAAAAATAAAACAAATTTTTAATTTAAAAATTTAAAAAGAATGTTCTTGATATTATCAATGCTGATATTGCAATCCAAAATACTATCATTCCTATTGATAACAGTGATGTTGATACTTTCATTTGCTCTTGTTGTTCTGGTGGCGTTTCCTCAACTAATTTTGGAAATAGTGCTTTTCTTTTTGTTGCAAAGAGTGTAATTCCTACTATTATGCACAAAAATACTATAAGCACTGAAACGGCTGTTGCTATTTTGCTGCCACTTAAAATAAGGCTTGGAAATACGACAGAACCTAATGTATTGATTACAACGTGTAAAATTATAGCATATTTAATAGTACCTGAGTTAATTGTTATATGTGCTAGTATTATTCCTAAAACGAAAGCATATAGAATTTGGTATAAATTTCCATGAAATAGGCCAAAGGCAAATGCTGAAACTATAATTGAAAGTCTTTTACCAAATGGTAATAATTTATTAAGCAATACTTTTCTGAACATTATCTCCTCAACTACTGGCGCTACAATGCAAACAAATATAAATGTATATATAAGGTTTGAAGTGCTTATTATTGCTTGAAGCGGATTAATAATATCCGTCCCTTTTAAATATGCTATTAAAGCATTAATTGCTACTGTTATTATATTAGAAACATATAAAGCTGCAAGACTAATGAATATCAAGCTAACTATTTGCATAAAAGAATATTTTTTTATTTTATTAGTGCCTTCTTCTTCATTTACTAGCTCTTTTGATAAGGTATATTCGCTTATTTCATCTTCACCGCTATAATTAGGAATTATCTTCATAAGTATTCTAAACATTGTATAACCTATAGCATATAGTCCTATAGCATTTACTGTCAAGGCAAACCATGGTTCAAAGCTTATGTGTGGAGCCCATGTTGCAACAGCATAAAAAATAAGATTATTAGCTATAAATGCTACTGCCATTGTGGCAGTTAATATCAAGCCTATCCATGTTGATATGTGTTTTAATTGCTTTTTTTTAAGTTCCATTTAATTTACAATCCTTTCTTTTTTTACAAAAATAAAACTGTGTATATTAGAAATTATATTATAACATAGCTTTTCTAAGCAAACTATTTAATAATTAAT
>DCPV01000105.1:0-622 GCA_002323775.1 Firmicutes bacterium UBA1535 | reverse complement strand
AAAGTTTTTAATAAGTATATATTCTATATATTCAAAACAAAATAAACGTAATTATTATTTTTTCAAAATAAAAACATTTGGCTTTCCATATGGTTTAATAATATACTTGTATTATTCGACAAAATATGGTATATTTTTTCTAATATAATAGTGTGGAGGACTTCACGTATGTGAATCATCTAACACATATTAATTATAAGGAGGACTTTTTAATGATATACACTTTTGACAAAAGTTTAGAAACAGGAAACGCAGCAATAGATGCACAGCACAAAGAGCTTATAAATGCTGTAAATAATCTTTTGGAAGCTTGTGCAAAGGGAATGGGTCGTGCAGAAATACAATCTACTGTAAAATTTTTAGCTGATTATACTGTTAAGCATTTTGCTGATGAAGAAAAGCTACAAAAGCAATATAATTATCCTGGATATGCAGCTCATAAAAAACTACATGATGATTTTAAAACAGAGGTTAATGCTATAATTGATGATTATGTTAAGGACGGAGCTACTGTTGCTTTGACTTTTAAAATTAATACTAAGGTTGCAGCTTGGCTTATAAATCACATAAAGGGTGAAGATAAAAAAGTTGCAGCATTTATAAAAAACGGTAAATAATTATT
>DCPV01000103.1:393-11769 GCA_002323775.1 Firmicutes bacterium UBA1535 | reverse complement strand
ATGATTGTGTTTGCTTTTTAAATGGAGTCGAAAAAAATAATAAGGATAATTATTTCCAAGGAAATATTATCGACAGAATTAACGAAAAGTATCCATATCCTGTGCTAAGACATCATTTTGGTTTGCCATCTTATGACGATACACTTGAGGGCATAAAGAAAATTGCAGATTCTAAGATATTAGATGTAATTTCAATTGGCCCAGACCAAAATACACAGCAGTTTTTCTTTAATCAGCAAAACATGGATAGTAAAAATGACGGAGCTGGAGGAGTTCCTCTTAGAACAAGAGAAGACTTTGTTAAGCTCAAGGAAGCTACTAAAAGAGGCAATCACCCATTGATAAGATGCTATAGTGGAACTGCTGATGTCTTTAAAATGGCTGATATGCTTATCGAAACTATAGACAATGCTTGGACGGCGATACCACTTTGCTGGTACAATGAACTTGATGGCCGTGGAGATAGGAGCGTTGAACTTTCAATAGATGAAGCACAAAANNTCATTAAATACCATGCAGATAGAAATATAGCAGTAGAAATTAATGAGCCACATCATTGGTCTTTAAGAGATGCGCATGATGTTATGTCTGTATTTATGGCTTATGTATCTGCATATAACGCTAAAAAATATGGAGTTAAGAATTATATAGCACAATATATGTTTAATACTCCTAACACACTTGCTTTTTCAATGGATTTAGCAAGAGTAATGGCTATGGTTGAATTAGTTGAGGAATTAGCTGATGATAATTTTAAGATATATAGACAGGTAAGAGCAGGATTGAATTATTTATCTCCAGACCTTGATATTGCAAAGGGGCAATTAGCTGCCACTACATTTTTAGCTATGAATATTAAACCTCATATTGTTCATGTAGTGGGCTTTAATGAGGCAGAGCATGCAGCAAGTCCTGACAATATTGTTGAAAGCTGTAAAATAGTCAGAGGAGTAATCAGAAATTTAGTCAATGATAATATAGATTTATCTAAAAATGAAGAAATTGTCAATAGAAAAGAAAGCTTAATTTCTGAGGTTCGTTATTTAGAAGAATTTATTCGTGATTTTTATAAGGATTATAAAGACCCTCTATCAGATGCCTTTGTTTTGGCAGACTGTATTAAAAGAGGTATCATAGACGCTCCGCATATTGTAAAAAACGAGAAATTTAGAGGTATTTTGACAACAAGAGTCGTAGACGGAAAATGTGTCGCTTTTTCTGAGGAAGAAATGAAGGAATTAAGCGAAAAAGAACGAATTGAAGAATTGAGAAAAAATGGAAATCTAATCAAATGATAACGGAGGTGTATTATGAAGGTTACTGTAATTGGTGCTGGTAACGGCGGTCAAGCCTTTGCGTCCTATTTTACTCACAGGGACTGTAAGGTTTCATTATATAATAGAAATCCAAGAGTTTTGCATGAAATCGAGCAAAATGGCGGTATCGAGTTAATTGGATATTACAGCTTTAAAGAAAAAATAAATGAATTAACAAGCAATATCGCACAGGCAGTCAGAGGAGCAAGTCTTATAATGGTTGCAACTCCTGCAAATGCTCATGGTGATATAGCTGAGCAAATAGCTCCGTTTTTAAAAGACGGTCAGATTATATTATTAAATCCTGGAAGAACATTAGGAACTTATTATTTTAAAGAAACATTAAAAAGAAACGGACTCAAGGCAGACGTTATAATTGCAGAAGCCGATACATTGATATACACTTGCAGGCTTGTTAAAAACGGGCTTTGCAGAGTATTCTCACTTAAAAAGGAGCTTCATGTTGCTGCTCACAATCCGAATCACACACAAATGGTATGTGATTTATTAAGCAAGTTTTACGATGTCATAGTTCCAACAAGCTCGACACTCGAGACAGGATTATCAAATCTTGGGGTAATATTTCACCCAGTTCCTGTAATACTTAATATCGCACGAATTGAAGAACAATCAACCTTTTTACATTATCAGCAGGGTATATCTCCAGCAGTTGCTTCGTTTTTAGAGAAAATCGATAGTGAAAGAGTAGCTATAGCAAAGGCTTTGGGTATTAATGTAAAATCAGCAGTTGAATGGCTGCATCATGTGTATAAAACTGAGGGGAGAACTTTATATGAAGCATTGCAAAATAATGCTGCATATACGCAGGTTTTAGCTCCATACACAATTCACACAAGATATATTTATGAGGATATAGGGACAGGGCTTGTGCCACTATCAATATTAGCAAGAGAGCTTGGCGTGGAAAATAAAGCAATTGATACTATTATAAAGCTCGCAAGTATGCTGTATGATTATGACTTTTATAAAAATGGAAGAAATGAAAGTATAATAGATTTTAAAAATATAATTAATAATAAGATTATTGCCTAAGTTTGTAGGTGTGAACAGGGACGTTTTGATTGTTTGGCAATTTGACAATTGAAACGTCCTCTTGTCTTTGATTATAAATTATTGTATAATGAAATAAAGGTTAAACAAAATTTAATATATGGAGGGCAACAATGTCTACAAGAAGTAAAGAATTAAAATTAGACTACAAAAAAACCTTTTTAATTGGATTTGGTTTTTTTGCTTCATCTTTAGCTTGGTCTGTGTATAATGCTAATGTACCGCTGATTTTGGAAGGGTATGGATTATCAACCTTTGTACTTGGAATGATAATGGCTATTGATAATGTGTTTGCAGTTATATTTCAGCCTTTGTTTGGAGCTATGAGTGACAAAACTAATACTAGATTTGGAAGAAGACTTCCTTACATATTAGTTGGAATACCTATTTGTGCAATACTATTTACTTTTATACCATGGACCACTGGACTAATAGCTCTTATGGCAGTAGTAATACTATTTAATTTTATTATGAGCACATGGCGTTCGCCGGTTATCGCACTTATGCCTGATGTTACGCCTTCGCCGCTTCGTTCAAAGGCAAATGGTGTTATAAACCTTATGGGAGGAGTAGGAGGAGTTCTTGCATTCTTATTAGGTGGGATATTAATTAATTCATTTGGAATGAAAGCTCCATTTATGTTTTCAGGTGTAGTAATGATAATGGCTTGGGCACTATTATATCTATTTGTAAGAGAGCCTGCCATAATGACTAAGGAAGAAAGAGAAAAGCTTGAAGAAAAAGAAAAGGCAGAAGAAGGCGCAGATAAAAAGAGTATAAATAAAAGCTTGTTATTCATACTTCTTGCAATATTTTTTTGGTTTATAGGTTATAATGCAGTGGAAACATACTTTACTCTGTATGCTACAAATGTTTTAGGAGTAAGCAAAGGAACTGCAAGCATGACCTTGGCATTTTTCTCACTTGCTTTAGTAGTCGGAGCAATACCTGCTGGTATGATTGGTACTAAATTTGGAAGAAAGAAAACTATTATGACAGGTCTCGTTGGGATAATAATCCTTTTTGCTCTGCAACTATTTACTAATAATATCAACATGGTAAGAATATTGTTAGTTTTGGCGGGTCTTTGCTGGGCGTTGGTTAATATAAATTCACTCCCAATGGTTTTAGAAATAGCAAAAAGCTCAAGAATTGGTACTTATACAGGATATTATTATTTCTTTTCTGCTTCATCAAATATTATAAGTCCTCCATTGTTTGGACTTGTACATGATATAACTAAAAACTATGCTCATGTTTTCATATATGCAGTAATAGCCTTTGCTATTGCCCTTGTTTGCATATCAATGGCAAAGCATGGAGAAGTGGAGATAGATAATGAAGAAATCATGAGAGAAGCACAGGAGCTAGATGATTAATATATATTAATAAATAGAACATATAAGGCTAAGATGCCAAAATTTAAGCATCAATTTATTAAGAAAATGTAAAAATTTTAAAAGAGTTGTAAATGGTAACGTTACAGCTCTTTTTTTATGGAAACGATTTTTATTTAGAAACAACTCTACCATGAAAGTAAAAAAATATTGTAATTATATGGAAACTAATATATAATGTTGACAATGTTATAAAAATTTTTACAATCTGTGAAAACATTTCTAAAGTTTAAATTTTATAAAAATTTGAAAGAGGTTTTATGTTCGGTTTTAATAAAGAGAAAAAAATAAAAAAGAAATATAAAAATTCTAAACTGCATTTTATCATGTTTTTAACATCAGAAAAGCCTGTAAATTTATCTATATCAAAGTGGACTGTGTATACTGGATTAGCAGTGCTAATCTTGGCTATTGTAGTGGGTTCAATATTCTCATATAAAACATATAATTTGAAGATGAAATTAGATGATAGCTTATCTGGCTTAGAAAAAGAAATACAAAAGCTACAGATTGACAAAGTTCAGCTTGATGTTGAAAATAAAAGCTTAAAGAGTTCTTTGGATGAAAAAACTCAAAAGGTTGAAAGCGCTTTAGATGAAATTGAGAATTTGCAGGATTCAATAAGAAAAATAAAAGAGATTGTTGGCTTGCCTGTTGATGATGAAAAAGATGATGATAGTTCAGAAAAAGATTCAAGCAGTACAAGTATAAATCTTGCTCAATCAGTAAATTTAGCTGTAGGAAGCAGAGGCAACACAATGCTTCGAGATTTTACCAACAATGGTAAAGGAACTTCTGATATTAAAGATGAGGACAGATTTAATGAAATAGACAAGCTCATAGCCGGGACAAAGGGAGAGCTTGAGGAGCTTTTGAGTAGTGCTGAGGATAGAAAGCAATATTTGAAGGACGCACCAATACATTTTCCGACTAATGGAAAATTCACATCACCTTTTGGACAAAGATGGGGACGACTTCACAAAGGCTTGGATATATCAAACAATATTGGAACGAAAATATATGCAGCCGGCAATGGCGTAGTAGTTGAGTCAAAATATAGCTATAGCTATGGACATTATGTTTTAATCCAGCATAAAAATGGTTTTGTTACTAGATATGCCCATATGTCAAAAAGGTTAGTTAAACAAGGAGCTGAAATCAATCAGGGAGACCTTATAGGCTTGATGGGAAATACTGGTACAAGCTATGGCTCACATCTTCATTATGAAATATACCTAGATGGAAAAGTAATTGATCCGCTTAAAATAGCTGATTATTTAAAATATAACGAATAATTTTTAGAAGAAGATTAAACGAAATTATAAATAAAGAAAGGATAAACGCCTAGCCTATGCACAGAATATTAACCTCTCTTTTTAAGAGAGACATAGGTTTTTATATAAATGGCGAATTGGCACGGAAAATATGTTTGGAAACAGCAAAAATGTATCAACTATTAAATTTAATGAAGAAAAATTAGATACCATAGTATCCTCTAATATAACAATAGAGGGGAAATTCAGATCTACGGGCAATATAAGACTAGATTGCACAATAATCGGAGATGTGGAATCCGAAAGCCTTTATATTGGTCAAAACTCTGATATCAGAGGGACTATCAACTGTGAAAATATAATAATAGCAGGAAAAATTACCGGCAATGTATTTTGCAAAGGTAGAATGCACATAAAGGAAACAGGCATTATTGACGGAGATATCGAGGTAAATATATTATCTATGGATGAAGGCTCTTTATTTACAGGAAAATGCTCAAGAAAAAGGTCTGAGCAGATAAGAACAGATATTTTAACAGAGGACGATAAAAAAAATAAATCGGATACTAAAAACAACAAAAAAGGCTAAATAATAATTTGTTTAAAAAGCAATAATTTTTAATAAAAATACTTGTATTTTTGCAAACGTTATTGTAAAATAGTAATATATTCAATACTTATGGGAGGAAATTTTGATGAAAACTTATAGTACTGACAAAATTAGAAATGTAGCTTTGCTCGGACATGGGGGTTGTGGAAAGACAACTTTGATAGAATCACTTTTGTATATGACAAAAGCAACAAACAGAATGGGCAAAGTAGAAGACGGCAATACAGTTTCAGATTATGATAAGGAAGAAAAGGACAGACAATTTTCAATTGGAACATCAGTTATACCTATAGAGTATTATGACACAAAAATTAATTTCTTGGACACTCCAGGCTTCTTTGATTTTGTAGGAGAGGTATTTAGCGCACTTGAGGTTTGCAATGGTGCTGTTATAATTGTTGATGCAGGTTCAGGAGTTCAAGTCGGAACAGAAAAGGCTTGGAAATACTGTGAAGATAGAAAAATACCTAGAGTTATTTTGTTAGACAAGCTTGACATGGAAGATGTTAGCTATGACAAATTGCTTGAAGAATTAAGAGAAAAATTTGGCAAAAAGGTAGTTCCATTTGCAGTTCCAATAGGAGAGCAAACAAGCTTCTGTGGATATGTAGATGTAGTATCAAATGAAGGATATATTTTCAACGGTAAGGAATGTGTTATCGGTGAAGTTCCTAAATATGCTACTGAAAAAGCTGCTGAATTAAAAGATATGCTCATGGAATCAGTTGCTGAAACAGATGAGGCAATGATGGAGAAATTCTTTGCAGGTGAAAGCTTTACAGATGAAGAAATACATAATGGTCTAAGAGCAGCTGTTATGAATGGAGATATAGTGCCAATCATAGTAACATCGGCACAAAAGACAATTGGAGTTAGAGAAGTAATTCAAATGATTATAGAGTACCTTCCAAGTTCTGCTGATATAGTAGAGTCTGTTGGAAAGGATGATAGTGGTAAAGAAATAACAAGAAAAATGGATCCTAAAGCATCAGCATCAGCATTTGTATTTAAAACAATTGTTGACCCATTTGTTGGCAAAATAAACGTATTCAAGGTGTTATCCGGAACGCTTAAAAAGGATATGGAAATATATAACTCTAGGACAAGACAAACTGAAAAGCTTGGAAATATATTCTACTTAAGAGGTAGGGAGCAAATAGAAACTGGAGAGGTATCAGCGGGAGACATAGGGGCAGCTGCTAAACTTCAGTATTTTAAAACTGGAGATACTATATGCACTAAGAATGATGCAATTGAATATCCTCAAATTAATGTGCCAAAACCGTCTTTATTTATGGCAGTTAATGTTAAATCTAAGGAAATGGAAGAAAAGGTTGGCTTAGGCTTAAATAGATTAGCAGAAGAAGACACAACATTTAATTTTATAAGAAACGTTGAAACTAGAGAATTAGTTCTCGGCGGACAAGGAAATATGCACTTAGAGATAATCAAATCTAAGCTTAGAAACTTGTTTAAGGTTGATATTGACTTATCAAATCCTAAGGTTGCATATAGAGAAACAATCAAAGGTAAATCAGATGTTCAAGGCAAGCACAAGAAGCAATCTGGCGGAGCAGGACAGTATGGTGATGTTCATATTAGATTTGAGCCATCACAACAGGAATTTGAATTTACAGAAGAAATATTTGGAGGCTCAGTGCCTCGTAACTATATCCCAGCAGTTGAAAAGGGTTTAAGAGATTGCTTAGACAGAGGAGTTTTAGCAGGCTGTAAGGTTGTTAATATTAAAGCGACTTTATATGATGGTTCATACCATGATGTTGACTCAAATGAAATGGCATTCAAACTGGCAGCTTCATTAGCCTTTAAAAAAGGTATGCAGGAAGCAAAACCAATTTTACTTGAGCCTGTAGTTAAGGTTGAAATTGAAATACCTGATGATTACATGGGCGATGTAATGGGTGATATGAACAAGAGACGTGGCAGAATCCTAGGTATGGATCCAACTGACTATGGAACTCAAATAGTTCATGCAGAAGCACCTCAAGCAGAGATGTACACATATGCAATAGATTTAAGAAGTATGACACAAGCAAGAGGAAGCTTCGAAATGGAATTCCTAAGATACGACGAAATGCCAATAAATCTAGCAGAGAAAGTAATAGCAGATTACAAAGCATCTCAAGCAGCAGAGTAATAAATAATACAAATAAAAAATATATATTAAAAAAGTTCGCTGGGAAATGCCTTGCGAACTTTTTAATTTAGTTAAATTGCAGGTAATTCTATCACAAATTTTCAAAAACATCTCATTGTTATAATTTCTTTTAAGCTCACATATAAATATAAAGATGAAAAAATTTGAGGGGTGGATTTTTTGAATAGTCAAAATATATATAATAATTATTTAAAAACCTATGTTAATGCCTTAGAACGCCCTGCGCCAAGCGAATACTATAACTTATTTAATGAGAATGTAGATACTATAGAGGTTATAGCACAATTTACCGGAGATATAAATGAAATTATAAGAGGCCTTGATGCTGAAGCAGAGGTTCTTTATTATGGTTATGCAATTATAACAATAAACAAAAAGGATTTGTTAAAGCTTTATTCGCACCCCCAGATACAGAGCCTTGAACTGCCTAAGAGTCTTTATTATGAGGCGACTTTTAATCTTTTAACCAGCTGTATTAGAACAGTACAAAGTGAAGAATCATTTGATTTAAGAGGAAATGGCGTCATAGTCGCAATAATTGACTCTGGAATTGATTTTACTCATAAGGATTTTATTAATGAAGACGGAACAAGTCGAATACTGTATATATGGGATCAAAGCGTTGAAGGCACTCCTCCTACGGGATTTTCAAGCGGTGCAGAATACAATAACGCAGCAATTAATCTTGCTTTAGAAAACGCATTTCCGTTTCAGGTTATTCCCATGGTTGATACAAATGGACATGGAACAGCAGTAGCAGGCATAGCAGCCGGGAATGGCAGATCAAGCAATGGAGATAATTTAGGAGTTGCTCCAGAGGCTGACATAATTGTTGTAAAGGTTGGAACAAGGGGTTATAGATCGTTCGCTAGGACAACAGAGCTCATGAGGGCTATAAAATATGTTATAGATAAAGCGATAGAAGTAAATAAGCCTATATCAATAAATATAAGCTTTGGTACAAATAATGGATCTCATAGAGGAACATCTACACTTGAGACTTTTATTTCTGATATTTCTGGAATCTGGAAAACTGTGGTGTCAATACCTACAGGCAATGAGGGCTT
Organism: Firmicutes bacterium UBA1535; assembly: GCA_002323775.1. Classification (GTDB taxonomy): domain Bacteria; phylum Bacillota; class Clostridia; order Tissierellales; family Sedimentibacteraceae; genus UBA1535. The sequence continues at coordinate 2,855 of DCPV01000103.1, read as the reverse complement.
TGCAGGACATCATTATCAAGCGCAATTGGTATCAAATCAAGAAAGCACTATAGAGTTTTTTACCTCAGCAGGTCTGACAGAATTTTATATAACTCTTTGGAAAAATTTTGTTGACAGCTTTACTGTAGAAATAGTTTTTCCAGGAGGAGGCTCATCAGGGATTATAGGAATAGAAAGTCAAGTTAAAACGGTAAGACACGATAATGTTTCATTAACAATTATATATGGTCAGCCGTCGCATTATTCTATTAGACAGGAGATATTTTTTAATTTCACAGCAGTTGAAAGAACAATTGGTGCGGGAGTGTGGAAGTTAATTATAAGGTCAGGAGAAATAGTGGATGGATTTATAGAAATGTGGCTTCCTACAACAGAGGAGGTCACAGAAGGAACTTTTTTTTCTACTCCTTCAATTAACAATACAATGACTATACCATCTACGGCTGCAAAAGTTATTACTGTATCAGGATACAATGATAGAGTTGGAAATATCGCAGAGTTTTCAGGTAGAGGTAGTCTAAATATAGAACTCCCTAATCCGGACATCAGTGCTCCGGCAGTTGGTATAATTAGCACAAAGGCAGGGGGGGGATATGACTCATTTACAGGCACAAGCATGGCAGCTCCTTTTGTCACAGGTTCAGCAGCCTTGATGATGCAATGGGGTATTGTAAATAATAACGATCCTTTCCTTTATGGAGAGAGAGTAAAAGCATTTTTGCGTTTAGGGGCAGCACGTTCGAAAAATATTAAATATCCAAATCCATTGTTCGGGTATGGTAAGTTATGTCTTAGCAATACAATGAATTATTTGGAAGATTATAAGTTTGGGGGTAACGTATTATGGAGATAGATGAGAATTTATTGCCACTTGATGAATTTGTTAATTTGCCGACGACTGTTAGCTTTAATGTAGTAAATACAGACCGCTTTCAAGCATACATAAGAGATAAGCCATACATAAGACTGGGAACACAATTAGCCAATTTAGTTGTTATTGCATATACTAATAAAAAAAATATATTTAGAATTTTTGAAGAACTGGGATATGATTTTACGGACTTTTTTCCTAAAATTTTATCTCCGCTTGATGCTAAGAGCAATGAGGCAAGCGGTATTGCTCAGATACTAAATCAACCTGTTTTAAATCTCTCAGGGAGAGGTGTGATAATAGGGTTTATAGATACAGGTATAGATTATACTAAAGAAGCTTTTAAATTTGAAGACGGAACTACAAAAATATTATCTATATGGGATCAAACAATTGATGGTGACAGACCGGATTACTTATACTTCGGGTCAGCTTATACAAGTGAAAAAATTAATGAGGCATTAAGTTCAACTAATCCTTTCGACATTGTTCCGTCAAGAGATGAAGATGGTCATGGCACATTTTTAGCATCTGTAGCGACAAGCAATGAAAAAGGTGATTATATCGGTGCGGCTCCTAAAGCATATATAATTTCTGTAAAGCTAAAACGAGCACATCAATTTTACATAGATATGTTTCTAATCAATCAGAACAATCCAAATCTTTTTGAATCAACTGACTGCTTGCTTGCAATGAAATATATATTTGATAGATCCGAAGAATTAAATTTGCCAGTAGTAATTTGCTTTGGAATAGGTTCAAACATGGGTGGTCATGACGGAAATTCTTTTCTTGAGGAGTATATTAATTTTGCTGCTCAAAATGCAGGATATTCTGTTGTAACTGCCGCCGGAAATGAGAGCAATGCAAGGCATCATACTCAGGGTAAACTTGCAGGAACTGGGTATGGAGATACAATAAGCTTTAAAACCAGCAGAGAGGGATCTTCATTTTCTTTATTTATTTATGCAGCTAGTTTTGATAAAATGTCCATTGGAATTACTTCGCCTACAGGTGATATTGTAGCAAGAGTTCCTTTTAGCATAGGTACAAGGTATAGTCAGAGATTACTTTTTGAAAATACTACAGTTACAGTAGAATACTATAGAGGTTCAGATACAATAATATTTATCAGATTTATGGGTGCTACCCAAGGAATTTGGGATATAACTCTCTTTGGTGATATTATAGTAAGCGGAGAGTATCATGCCTGGTTGCCAATAACAGGTCAGGTTGATGAGGGCGTAGAGTTTTTAAGACCAGTGCCTGAATATACTATAGTATTTCCGTCAGCTTCAATGAGAGGCCTCACTTGTGGTGCATATAACAGTAATGACGGAAGCTTATTTGTTTCATCTTCATGGGGACCTACACGACATCCAAGTGTTGCGCCAGATTTTGTCGCCCCTGGAGTGGGTGTGTCCGGAATTTATCCAACAGGCAGAGGAACTATGACAGGAACTTCTGTTTCTGCGGCAGTAGTAGCGGGAGCTGTTGCACTTCTATTCGAATGGGGTATTTTACAAGGGAATATGTCATCCATGGATGGGCCTCTTGTCAGAGCTCTTTTGATTAGTGGATGTATTAGAGA
>DCPV01000103.1:0-195 GCA_002323775.1 Firmicutes bacterium UBA1535 | reverse complement strand
ATATCCTAATAATAAATGGGGTTATGGCAAGATAAATTTGTATGAAACATTTAGAACTATTCAGGAGTCTAGTTTAAATTACATAGTAGAGGGCTTCTCGATAGCAGAATCTAATCAAGAAGATGAGCCCGTAGAAATTTAACAAGTGACAGCTTTATCTCTTAGAAAAATAATTATTATAGATAATATACAGCA
>DCPV01000270.1:5959-22167 GCA_002323775.1 Firmicutes bacterium UBA1535 | reverse complement strand
CTGGTGCTACCGTTGGCTTAGCTGCTGGTGCTAACAATATTGGTACTGTTGGTTTGGCTGCTGGTACTACTGTTGATTTAGCTGCTGGTGCCACTGTTGATTTAGCTGCTGGCGCTACTGTTGATTTAGCTGCTGGCGCTACTGTTGACTTAGCTTCCGGTACAACTGTTGGTTTAGATACAGGTAGTAACGTTATAGGTAAAGTTCAAAATGATTTAGTGTTTATAAGCCAAAACGCGTTTAACCTTGCTCATACTATATTGCAAAATGAAACTATAGCTGCAAATACACCTATTGATTCAGTAGTTGTAGATATTTCTAAAGAGTCTTCTTATAACTGGTTTTTTAAAAATACTGGAACTCTTGCAACACAAGATGTAGTTATAAGAGTTAAGCTAAGTCCAGATGGAACATCCACATGGGTTGATGATACAGGAGTAGATATTGCAATAGCTCATGGTGAATCTAAAATGATTACAGTTAACAATTTCTTACAATATGCAAAATTTACTGTTTCAGGTAATACAGCAGACGTTGTAGTAAATTCTTGTTACCAAGCTCAACACTAGTATAAATTCTAAGTTCTGATAAAAAAGGTGCAAAAGCTACACTATAAATAGCTTGCACCTTTTTATTACAATTAGTCTTACGCATTTAATAAAGTATAAGGATCTTACTAATCCTGACCCAGCTACTGACAAAGAGCCAATAAAAAAAGCAACTAATTACTAAATTAATTGCTTTTTTGCTTGCTTATTTTTTAAAAATTCTAAACGGTTTACCTATTGGTAACACTACTTTTCCAAAATGGTTGTTCAAAACATTTGCTGCTGAACCGTAGAATGATAATAAAGCTATTATTAATTCTGATACACCAGCTAACAAATGTGTTTGATGATACATAACATTAAATGAGCTTAAAGAAAGACCTATAAATAAAAAGTCAATTAGAACAAAAATTGAAAATAATACCTTGTTTGTTTCTAAAGCTCCTATTGTCATATAAACGCTAAATATTAAGTATCCGACAAATGCCACTCCAAGCTGTTTTGTGTCAGCTGATGACATTAGTGCTTCTCCAAATACTCCCTTTTGAATCATCCATGACATTGCCATAGAAAACCAAAAGAATGCGTAGCCACCAAATGCTGTAGCTCCAAATATATTATTGTGTTTTGCATCGTTGATAGATGCGATTAATTGAGCTCCTGCTCCTAAAAACATAGCCCACGGAATTACCAATGATGTTGATTCAGTAAATCCAAGCTTTTGTGATGATGCAACAAGTGTAACCATAGCTAGTCCAAAAAGTCCTAAAGCAGTTGGATCACTTGTCACCATTTTTACTTGATTAGTTTGATTTTGCATGATGTTTTTTTACCTCCAAAATTTTCGCACACAAACATAAATAATATCATATTTTGTAAAAAATTCAACCTTTATTTTTGATATTACGAAAATTTTTATAGGTAATTTATGTTTTAGATATATTTCTATTTATCTGTATTTTTATATTCTTCGAATATCTCTGATATACGCTTGTAATTTACACTCTTGTTCGTAATCTTGTATATATTCTTATTGTCTCGATATAGATACAGCACACCGTTTTTATCAACAGAAAAAACTGATATTTCTTTTTTATCCTTGTAATAAACCACGTTAATAAGTGATGATTCATCTATACTCTTATCTACTTTTTTCATTCTTAAAGCATTGTACATAGCAGTAAGCTCTTTAACTATTTTTTCTTCTTCAATAGCAGCAAGCTTATCTGAAGAAATAGCATCAATTACAACAGCATTTGCACTTATGCTAGTAGGTGATACATTGTTATTTACACATCCTGACAATGCAAATAATAAAATTAAAACTAATAAGATACTTATTTTTTTCATACTGTTCTCCTCCCAAAAGTTTTACTCGAAATTATTATATCAAAGTAATAAGTTTCTAACAACTATTTTTTACTAAAAAATTAAATATTTACAAAAAAAGAAGATAAACTAAATTATCTTCTATACTTGTACTATTTTTCTAAAACCGAAGTACAGTGCATACAACGTGTCGCTTTAATTGGAATTTCACTTAAGCAATACGGACATGACTTTGTAACTACCTCAGCTTCTACAGATACTTCTTTTTTTCCATAATCCTTAACCTTGCTAAGAAACTTAATAATAATAAATATAACAAAAGCCATCAATGCAAAATTAATAATTGAAGTTATAAATGAGCCGTATTTAATTGCTACATCTCCAATCATAAATACCTTATCACTTAAATCTTGATTAGCAAATAAGCCTATAAATGGTGTAATCATATCTTTTACCAAAGAGTCAACTATTGCTTTAAAAGCACCACCTATGACAACACCGACTGCCATATCAATTACATTGCCACGAATAGCAAATTCTTTAAATTCCGAAAAAAATTTTTTCATTTTTATACCCATGCACCTATTACACAAGAACTCCGTCATCTCTTTTTAAGAGAAACAAAATATTTGCGAATGGGCTCGGTGCTTTTCCTTTCATTATTTTCCTTTTTAAAATTTAATATATATTCTCTAATAATATGCTTTTAAACTATAGAATAATATAATCAAATTCTTACTTTAAAATGCTGTGTATTATCTTGTATATAAGAATTGATGCCAAAATATAATATCCGTAGTTCAAGCAAACCTAGAACTACGGATATTATATCATATTATGAAGAAAATTGTAATATCTTTTTTATTTTGCTAATTCTAAAAAGTTTTCATGAATTTTCTCACTAATATTATTGTCAATTATTAATATTATTGTATTTCCTATATTATCAACTATTAACTTTTCTCTTTCAACTCCAACGCATATCCATTTTCTTGGGTCTACTTTTTCTTTAATTTCAGCTTTAATAGCCTCTACATTTGCTCCATCTTTAACTCTTAAAAGCACTACTGAATGTGCTGCTACGTTTATCATCATTTCTGAAGCTAAGCCCTCTGCTCCGTTTAATTTTTCAAGACCTGAAAAATATGAGGAGTTCTCATCTGTCAAAACTGTGTTTTGCAACATTTCTGCATTTACTTCAGTATCTTTGTACAAGGATTTCATTATATCCTCCAGACTACCTGTCAGTTCCTTTTTTCCTTGCTCTTGTCCCTTATCAGGTATATCCTTGCCATCATCTTTTTTACATGCTACAGCTCCAAATACTAAAGCTATTACAAGTACGCTTACAATTAGTTTTTTTAATTTCATTTCATTACTCTCCTAGTGAATTATATTTTATGTCATTTTCATAACAGTTATTTAGACGAACAAAGAATAGTAAAGTTCCAAAATCCATAAAAAACTGGTATTGTATTTATAGCTATGAGCATAGTCAATACCTTTAACCGCTCAAAATCACCATAATTACATATACCAGTCTTTAAATTAATTAACTTTATTACATTTTGGGCATATGCCCTTGAACGCAATATCATGACTTAGTATTTTGTACTCAGTCAAATCCGATACCTTATCATCCAATTCCTGCATATAATCTAAATTCAAATCCATAAACTCTTTGCATTTCATACATTTAATATGATAATGCTTTTCTAATGTATGGTCAAATCTGTCAGCTGCGTCTGGAACTGAAATTTTTATCAACATTCCATCTTCAACTAAAGAGTTTAGGTTTCTATATACCGTAGCCTTGCTTATATTTGGATATAATTTTTCAACATGATTATATACATCATCTGCTGTTGGATGATTACTAAGTTGTCTAACAGCGTTTAATACAAGCTGTCCCTGTATTGTATTTCTTTTTTTCATGCTCGATGCTTATCCTTTCATCATCTTCTAATTCAACAATATATCTGACCATTTTATAGATTTAAATATTCATTATAATGTTATATATTAATTTTTATGAAAAATATCTTTTCAATAGACCTTCAAAAGCCTTACCGTGTCTTGCTTCATCTTTTGCCATTTCATGAACTGTGTCGTGAATTGCATCAAGATTTAATTTTTTAGCAAGTGTTGCTAATTCTTTCTTGCCAGCTGTTGCTCCATTCTCTGCTGCTACTCTCATTTCAAGATTTTTCTTAGTAGAATCAGTTAAAACTTCTCCTAACAATTCAGCAAATTTAGCTGCGTGTTCTGCTTCTTCAAAAGCAGCTTTTTCCCAGTATAAGCCTATCTCAGGATATCCCTCTCTATGAGCTACTCTTGCCATTGCTAAATACATACCAACTTCTTTACATTCACCTTCAAAGTTAGCTCTTAAGCCCTTGATAACTTCTTCATCTACACCTTGTGCTACTCCTACTACATGCTCATCAGCCCAAACTAAGCCAGTACTTGCTTGCATAGTAAATTTGTCTGAACTAGCATGACATATTGGACATTCGTCCGGTGCAGAGTCTCCTTCGTGCATGTATCCACAGATTTTACAAATAAATTTTTCCATTTTAAGCCTCCAAATAATTTAAGTTTTATTTTCAAAGCAATAATTTTAGCTTTGAATATTTATTTTGTTTCTTAATAAGAATATATACTATTAAGGAACAATTGTCAATAGTTATTTTTATTTTTTTGAAATTATTTTTCTAGGTGCATCCTGCAAGGGCTATGTGGCAATAAATTTTAATATAAAAAAGTGAACTACTATTACTATATGTAAGAATTGATCTGCTTCTTCATTTATTATTTAAAAATAAATTTACATGTAAAACACAAATTATTTTCGACTTTGCCAACCATGTAATAAGCATTATTTTCTTCATATCCAAAAAGCTTTATTTTTTCGGCTAGTCTAGCTTCTTTGTTATAATTTATGTAAAAATCAGAAAATTCTTTATCTCTTAAGTTGCATGGCAAAAAATCAATTGCAATGCTTCCGTAATTTGCATTATTCAGATGTCCGTTAGCGTCTATATCCGTATAAAACAACACTCTTTCACCTAATGAATTAAATTTTTCTTCATCAAAATTTATTTTACCACAAGGCTCACAATCCAAGACCTTTTCACTTGATTGTATTTCTCTTAATGTGAAATTTCTCGGTCTAACAATTTTTCGTGTCTCTGGATTTATTACGACCCAGGTGCTTGATATAAGAATACATACCTCATTATTTGAATCTACAAGCTCATAGTCACGCAAAACATATCCGCTCTCTACACCTTTTTCCCATGTCCTATAAGTTATTATCTCTCCAACACTTGGCACTCTATAAAAGCGGTAGTGATATCTGGCAAGCAAAAACACCTGATTGGCATCCATCATTTTATAATGTGTTATTCCTCTATCAGCATAATCATCACCTGCTATATCAGAAGCATATCCCATTATAGCTGGAAGCTTAATCTTCCTGTTAGTGTCGCAATCCCTAAAAAAAACCTCTATTTCTTTATTATACACTTCTTTATCAAACCATGTTCTAAGTACATTCATTACAGTTCTCCATCCATTGTTAAAATTTTGTAAAGACATATAACTCCAATTAAATATAAAAACACATTAATATTTTGACTGGGTTATTTTTATTTTAGAAGATAAATATCCACTATCTTGCTTTTACCATCATCTATTTTAATTTCTGTTACCAAATCACCAATTCTTTGTGCATGAACAGGTGCCCAAATGCGTTGGTAAATTTTAATTATATATTCTCCGTTTAAATTCTTTTCAGTTTTAATTATTGACGCACAATCAATGCCTTTTGGTATATCGTTGCTGAACACAACCCCATTTTTTTTCAGCTCCGTTTTTACTTTTTTATCTAACTTTAATTTAAGAGTTTTAGAATAATCAATAACATTTACAATAATTTCATAATTATCTTTAAAGCTTAAATCAGCCCTAAGCCCAAGCAAGTCATCGTATATAGGAAGCGGTATTTCAAATATATTATTATCTTTAACCTTAAGTATAATTAGTCCACTGCAACCGGCACTTCCGGATGAATTGAAATACACAAGAAGCTCTTGTATATTATCTTTATCTAAATCCTTTGCTACAACTTTTTCATAAGTGAATCCAACAAACTTGGCAGGAATCTTAATAGATAAATCATCTATTTTTATTTCTCGTTCATAAGACTCATATTCTAATATTGATACATTTGTCTGTTTTCCATTAAATTCTATTTGCTCATCTATACGATTTATCAGATTTTTATTTACTATTTCATAGCTTTCATTTGAAGCAGGAATTTCAATATCAATTTTTTTATTGCATCCACAAAATAAAATAAAGCAAAATAAAATTAAATTCAATAAAGTCAGCCTTAAAACTCTCATAAAATTAACCTCCCCTAAATACTTAAATCTTTTTCTAATAAATAATAATATTACCGTATCTTGTATATATGACAAATCTAAATAATGATTTCTAAAAGGGAGTTTTTTTCAAATAAAAAAGTTTTATTTAATTATTAAAATTATAACATATATAGAATAGCAGTTCAACAAACTATTTGTTAATTTATTTCCATTCTGCACAGTAAATTGCCAGAATAAATTCTACAGTAGATAAGTAGTCGAAATTTACCTTTAATATAATTATTCTAAAATAAAAAATGATGGCTAAACACCATCATCTCTTGCTATTTATCACTTATTTATACCTTGTTTAATCAATCCATGCTTACTACAGTAAAAATATAGTTCACCTCTGCGCATTATTGGAATTCTTAACTCTGCGTTTTGTTCCGGGTATAGCTTAACCAAATGAACTCTGTCAAACATAACATATGCTACAAAGGATATATAATGCTCCTTTGTCATTTCATGCTTAAACGTTATATAATAATCATTTTCGACCTGTTCTATTTGCAACGAATGTTCACTATTAATATCTTGAGCTTGTAATGGCTCTAATTTCCTCCCACAGCACGAAATTTCGCTAAGTCCAGTAGAAGTAATTATATTTCCACAGGCAGGACAAACATAAAATTTAATTCTTTTCATATTTCCTCCGTCAGTATCGTTTATAGATAAATCTCCTTGTAAAATTTTTTCAATATTTACGCCAAATATATTAGAAAGCTCAGAAAGCAGAGAAACATCCGGACAACCTAAGCCTCTTTCCCATTTTGAAACAGTTTTATCACTTATATTCATTTTATCAGCTATTTCCTTTTGTGTCATACGTTTTTCTTTTCGCAAATCATATAGAAGCTTGCCAACCTTAGTACAGTCCATATCACTACTCACCTCTTTCAACATTATACATTATATAAATTAATTTTTCTATAAACGCTCCGTAGAGTTCATTAAATTTCTTATTTCATTTAAAGTCTTCGAGATAAATCTCTTACTTTAAGTCCATTTTTCTTAATTCCTTGTCTCCAACCAAATTCGCCTATAATTTTATACATAAATCTTGGGAAATTTAACGAGAAAAAAACATCAGCTGCCTGTGACTTAGTATGAATATTATCGGCAAAAGACTTAAATGTTATTCCCATGCTGCTTTTTGGTCCTTTTCCAAGAGGTATACCAGACATTGAAGCAAGAGCTCCTCCACAGCCGATACCAATACCTTGACCCCATTCAAAGCCTGCCTTAACACACCAATTTTTTATAATATTTATTGCCCATTTATTTTGATGCCCTTCATAAAAACCACAATTAACCAAAGTGTATACAGTAATTGACTTATCTTTAATATTTTTTGATGCTTCTTCAATCTGGCATAAACAATTTAAAAGATGAGACGGAACTCCGTCGACATAAAGAGGAAAAGCAAATACAAGTACATCAAAATTAAACAAAGCTTCTATTTCCTCTTTAATTAAAAATGATTTTCTAAAACTATAATTAACAATCTCAATATCTTTAGATAGACAGGACTGCAAATCCTTTAAAATAACCTCTGATGAGCTTTGCTTACTTTTCGGGCTTCCATTTATAAGTGCAACTTTCATATTAATCTCCATTCCTTTCTTAAATCCTTAAATTCAGACTACGGATACATACTTCCTATGTGAAAAATCTAGTTTTTTACACTATTTTCCCTTCCAATTCAGCTATACTACTTACAAAGGTGACTTTTTCAACAAGTCCATCGTAATTTATAGCATTTGCTTTTAACAAATTATTTGCAGTTTCTTTTTCTTCCGATGTTACATCTTCACCATAAAACCATACTGTTAGCTTAATTACATTATCATATCTTCTTTTATGGTGCATTTCATTATTGCGTATTTTAAAATAAGGGTGTATATAAGAAATAGCTCTGTCTAAAACATTCTTAACAAATGGGCTAAATCCGCCATATACGCACTTACTGATGATAATTATTTCATCTGATTTTGAAAAATGCTCTCCCATATCTTTATATGAATCGTTTATTACACATTCAGCGGGTGTTTTCACCCAGCATCCAAAACAGCCTATGCAGTTTTTTATTTCACCCTTTTTATCAATTATTTTAATGTCATCTGATAAATTTTTAAATTCATAATTATCCAAATCATGTATTAATAATCTCATTTACTATCCTCCCCTAATTTTTATCAATTTCTTTATATATGCTCAATCTTTTCTCTAATGTTTCAGTATGAAGTTCAAACAGATTATTGTCATAGTCGTAAAAATATAGAGAGTAGCCCTCTCCGGATATTCTTTCTCTGGGAGGCTTAATCTCTAAATTAAGTTCTTTAATTCTACCCAAATAAAAATCTACATCAGAGTCTGAGATTTTAAATGCTAAATGATGATACGTTCTATTAACTATATTTTCATCCTCCATCACAGCTATCCATTGATTGCCAATGACAAAAAATCGTTCTCTGAATAATGAATGTTTTTTATCCCCGCTATAGTATACTTCCTTTACACCAAAAACCCTTTCAAATAATTCAGTAGTTTTATCTAAATTCTTAACAAAAAAAGTGACATGACTTATACCCTCAATCATTTTCATTTTACCCTTCTTATTTTGCTATAATTAACTAAAATAGTTTATCGTTTAATCCATATTACATCAATAATTTATTTATCACTGGTATTTTTTTAACCACTGTCATAACGCTAACTGAAATAATAAAAGTTATTGTAAATTTCAATATAATAATTGAAGTCGGAGAAAGCGTATTTGGAAAAAATTTTTGAGTTATTATCAATATCGCAACATGAATCCAATAAACTCCAAAAGAAATAGTCGAAATATGTGTTATTATTTTCTTAAATACTGTTTGTCCAACATTATTCATATGATATTTACAAAAAACAAATAAAGCGCTTGCTATAAGATAGGTTGGAAGTGCATATCCATAATTGAAAACAAGATTAATTTTGCTATAAGATGAAAACATAATATTGCCTGTTAAGTTTATTGCATATCCGATTATCCCGGCAAGATATATCAAATATTCATATTTCTTCGAAATAATGCTTTTTCCTAAAATAAAACCTAAAACATAAAAACCAATATATCCGTTTACAATCGGATCGAATAAATAAATATACAACGGAGAAACAATGTTTATAAATGGAATAATTGTTGACGAAATTATTGCTACTAAGAAAAATATCATCAATTCATTAGTCTTTAATCTCACAACTAACATTCTTAGAAATGGGCTTATTAAATAAATTCCAAGCAATGTATAAACATACCACATATGATAAGCATTTCCATTATTTATCAAACGCCCAAAAAAGGTTTGGAAGCTAAAACTTTCATTTTTGTAAAAAGTAAAGAAAAGGTAATAAATTATGTTCCATATTATCAAAGATGGAATAATTCGAGAAAATCTTTTTTTATAATAACTTGTAATATCTTCAGTATGTTTATTATCTAATGATAAGTATCCGCTTATCATTAAGAAAAGCGGCACTCCTGCTCGGCATAAGCCATTTATTGCTATGCTTGCAAACCATGAATTTTTACCATAGAATTTAAGTCCAGTGCAAATATCAGAAACGCAATGAAGTGCAATCACTAAAATAATTGCCAGCACTCTTATTACATCTAAATAATATGTCCTGTCTGTCAAATCTCTACTGTTCAACATAAAATCTACCTCGCTTTTTGGATGAATAAATGATTTGAGTTAATAGAAAAACTTTTATTGTTAAAGTTTTGTTTTAAAAAAATTATAGCATAAATAAAGTGGCAGTTCAACAAGTTATTTTGAATTTATTTCCATTCTATATATTGTAATTTTCACAATATATAAACAGGTTCAGCATCATTTCTTGCTATATGATGCTGAACCTGTTTATTACATAGCTACTCATGCTATGCAGGTACTATTATCGTAATTTATATATGAATTTGCATTTTTATTTTCAATATCGTCTGTAAAAGATGAGTACAAAAATAAGATTAATTATTTATGCGAAGCATCCTGTACCCTACACCTATATGAGTCTGAATATATAATGACTCTGAGGTATTCGGCTCTATTTTTTTTCTTAATGTTGCCATAAAAACTCTCAAAGATGGTATGTCACTGTTTATCTCATTTCCCCATACCTCTTTTATTATATATTTGTGTGTCAAAACTTTTCCGACATTTTTAGATAAAAGACATAACAGCTTATATTCAATAGGTGTCAAATGAAGTTCTTCATCCTTTATATATGCACATCCTGAAGCATAATCTATTTTTAAATCACCATTCACAAATATATTGCTGTTTTGAATTAAATCATTACTGTAATTTACACGTCTTAATGCAACACGAACTCTTGCTAGAAGTTCATCTACACTAAATGGCTTAGTCAGATAATCATCTGCACCTGCATCTAAGGCTTCTATCTTATCTTCATCCTCGCTTCTTGCGCTTATAACTATGATTGGAACATTTGACCATGAACGAATTTTTTTTATTATACTGACACCATCCATATCCGGCAGTCCTAAGTCAAGTAAAATGACATCATGGCTTTGCGATATCGCTTCTGCAATAGCTTGAGCACCTGTAGCAGCAGTATTAAATTTATAGTTTTGTGTTTCAAGAGTTGTTGAAATTAAATTTTTAATTGCATTATCATCTTCAACAACTAAAATTGTAGCTTTATTCATTTTATCCTCCATTATGCCACTTTGTGGCACTATAAATAGATATGAAAAATCGTTTTTTGATTTTTCCATAGTGTGAAGTGTTTTTTTCACACTATTACCTCCTGTGCTTGCAATGTAAAGCTAAATACACAACCATGAGGCTCGTTGTCTCTAACAGAAATTCTACCGCCATGTACGCTTATGATAGATTTACAAAGAGATAAGCCAAGACCAAGACCACGTCTGCTGTCTGCCGATGTATTTTTTTCAGTATAGAACATTTCAAAAATATTAGATTTTCCAATATCTGAAATTCCATTCCCATTATCCTTTATATCTACAATTACAAAATCTTCACTTTTCCTTGCCGATATTTCTATTGTAGAGCCTAATGGAGTATATTTGATGGCATTATCTACAATGTTAATAATCACTTGAATAATTAATCGTGAATCCATTTTTGCCATAATCAGCTCATCGCTTATATTAACTTTTATATTGTGTTCAATGCTTTTTCTATTTATATGTTTTAGTGCTTCGTTTATAACTTCTTCTATAAGCTCGCCTTCCATGTGTATACTAATAGTTCCGTCCTCTATTCTTGTAACAGATAAAAGATTTTCAACTAAATTAATAAGCCACATTGAGTCATCATATATATTCTCATAAAGATTATTGATTTTTTCTATACTTAAACTTTCTGAGCTGTTCATAAGCACTGAAGCATTTCCGGATATAGATGTAAGTGGAGTTCTAAGATCATGAGATATAGCTCTTAAAAGATTGGCTCTTAATTGTTCACGCTGGGCTTTAATCTCAGCTTGTTTTTTTATCTCACTTAATAATTCTTTCTCTAAAACCATAGCACATTCACCTAAAATAGAAATTATCATACTGTTTTCAAACGAATCTATTATGTCATCATCCAAAGCAATTCCAGCCACTGCATAAACACCTTCATTACCACGAACAGCTAAGTATAAACATCTGGCACCAGGCAATGTATTGGTGCTTGCACCAGCATGCTTATTGTTTTTTAATACCCATTCAGCAACCGCTTTTTCTGCTTGTGTCATATATACTGATGAATCATGATTAAATGTATTATCGCAAAAAAACATAGGCTTATTTAAACTATTATTCTCCACCTTATAAAAAATAATTGGTTTATTCAACAGCTTTATAAGTTGATTAGCAGTTCCATTTATTATACTATTTATGTCCGAGGCATTTTGAAGTATCTGATTGGTTTCTAACAAAAGTTTTGTTCTAAATGCTGTTTGAGCCGCTTGTTTAGCATACTCTTTTATACGAATAGTTAAGGAACTGGTGATAAAAGCTGACAAAAACATTACTATAAACGTAACTATATGCCTAGGATCGTATGCCTGCAATGTATACTTGGGGTCAGTAAAGAAATAGTTAAAAACAAGCACACTTAATACCGAAGAACTGATACTATATATTTTATTTGAAGCTACTAACGAGATTAATAAAACTCCCAGAATATATATAGTTATAATATTAGCTTCACTAAATCCTAAAAATTGAAATAAAAGCCCTATGATTGTTGATATAGCTATAATACCTATAGTCTTTAAAGTCCCGGATAAAGAAAATAATTCTTCTCTGCTCTGATTTATTGAAAACTCTCTGTATGAAGCAGACTTTTTATCGGGAATAATATATATATCTAAATTAGGAGCCAGTGAAGTTAAAGTATCAACAAAAGTAGGCTTTGAAAGAATTAATCTTTTTCTAGTATTAGAGCGGCCTAATACTACCTTTGAAATTCCGGCTAATCTTGCAAATTCAGCAATCTGAAACGCAACATTATCATCATAGGCTACAACTACTTTAGCACCAAGCTGCTCTGCTAGCTTGAAATTGTCACGAAGTTTAGCCTTGCTTTCGCTTGACATATATTCATAATTGCTGGTTTCAACATATAAAGCTGTAAATGCTCCTTTAAAGGCATTAGCCATTCGTGCTGCTGTTCTGATTGCCTTTGGATTTGAAGGAGAAGAAGATAAACATACCAAAATATGCTCACTAGTGAAATAATCTAGCTTGGAGGACAAATGCTTTGCTTTTTCTGATATGATATTTACTCTATCTGCTGTACGCCTTAGTGCTATCTCTCTTAAGGCTATGAGATTATCCATATTAAAAAAATTATTAAGTGCTCTTTTAGCTTGATTTTCCTTATAAACTTTACCACGCTTTAGTCTGTTAATTAAATCCTCTGGCTCTATATCTATTAACTCAACTTGATGGGCATTGTCAAATACATGGTCTGGAATTCTTTCACGTACAGTTATACCGGTAATTGAAGCAACAATATCATTTAAGCTTTCTATATGCTGTACATTAACCGTGGTATATACATCTATACCAGCCATTAACAATTCCTGTATATCCTGATACCTTTTTATGTGCCTACAAGTCTTTGCGTTAGTATGAGCTAATTCATCAACTAAAATTAAATCTGGCTTACGTTTGATTGCTGCATCTAGGTCAAATTCATTTAGCGTTATTCCTTTATATTGCACTTTTAAAGGAGCAATAAGCGCTAGGTCTTCTAACAAAGCCATAGTCTCAGGCCTTGTATGAGGCTCTATATATCCTACTACAACATCAATACCATTACTTTTAGCAGCATGGGCAGTATCTAGCATAGCATATGTTTTGCCGACACCCGCAGCATATCCAAAAAATATTTTCAATTTACCATATTGAGAATTTTTTTCTTCTTGTTGGACTATTTCCAATAACTCATCTGAACTAGCTCTATTATCTAGCAAGATACACCTCCAAGTTAAACTTTTTATTTATTATATAACTGCTCAATATAATTGTCTACAATTATATCATTGAAAGAGGGTACTATAATACATAGCCTCCTCTTATAAAAATTCTTTATTCAATGGTATTTATCAATCTTGCAATATCTAAATTAGCTTTCAATACATTCATTACTTCTTCTCCAAATACTCCAAACACTTTACGCTCTGTATTTTTTTCTACAATTTCTTCTAATTGAGACGCTGACAATCCAGTAGCCTTTGATATAGCTGGTATCTGAATAATAGCTGAATTAAGACTTATATGTGGATCAAGTCCAGAGCCTGATGCCGTTAATAAATCTGCCGGGATATCTTCCTTTTTTACATCAGGATTAGCTTTTAAAAACTCATCTATGTCATTTTTTACTCTAAGCTGTAATTTTATATTTGTAGCTCCATAGTTAAATGAGCCTGATGCTACACCATTATATAAACCATTTTTTAAATCCTCAGCTGTATAGGTATTATAGTTTACAGATGATAATCTTCCTTTGAAAAATCTATTGTCTGTAAAATCTTGACCGATTAGCTCTGAGCCTACTATTTTGCCGTTAATTTCAATAAGACTTCCATTTGCCTTGTGATTAAAGGCTAATTGACTTAATCCTGTTAAAGCTAATGGATATATAATTGAACATAAAACTAATAAAACAATTGTTAAAACAAAACTATTTTTTAATGTTTTTAAAAATGAATTCATTTTAGACCTCCTAAAATTTTAAAATCCTAACAATAATAGTAATGGCGCAATAATCATATCTATTATTTTAATTCCTATAAACGGAACTATAACTCCGCCAAGACCATAAATCCCTATATTTTTAAGAAGAATTCTTTCGGACTTCATTGGTTTATATTTAACGCCTTTCATTGCAATTGGTATCAGGCAAGGTATTATGATTGCGTTAAATATTAATGCTGATAATATAGCACTAAATGGTGTTTGCAGCTTCATAATATTTAAAATTTGCATTTGTGGTATAGCTAGAATAAATATAGCCGGTATAATGGCAAAGTATTTTGCTATATCATTTGCGATACTAAATGTTGTTAAAGAGCCTCTTGTAATTAAGAGCTGTTTACCTATTTCAACAATCTCAAGTACCTTAGTTGGGTCCGAATCCAAATCAACCATATTAGCTGCTTCCTTTGCAGCTACTGTACCGCTATTCATTGCTAAGCCTACATCTGCTTGAGCAAGTGCCGGTGCATCATTAGTTCCGTCACCAGTCATTGCTACTATTTTTCCTTCTGCCTGCTGTTTTTTTATTTCCGCAATTTTATCCTCAGGCTTACACTCAGCTATAAAGCTGTCTACACCTGCTTCCTTGGCAATAGTTGCAGCAGTTAGGGGATTGTCACCGGTACACATAATTGTTTTAATTCCAATCTCTCTTAATCTGGCAAACCTCTTTTCAAGTCCCGGTTTAACAGTATCCTTCAGATATATAACCCCCAGTATTTTATCATCTCTGCAAACAGCCAGAGGAGTACCTCCTAAATTTGATATTTCCTTTACTTTACTATCTAAGTCCTTCGGTATCTTACCGTTTTTTTCTTGTACATACTTGATAATGGAATCTGACGCACCTTTACGAATTTTAGTGCCGTTATATAAATTAACCCCACTCATTCTTGTCTGTGCCGTAAACTCAACAAATTCCATGTTATTTTCCATATATTCATCTATGCTTTGACCTAGGCTCTTTCCTAAGCTAACTATTGATTTACCCTCTGGGGTATTGTCACTTAATGAAGCCATTACACTGTTTTTGATTAATTCTTCCTTTGAAACATCATCAACATTTATAAAGTCAGTAGCAAGTCTGTTACCATAAGTTATTGTACCAGTTTTATCCAAAATCATGGTATCTACATCTCCGCATGCCTCAACAGCTTTACCGGACATGGCTATAACATTAAATTTAGTTACACGGTCCATACCGGCAATACCTATAGCAGATAAAAGACCTCCTATAGTAGTCGGTATTAAACAAACTGTCAATGCAATCAATGTAGAGACAGGAATACTTACATCTGAATACTGTGCGAAATAATATAAGGTCACAATAACAATTAAAAATATTATTGTTAAACTAACTAGCAAAGTATTTAATGCAATCTCATTTGGTGTTTTCTGCCTTGATGCTCCTTCAACAAGTGCTATCATTTTGTCAAGGAACGATTCACCGGGAGATGATGTAATTTTTATTTTTAACCAATCACTAATAACTGTCGTTCCGCCTGTTACTGATGAAAAATCACCGCCGCACTCCTTTGTTATAGGTGCAGATTCACCAGTTATAGCGGACTCATCAACTGAAGCTATACCTTCTATTATCTCTCCGTCATTAGGAAC
>DCPV01000270.1:5216-5862 GCA_002323775.1 Firmicutes bacterium UBA1535 | reverse complement strand
GTCATTAGGAATTATTTCTCCTGCCTTAACTAATACAATATCGCCCTTTACCAGTTCAGAAGCGTTAATAATCTCCTCAGAATCATCAGCACAAATAATCCGTGCCTTTGTATCTTGCTTTGTCTTTTTTAAGCTCTCGGCTTGAGCTTTACCACGACCTTCCGCTACAGACTCTGCGAAGTTAGCAAACAATACAGTAACAAATAATATAAAAGACACTATGCCATTATATATTCTTAATTCCGCACTATCACCGAATATTGTAGGAAATATAACGGTTATAAAGCTTATAACAAAGCCTATTTCTACCACAAACATAACTGGATTTTTAGCCATGTATTTTGGATTAAACTTTTTAAAAGCACCTATAATTGAACTTTTTAATATATCTTTAGTTATAAATTTAGATTTATTTTTATTTGACATATATACTCACGACTCCTTTTATATAAAATCCACGAACAATTAAGCATGGACTTGGCATATTTTTTCTTTTTATAATTTTTTTCAACCTCATCACCACCTAATTAAAACCATAAAGCCAAATGCTCTGCTATAGGTCCAAGTGATAATGCCGGGAAAAATGTTAATGCTGCGAATATATATACAACAAACACTAATACGATTGTAAATGTTGCATTATCAG
>DCPV01000270.1:0-5179 GCA_002323775.1 Firmicutes bacterium UBA1535 | reverse complement strand
TTGCATTATCAGTTCGTAGAGAGCCTATAGTTTGATTAACTGCCGTTTTACTCATTAATGAGCCTGCAATAGCCAGCTGTGCAATAATCGCTAGATATCTTCCAAAAAACATTGCAAGTCCCGTTGTTATATTCCAAAATACAGTATTATCTGCAAGACCTTCAAATCCAGAGCCATTATTAGCGGCTGATGAGGAAAACTCATAAAGAACTTGACTTAAACCGTGAAATCCCGTATTTGTAATTCCCTCTATACCAGAAGGAGTAGCTACAGCCAGTGCTGAAAATCCAAGTATTAACAAAGGGTGTATGATAAGCACCAAAACAGCTAGCTTCATTTCCTTAGCTTCAATTTTTTTGCCAAGATATTCAGGAGTACGACCTATCATAAGTCCGCATAAGAATACTGATAAAATAACGTACATGATCATATTCATAAATCCTACACCCTTACCGCCAAATACGCTGTTTATCATCATGTGTAAAAGTGGAATCATACCTCCCAATGGGGTTAATGAATCGTGAGTGTTATTAACAGCACCTGTTGTAAATGAAGTGGTTACTGTTGTAAACAATGCAGATTGAGCAATCCCAAACCTTGCTTCCTTGCCCTCCATATTACCCAAACTCTGATTTAATCCAATTTTTCCAAGTATTGGGTTACCAGTCTTTTCAGCGTAAAAGCATACAAGTAAACCTACTATAAAAATAATAGACATAGCTATAAATATCACTGCTCCTTGTTTCCCAAAGATAGTTTTCTCTTTATTTTTAGCTTTTTTATCTGCTACCATTTTACCAAACGCTATAACACATGCACCCGGCATAAGCATCATAGCTATAATTTCTATTATGTTTGATATAACTGTTGGATTTTCAAATGGTGCTGCTGAATTTGCACCAAAGAATCCTCCGCCATTAGTACCTAATTGTTTTATAGATTCCAATGCTGCCACTGGACCTAGTGCAATATCTTGCAGCTTTCCTTCAATCGTAGTAACTGTAGTATTTGCATCCAGCGTTTGAGGCACACCTTGGCTAACAAGAAGTATTGCGACTATAAAAGCTATTGGTATCAAAATTCTTGTAGTAACTCTTATCATATCTTCATAGAAATTGCCTAAACTATTTCCTCTGCCGGAAATACCTCTGCTAAATGCCATAAATACAGAAAATCCCGATGCGGCTGATGTAAACATCAAAAATATTATGACCATAATCTGACTTAAATAGGATAATCCCGATTCACCTGAATAGTGCTGTAAATTTGTATTTGTCATAAAGCTTATGATAGTATTAAAGGATAAAGTTGACTCCATTTTTCCAATATTATTCGGATTTAGCATTAAAGAGCCCTGAAATCTTAATATAAGATATCCTATTAAAATCATCACCGCATTAGTGGTTATAAAGCTGAATGTATATTTTTTCCAATTCATTCCGGCTCTGTCTATTTTGCATATTGAATATATAAAATTATCCACTTTATTAAATATAGGCTCTGCAAAAGTCCTTTGGTTTGTTGTCACATGATACATATAAATTCCAACCGGAATAACCAAGACAATATATATCGCTAAAGTTAAAAGTATTTGTAGCATTTTGTTTTGCCTCCCTCTTTCTATAATCTCTCTGGATAAACAAGAGCATATAATAAATAAACGAACAATGCTAGAATTACAATCCCTAAAAATATCATTTATAAAACCCCCATCCTGTCATTTCCTTTTTTAACTTTAATCTGTAAATCACACCAATGTGCAAATAAGCAAATAACGCCAAAAGAAATAGCCAGTATCCCAATCATTAAAACATCCATTATAATTACCTCCATGTTTTTATATTTGAAGTTTATCATAATGGATATTAAATCGGTGTTAATATATAAAGAACAGCATTAAGATTTCATTAAGATGAAGGTAAATTATATTGCTATAAAAAAGCTGTTATATTGCGATTTTTAACCGCTAATATAACAGCCATATGAAAGTCCGAATTGGAAAGCTTCTTCCCTTTTATATAGTTTATCTAAAATTGCTAATTACTCCATTTACAAACATATCCTGAAATTAAATCTACAAGAGCAAATAATAAAAAACCTACTACTGATATAACTATTATCCCGGCGTACATATCTATATAATTAATCCTTGACCACGCATTAACTATATAATATCCCATTCCATATTTTGTACCATATCCCTCTACAAAAAACAGTACTGAAACCGCAGTTCCTAAAGATATTCTTATGCTTGTAAACAAATCTGGAAGCATCGCTGGTATAATTACATGCTTTAATATTTGCAGTTTATTTGCACCTGAGCAGATTAATACTTGATACATTGTATCATCGATTTTTAATACTGCATCTCTTACAGCAACTATAATTTGAAATACCATTATTAAAAACATTATCAGCACCTTTGAGCCATCTCTCATACCTAATAAAATCATAGCTATTGGCAAAAGTGCTGTTTTTGGTATAGGATAGCTAAAATAAACAATTGGATTTAATATTTTATTCCATCTGTCAGATACTGCCATTAAAATCCCTACAAATAGCCCTACAGCAGTAGAAAACAATAGTCCTAGCCCTACTCTTTTTAAGCTGTAAAAAACATGGAATAAAACCCCATTATTTATAATATTACTAAAATTTTTATAAACAAGCAATGGACTTGGTATTACATTTGTATTCATTATCAAGGAAGCAACAAGCCAGAGCAAGTTTACCAATAAGAAACCTTGTAAAAAAACATAGGCTTTTTTCAACATTTTCATTATCTTTGCACCTCGCTGTCATTTCTTAATTGATTATGAAGCTTATTTTTTAAGCTTAAATAGTTAATATCCTCTGGATTTAGCTTGGCAAAAAACGGATTGTCACTCTCGTATTTAATTTCTCCCATGTGTGCACCCATCACAATTATTCTAGTCCCAAGATATAGGGCTTCTTCTATGCTATGAGTAACTAATATGGTTATAGGCTTACTTTTTTTCCATATTTGGAGAAATAGCTCCCAAGCTTCTTCTCTATTTATAGCGTCAAGTGCCGAAAAAGACTCATCCATTAATAATAAATCAGGTTCTTGTATAAAAGTTTGTGCTATAGATGCACGCTTTGCTTGTCCTCCACTTATTTGCGTAGGATACTTTTTTAATATATCCTTAATTCCTAGTGCATCATATACGGTATCAAATTTAATTTTATTTTCACTAGATACTTTTTCTTTTCTAATATTAAGAGGTAAAATTGTATTTGCCTCTACTGTTTTCCACGGTAGCAAAGCAGATTTTTGCGGTATAATTCCTATTCTGTGTTTTTTACAATTTAGACTATCTTCTACGCCAGCATTTGTAAATTTTACACTTCCGCTATGGATATCTATCATGCCGGAAAGAGTGTTAACTAATGTTGATTTACCACATCCTGATTGACCTAATATAGCCAAGGTTTCACCTTTATTTATTTTTAGCGACAAATTGCAAATAACAGGGAAACTATTCTTTTTTGTTTTATATTCTACACATAAATTGTTAAGAATAATACCATCAGGCATAATAAAAATCCTCCAAATTATAATAAGTAATAAAATGTCTTCAATAAAAGGAATTGCCAATGGCAACTCCTTAAAATTAATTTAAAAATCAACCTCAGGGTAAAAATATCGATTGATTTTTTTTACTCCCAAAGTCTTATGAAATATATTAATTAATATAAATTACTATTTACTAACATCAAAAACCATTTGTTCATATGTCAAAGAATCCTTGCACAGTCCTCTGCCAACTGCCCATTTAATTGCTTTTTCTACATCTTCCTTAGATGGCAAACTGCTAATTCTAAACTCTTTGTTATCAAGCTTACCAATCATTTCTTCTGGATAACCAACAGCTTTTATAACTATTTCATCATACTCATTTATATCTGTTTTATTTATATATTCTACTGCTTCATTATAAGCGTTATAAAGATTTTTTATAGCCTCTGATTTTTCATCTAAGGATTTTTTTGTAAATGCAGAAACCGCTGGATACAAGCCAAATTTATTTGCACTGCCAAGTGATTTTGCTCCATCCTTTATTGCTAAAGTTGCAAAAGGCTCCGGCAATAAGCCTAAATCAATTTTATCATTGCGTAATAGCTCTAATCTATCTGGAATTCTAGGAACAATTTCTTTTACGACTTCATCAGTTTTCATATTATTTTTCTCTAATATCAAATCTAATGTATAATCTATCAAAGTATTTTCAGATATTGCAATGCTTTTGCCTTTTATAGTATCCATTGATTCAATTCCTGTGTTTTTTCCTGAAACCAATATGTAATCTCCATCAGTTATACCAGTTATTCTAACATCAAATCCAGCATTTTGATACATACATACACCTATATAGTCAGTCAATACTCCATCTAGTTCTCCGGCCTGTAAAGCAGCATCTCTATCCTTAGCAGAAGTAAATACCTCTAATTGCAAATCAATATTATATTTATCTGCAATTCCTTTTTCATTAATTAATACATAAGGAATTACGTCCGTTGATGACATCATGCCTATGCGAATTACCGTCTTTACATTTTTAACATCATCATTTTTTGAATTATTTTTGTTCTTATCATTCACAAAATATTTACTACATCCTGTAAATAACATAATTGCTATAAGCAATACTATTAAAATTTTACTATTTCTTTTCATTTTTTACCTTCCCATCTTATATAAGTATCATTATTAATTTCTAAACTATCTAATGCTTTTCCAACAACAAAATTAATTAAATCATCCATTGTCTTAGGAAAATTATAAAATCCTGGTGTCGCTTGTAAAATTGTCACACCTATATTAGACAATTTTAACATGTTTTCCAAATGTATAGAGGATAAAGGAGTTTCTCTTGGCACTAAAACAAGTTTTTTTCGCTCCTTAATCAGAACATCAGCACTTCGAATTAGAAGTGTTTTTGTTATACCGTTGGATATTTCAGCCAGTGTCGACATTGAGCATGGTACAATTATCATTTTATCAGCTCCAAAAGATCCGCTAGCTATAGGAGAAAACAAATTGTCATTATCCTCTAAATGTATTTCACTATTTATTTTTTTCCAAATTTCCATTTGAGCTTCAAGCTCTATACCAGTTTCATACTTAAGAACCTTTTTACCCTGCTCAGAAGCTACA
>DCPV01000148.1 GCA_002323775.1 Firmicutes bacterium UBA1535 | reverse complement strand
TATTTCTAGTCCATATTCCACATTTTCTAACACATTTCTCTGTGACATGTAACCAAAATGTTGAAACACCATAGAAATTTTATTTCTTCTATACTCCTTAAGCTCTTTTCTATTAAACCTGCCTATATCATTTCCTTTGAATAAAATCTTACCGTGACTTGGCTTATTAAGCATATTAAAGCATCGTATCAAGGTAGATTTACCAGAGCCTGATAGTCCTATAATTACAAATACCTCTCCTTTTTTAACCTCTAAGTTTATATCCCAAAGAGCAATTGTAACTCCAGTCTTTTTATATATTTCGTCCTTATCAACGCCCTTCTTTTTCATCTCGATAGCTTTGATTTTATCCATTCCATATAGCTTAGAAACATTTTTTACACTCAATATATACTCTTTATTATTATCCATCTGCATTCACCTCACTACGCCTAATCATTCCTTGTGTAAGTCTATCCAATATAACTGCTATAATAACTACCGCTGAACCTGATACAAGTCCCCTTCCAATTTCGATACGATTTACTCCAAGCATTACTTCCATCCCAAGACCTGAAGCACCAATCATAGATGTAGTAACTACCATTGACATCGCCATCATCAATGTTTGGTTAACTCCAGTCATTATTGTCGGCAACGCCTGTGGTATCTGTACCTTTATAAGCGATTGAAGCTTTGTAGAGCCAAAGGATACAGAGGCTTCCACCACTTCTTTATCAATCTGCCTTATTCCATGATTAGTCAAACGTATCATGGGAACTATAGCATATATAGTAGTAGCAATTACAGCGGGAGGCTTCCCTAAACCAAAGAACAGCATAGCTGGAATCAAATATACGAATACAGGCATGGTTTGCATAGTATCTAAAATAGGACGAATTATTCTATCTGCTCTATTACTTGAAGATACGAGTATTCCTATTGGAAATCCTAATAACAGTGAAATAAAAACAGACGCTATTATGATAGATAAGGTTTCAATCATCAACGCCCATAAGCCTGATATACCTATCAAAAATAATAATGCACCATATAATATACTCTTGCTGATCTTCCCAGAAATTTTCCATGTGGCTATTATTATAAAAAGTATAAAAACAGACCAAGGTATAAATTCAAGTGCCTTGTTTATCATCCCTACTAAGCTTGACAAAGACTTTGTAATAACTCCAAAGAAAGCGTCGTATTTAACACTAAAGGACCTGACAGCACTATCTATTGCTTTTAAATTCAAAGGGAGTCTAAATGGAAAGTTATATATCCAATTCATAATTCACTCACCCCCATTATTTACTTAAAAATTCTTTTATTTTTTTAGCATCAGATGTATTTAACCACGAATCTATTAATTCAGTATTTTCTTGTAAAAACCACTTTGCTGTTTTAACATAATCCGAATTAGTTTCCTGCATATATGCCAATGCTTTAGAGGTTAATTTACTTGAAGTTCTATATTTTTTCAAGAGCTCTATCAATTCTTCATTGCCTTCCTCTGCAAATTTATTGCTTATTCCTATTGTTACTCTTACTGCAGGAAGGGCGGTCTTTCCATCTTTATAAGTATTGGCATCATAAGGCTCGTCTTCTAAAAGAACCATATCAAGCTGACCTAAAAGCCAAGTCGGCTCCCAATAATACGCTGCTATTGCTTCACCTTTTTCATATGCTCTTGTTATAACTGACGCTAAAGCAGCACTAGAGCCTGGTCTGAAATATACAAAGTTTTCATCAAGCTTATAATGTAAATATTTGTTATATAATATTTCATCTACCTCCCAACCTGGTATAGCTCCATATATTCTGCCTTTTTCAGGATTTTCATCATCTTTAAATACATCTGGATAATTTTTTAATTCCCATATATATTTTAAATCCGGAGCTACAGCCTTTATATTTCTTTCAGCATCACCCTCTATAACATACCTTGGAACATAAATGCCTTGATAGTTGTCATCAAAATTGACACCCAGTTCCTTAAATCTGCCGGCTGCTAGGTCCTCATCATAACTTGTAAGATTATCAGACCATATTTCCATATGTACATCTATTTCTCCTTGCATTAACGCTTCCTGCGTTATAGGAGTTGAGCCTTGTATTTCCTTCCACTCATATCCCCATAGCTCATTAGCTATAGTTCCTACCACTGCATTATGAAATTTAATGCTGTCCCAGTCAACATCGGCAAATATAATTTCCTTGTTTGAGACCTTATCTGCTGAATCTCCTCCTGTACATCCGGCTAAAGCCAATAAGACACTTGCTAATAACAGCAAAATTTTTGAAATTTGTTTCATTATAAATTCCTCCTAATATTTGTTATTTTCACAAATAAAAAGCATCAATTGTAAAATTACAATATATTAAAGGCACATATTAAAATACTAAATGATTAAAAATATTATAGTTTGATATAGTGAAGTCATTGAAAAAATTTTTTTCTTAAGGAACTTTTTTAAAAATATTTTTTAAAGATCCATTTGTTGTTAAAATGGCGATAGACGCTCATTTGATAGATAGACTAGAAAGAATAGTCTCCATCTATTAGCATAATATGACTACCTTATAGCGCTTACGAGGTTAGCTGTCGGGTTAGGACTAAGGAATAGCCCCTCAATATGATTCACCCCAAAAAAATTGGTTCCCCCGTTTCTCAAAAGGAATTTAAGAATTCAGCGATGCAATTTATCATGTGATAAATTTTAATATTTATAGTATATCACAAAAATATTGAAAATCAAGGTTTTTTTGCTAATTCTAGGAATTGTTAATATTTGTTAAATAATGGCATATGCTTTATTTGTTTAAATTCACCCATTTTTTGAGCAGAAAATATTGAATTAATACAGTCTCAATAGGATAAACTAATTTTTTAACAGAAAATTGATATTAATAAAGTTAAAATAATTATTGACATATGTCATAAACGAGTTTATAATCATAAATGACATATGTCAATAATTAAACCCTCTTTTTTACATCTGCAATTACTATTGGAGGTGATATTATGCCAAGACCTATAAAGTGGCGGAGAGTATGCAAAATGCCTCACTGCACTAATTTTGGACCGGAAAACGGAATACACAATGATATAATTAAAATGACAGTGGATGAGTATGAAACAATTCGTCTAATTGATTTAGAGGGCTTGACGCAGGAGCAATGTGCTAATCAAATGGAAGTTGCACGAACAACTACACAATCTATTTATACAAATGCAAGAAAAAAATTGGCAGAATGTATAGTCAATGGACTATCCCTTGTAATTGAGGGCGGAGAATATCGTATTTGTGAATGCAAGGAAAGGTGCGGTGGACAGTGCTGTCGCCATAAATATTGCAATGAACAATGCCCTAAAGAAATAAAAAAAGGAGATGAAAGTAATGAGTGAAACATGCAACAATAAATGCTCAGAGTGTAAGCTTGATTGCGATCAACGTAAAAAAGATGATTTTTTAGAAGCACCACATAAACTCTCACGAATAAAAAAAGTAATTGGTGTTGTGAGTGGTAAAGGTGGCGTCGGCAAGTCTTTAGTAACTTCCCTACTCTCTGTAAATATGCAGCGAAATGGATATAATTGTGCTATTCTTGATGCCGATATTACCGGACCTTCTATTCCAAAATCATTTGGAATACAAGAGAAAGCTTCAGGAACTGATTTAGGCATACTTCCGATAAAAAGCAAAACAGGAATTAACATTATGTCGATTAATCTTTTATTACAAGATGATACAGATCCTGTTGTGTGGAGAGGACCAATTATTGCCGGAACGGTAAAACAATTTTGGACAAATGTAATTTGGGATAATATTGACTTTATGTTTGTTGATATGCCTCCCGGAACTGGTGATGTTCCTTTAACAGTATTTCAGTCTATACCTGTTGACGGAATTATAATTGTTACATCGCCACAAGAGCTTGTTTCTATGATTGTTGAAAAAGCTGTCAAAATGGCAAAAATGATGAATATTCCCATTCTCGGACTTGTAGAGAACATGAGTTATGCTATATGTCCTGATTGCGGAAAAACTTTTTCTTTATTTGGTGAAAGTCGACTAGAAGAAACAGCGAAGCAATTTGGAATATCCGTCATAGATAAATTACCAATTAACCCTACTCTATCCAAACTATGTGATAGTGGAACAATTGAATTATGTGAAGATAATTTGCTAAATAATATAGTTTCAAGCTTAAAATTATAAAGAATTATTGAGGAGGAAATATAATGAGAATAGCAGTAACATATGAAAATGGTAAAATATTTCAACATTTTGGACATACAGAGCGTTTCAATGTTTATGATATTGAAAATAATCAAGTCAAAATAACCACACTTATTAACACTAATGGTAGTGGCCACGGTGCTTTGGCTGATATCCTAAAAAAAGTCAATGTTGACACACTGATTTGCGGAGGCATTGGTGAAGGAGCAAAACGTGCACTTGAAGAAGCTGGAATTACACTTTATGCTGGAGTTGTTGGCGATGCAGATGAAGCAGTAGCAGATTTTCTTGCCAATAAGTTAAAATATAATTCTGATGTTCAATGTTCTCATAGCGGAGAACATCACCATGGTTCTTGCAAAGAACACCATAATCATGATTCTTGCGGAGAATCTGGGGAAAGCTGCAATCACTAATATAAGCATATAGTTATTAAAAGCCTATCTGTATACTATTTACGTATTCGCTGATATCTTATAAATCAATGAGTATTGTTGATAATCTACAGTTAGGCTCTTTTAAAATCATATTCAAAGCTATAATTTTTATATGCTGTATTTAATCAAAGTACTGATATGAGCCAAAAACATAACGCAAGGCTTTTAGTTCATAGCTTCAAAAATTCATAAAATATAATTTTAACAATATTTAAAAGACTTTAATCTGCAATTCTAGTATAACTTAAAATCTTATTGACAAAGATTTATACTGATGATATACTCTGTAACATAAAATTGAATATTTATAGATAGGTTTAAGGCATTTTTGCTTTAATTAAAAGGGAAGCTGGGTGTAATTCCCACACGGTCCCGCCGCTGTAAGAGAGGAGTTCTTTTCAAAATGTCACTGAGAAATCGGGAAGACGAAAAGAATGATGATGCTCAAGTCAGAATATCTGCCTATTTATATACACAATAATTCTACGAGCGATAGGAGGTGTTATGATTATACAGATTATTTCTGTGTTTTTATTTGCAAGCTATCCTCTTGACTATTCAAGAGGTTTTTGTTTGTTAATAATAGATATCTTTTTTGACTATGTCCGTAAACAATTATTGACATAGTCTTATTTTATTTGGAGGTAATATGAACAACTTAATAAAAACAGTAAAACCAGTTTTTAAAGACAGATTAAGAGACGATTCTTTAATCGAAAAAATAGTAACAGCAGATGATGCAGCAAAGCTTATAAGAGATGGGATGACAGTAGGAACAAGCGGATTTACTCCAGCGGGATATCCTAAAATTGTTCCTAAGGCTCTCGCCAAAAGGGCAAAAAATGGCGAAAAAATAGGAATAACGCTAATAACAGGTGCTTCAGTTGGCGACGAGCTTGACGGTGAGCTTGCCAGTGCTGGAATAATAAAAAAAAGATATCCATATCAAACGAATAATGAAATAAGAGATGCTATAAATAACGGCAGTGTAGAATATGCCGATATGCACTTAAGTCATGTTCCTTTGTGGATTAAGAATGGTTATTTAGGAAAAATAGATTTGGCTATAATCGAAGCTGTTGCAATTGATGAAGAAGGCAATATAATTCCGTCTACTTCTGTGGGATGCTCTAACAATATAGTCGAATATGCTGATAAGGTTATAGTTGAGCTAAATATCGCCCAGCCATTGGCTTTGGAGGGTATCCATGATATATACAGCCCTAAGAAAGCTCCTGAAACTGAGCCTATACCTATAGTCAGAGCAAATAATAAAATTGGTATGCCTTATATCAAATGCAATAAGGAAAAAATTGCTGCAATTGTCATATCCGATGCAATAGATACAGGTAAAGATGTCAGTCCTGTAGATAATATTTCTAAACAGATGGCTAATAATTTAATCAGTTTGCTTAATAAAGAAATTAAAGATGGAAGATTAACTCACAAGCTAAGACCTATACAATCAGGTGTAGGAAATGTAGCCAATGCGGTTCTAAGCGGACTTTTGGAATCTAATTTTAACAATCTGACTCTATATTCGGAGGTTCTTCAAGATGCTGTTCTTGATTTAATTGACAGCTCTAAAATTAAATTTGCATCAGCAACTGCACTTACGCTTTCTCCTTCTAAATTACGTTATTTTTATGAAAACATCTACAAATATAAGGATAAAATAATTTTACGCCCTCAGGAGATAAGCAATCATCCCGAAGTAATTAGGAGACTTGGTATTATTGCAATAAACACAGCTATTGAAGCTGATATATACGGGAATGTCAATTCAACTCATATAAATGGCTCAAGAATGATGAATGGAATTGGAGGCTCAGGAGATTTTGCTCGAAATTCTTCATTGACAATTTTTACAACAGCATCAACAGCAAAGAACGGTACGGTTTCAAGCATTGTTCCATTTGTTACTCACGTTGATCATACAGAGCATGACGTCCATATCATAATAACCGAGCAGGGAGTGGCTGATTTAAGAGGATTGAGTCCAAAGGAAAGAGCAATCTCAATAATTGAAAATTGTGCACATCCTAAATTCAAGCCTCAACTTAAAAAATATTATGAAGAATCTATTAACGGAAATGGCTTCAAGCATACTCCACATCAAATGGATAAGGTGTTTGAGCCCCTACCCGTATATAGTGAAAAAATAAAAACTGCTCTTTCTTAATAAGAATGAGCAATAAACGGAGTGATGTAATGATATATGAATTAAGAAACAAAAGCTATCTTGATGAACTAATCAAAAACCATAATATAAAGAACAATTTATCATGTTTGGAGACCAATGGCTTGATATATACACTAAAAATTGTACTCGAAGAAGCTATTGATAAAAATCATGAAATTATAACTGATTGTATATTCATAAACGTTGATAATTACAAATATCATTATGAAATATTTGATAATCCTTTAATTATAAAATTTGACAACTACCACTGTTTAGAAGCAGAAGGCTATTGTATTTCAGTTACGGGAAAAGTAATTTTAAAAATCAAGAATTATAATATTGTAATAGTCCTCGATGTAACATTGCCTTATTATAGTAAAAGCTCAATACATATATACGATAGTGTGCTGAATTTAGACAAGTTAAATCTATCATATATTGATGAGGTAGTATATAAATGATAAGGGAAAAATTTTCACAAAAATATATCCCGGGAATGAGAACTATAAAAACAGCAACAGCTGTATTAATAAATCTATTGATATTTGAAATTTTAGGATTTAAGAATGCTTTTTATGCCTGTATTGCGTCAGTTGTATGTATGCAGCAAACTGTTGAAGAAACAGTCAAGGCAGGAAAAAGCAGACTTATAGGGACAAGTGTAGCTGCTGTTATTGGACTTGTTGCTTTCTATATAGGAGAATGGCTTTCAAATCCTGCTATATATTTATTTCTTATCCCTATAGGAATAATATTTATAATACAAAT
>DCPV01000024.1:599-5279 GCA_002323775.1 Firmicutes bacterium UBA1535 | reverse complement strand
CGCTCTTCCGATCTCCAATTTTTTAATATATCTTTTACAATAAATGATAATGAAAAAATTGGTCTTATCGGATTAAATGGAGCTGGTAAAACCACTCTTTTTAATGTCCTTACTGGAGAGCTTGACTACGATAGTGGCGAAATAATCATACCTAAAAACAAAAAAATATCCTATCTAAAGCAGAATACTAAAATAGAAAGTGATAAAACAATATTTGAAGAAATGCTTACTATGTTTGAGGATATTATTGCTATGGAAAACGAGCTAAGACAATTGGAAATTCAAATCAGCAAGTTTACCGAGCATGACGAGGATGGTATGCTTACGAGTTTAATGGATAAATACACTGTATTGAATGAAAAATTTGTTGAGCTAGACGGCTTTAGCTATAAGAGTCACATACGAGGTGTTTTAAAAGGTTTGAGCTTTAATGAAGATGATTTTGAAAAGCCCATAAACATACTTAGCGGAGGTCAAAAAACAAGAGTAATGCTCGCAAAGCTTCTTCTTGAAAAAGCAGATATCCTCTTAATGGACGAGCCTACTAACCATCTTGACATTGGAGCCATAGCATGGCTTGAAAAATACCTAAGCAGCTTTAACGGCGCAGTAATAATAATTTCACACGACAGATACTTTTTAGACAATATAGTCAATAAGATAATGCTTTTAGATAATAAAAACATAAAAACATACAACGGAAATTATTCTGAATTTATGGCAAAAAGAAAAATTGAAATAGAGCAGGCTCTAAAGAAATTTGAAGAATATGAAAAAGAAGTTGAGCGTCAAGAGGAAATAATAAACAGACTTCACGCTTATGGCAGTAAAAGAAATATTCGTCAGGCCTTTAGCCGTCAAAAAACGCTTGATAAAATGAAAAAATCTGAACGTCCAAATTATGAAAACAAAAAGCTCAAGCTTAGATTTACTCCTAAATTAAGAAGTGGTCTTGATGTTTTAAGGATAGAAGATTTATCCAAGTCTTATGATGAAAAAGTTATTTTTAGTGATATTTCTTTTAATGCCTATAGGGGTGAAAAAATTGGAATTATCGGACCTAATGGCATAGGAAAATCTACACTTTTGAAAATAATTGCCGGGAAAATCGAAAGCAACACAGGAAAAGTTGAAACTGGGCATTTTGTGAATATTGGCTACTATGATCAGGAGCAAACGCACCTTAACTTAGAAAATACAGTTATAGATGAAATTTGGGATGATAATCCAAAGTTTAATTATTATGATATCAGGTCATTACTGGCACAGTTTTTATTTACCGGTGACGATTTATTTAAAATTATCAGTGATTTGAGTGGTGGTGAAAAAGGCAGGCTTTCATTATTGAAGCTAATGCTCTCAGAATCTAATTTTCTTCTCATGGATGAGCCTACAAACCATCTTGATATAGACTCAAAAGAGATTTTAGAGGATGCACTATCTAATTACGACGGCACAGTGCTTGTTGTATCGCATGATAGATACTTTCTAAACAAGCTGTGCAATAAGATAATTGACATGACTAGCGAGGGATTGACTGAATATCTTGGTAACTATGACTATTATCTCGAAAAAAAAGCGGAGCTTGAGCAAACTGATGATGAAATTATAGTAAATAGAACAAAAACACAGATAAATGCAGAAAGAAAAAAGGACAGAGAATTAAGAGCTGAAAAGAAAAAGAAGGAAAAAGAAATAAAAGATGTTGAGGAAAAAATTGAAAGCAATGAAAATAAGCTTGCCTTATTAGAAGAAAAACTATGTCAGCAATCGACATACAACGACAAAAATCTCGTACTGCAAATAAACGAAAAAATACAGGCTTTAAAGGCTGAAATTGAAGAATTATACACATTTTGGTCCAATATTAATCTTTAATTAATGTTTGAATTAATATTTATTAGCACAGTAGTATTTCGACAATTTTCGATGCAAAAAGTTATTCACGGAACATATGTTGCCTGTGGATAACTTTTTGCTATTTTTACAGTATCAACAGTTTTATCCACAGCTGTTGATAACTTTATTCACATTATAATTTATTATAAACAATTTTATTCACAGATTTTTTATGCACTTTAGCTCTAAACAAAAAACAAGTAAAAACTTTATTAATTCAAGGTTTTTACTTGTTTTTATATTATTTATATCATACAAAAATTTTTTTCTTTTCGCC
Source organism: Firmicutes bacterium UBA1535 (assembly GCA_002323775.1). Taxonomy (GTDB): domain Bacteria; phylum Bacillota; class Clostridia; order Tissierellales; family Sedimentibacteraceae; genus UBA1535. The sequence continues at coordinate 3,103 of DCPV01000024.1, read as the reverse complement.
AATTATTACATTTTTCCAATTTCTAAATTTGAATTTGCATTTAGAGAAAAATCTGAAAATTCCTTATTATTGTATTTAAAGAACGCACAGCTTCCTATCATTGCTGCATTATCAGTGCAAAGTATAAGGGATGGTCGATATAGTGAAAAATTGTTGTTTTCACACTCTTTTTGCAAGACCTCTCTAAGTCTAGTATTGCTTGCAACTCCCCCAGCTAATGCAATTTTATGACAGTTTTTTAATCTTGCTGCCTGCATGAGTTTTCCTACTAAAACATCAACTACTGCTTCCTGAAAACAAGCTGCTACATCCGCTTCAATTACTTCTTCGCCCTTTTGCTTTGTTTGATTTATATAGTTTAAAACAGCTGATTTAAGTCCGCTAAAGCTAAAATCCAAGCTTTCCTCATTAAATTTTGCTCTGGGAAAATGTATCGCATCCTTGTTTCCTAATTTGGCAAGTTTATCTATATTTGGTCCTCCGGGATATCCTAAATTTAATGCTCTTGCTATTTTGTCGTATGCCTCTCCTGCTGCATCATCTCTTGTTCTGCCCATGATTTCATAGTCTCCATAACCCTTTACATATACAAGATGAGTATGCCCTCCCGATACAACAAGACATACAAAAGGAGGTTCAAGGCTTTTATCCTCTATATAGTTTGCACTTATATGTCCTTCTATATGATTAACCCCTATAAGTGGTTTATTCCAAGCATAAGCAAGAGATTTAGCATAATTTACACCTATAAGCAAAGCTCCTACAAGCCCCGGACCATAGGTTACAGCAATTGCATCTATTTCATCTATGCTAAGATTGGATTCAGATATAGCTTCTTTTACAACGGTGCTTATGTTTTCTATATGTTTTCTTGAGGCTATTTCCGGAACTACTCCACCATATTTTTTATGAATCTCTATCTGTGAAGAAATAACATTTGATAGTACTTCTCTCCCATTTTGTACTACCGAAGCAGCTGTTTCATCACATGAGGACTCTATTGCTAGTATGTTTATTGTTTTCATCTGAATTATCCTTTTTCAAGTTTATCAAAATCTTCAAAAGATTTTAAATATTGTTTCTAATATTACATTTAAAATTTATTGTTCCTTATTTTTTTCAAAGAAATACTGTTCTAATGTCAATCCGCTTTCATACACTTTTTTTGCTAAATCTTCTCCTAAATATCTAAGATGCCATGGTTCGTACTGATATCCTGTTATTTCTTCTTTTCCTTTTGGATATCTTACTATAAATCCAAATTTATGAGCATTTTCAGCTACCCATTTTCCCTCTGTTGTATCTCCAAATTCTTCTTCTAACAGAAAATTAACACTTTCACTTGAAATATCCATAGCTAAACCTGTCTGATGCTCGCTTTGTCCAGGCTTTGCACTAAATTTATCTGCTTCTGCTTGGCCGTGATTTTTAACATAACCATTGTATGTTGATTCTTGTGTCTTATATGACCTATAACCGGATCTTGCATATAACTGTACGTTTAATTCTTCCTTAGCAGCTTCTATTAATTTAGTTAAAGCTTCTGCCGCAGGCTTTCTAAGTTGGTTTACTTCCGGGCTTGCAAGCAAGGTCGGAACGTCTGTGATTTTAACTAAATCCTCCGGAACATATGTCTCCTTTAAGTTACGCTCTTTATTTACAACTACCTCAATAGAGTCTGAATTTGTAACAAAATTATTTTCGTCAAGAAAAGTTTCTATAACCTCATGATTATCATCTTTTTTATCATCATTATTGTTACCGTTATTGCTAGTGTTTCCATTATTTTCATTATTGCTTTCACAAGCTCTGTCGTTGTTATTATTGTTACTATTATTATTGTTGTTATTGTTTTTATCTACTACACTTCCAATATCATTATTTGGGTCTTCATTATTAGCCTCCAATTTTATGCAGGCTACTGAGCCTAGCAATAAAACTGTCACTAATGATGTTATTACAGTTAATTTTTTTATACTGTTTTTATAATTTTTCACCTTTCTTCTCCTCCAACTCTTTCCACATTATTATAGCAGCCTCAACAGGCTTAGAATAATAATTAGGTCTTATTCCAGAAGCAAAAAATCCTAGATTTTCATATAGCTTTATGGCTACTTCATTTGATTTTCTAACTTCTAAAGTTAATCTTGTAATACCTTTATCTTGACACATTTCAAAAAGATTAGTAAGCAGTACCTTCGACAAGCCTAAGCCTCTGTAACTTGGTAAAACAGCTACATTAGTTATATGTCCTTCATCAAACACCTGCCAAAGCCCAACATATGCAACAATTTTACCGTCAAATTCCAAGCAACGATATAAGGCAAATTCATTTAAAAGCTCACCTTCAAATGCTTTTCTTGACCATGGCATCGTAAATGAGTTGTGTTCTATTTCCATTATAGAATCTAAATCTTCAAATCTCATTTCTCTGATTGAAATTTTAATTTTAATTCACTGCCTTTCTTATAAAAAAGTGAACTATGTTCACTCTATGGAAGAAT
>DCPV01000024.1:0-483 GCA_002323775.1 Firmicutes bacterium UBA1535 | reverse complement strand
ATGTTCACTCTATGGAAGAATTGTTCAAATTCTTCATCAATTAATATCAAGCTAATCTTTCAGCCTGAGATAATCTAAGATATTCAGGCGAAAAATCGTTATAAGACATCAATTTATTTTCCTTTATTAGCTGATAAGCTATAAAGTTTACTGATGATGCACTTAATATATTATATTTTTCAGGTGCAAAAATAATCTTATTATTTAGGATTTTCTCTATATTTTCTCTATAATTAACAGAACCATCACCATTTAGTACAGCTTCGCCATCTAAATTCTTGATTATATCAATAAGCTCTCCAATATCAGAAGCGAATTGCTCTTTTATAGTTATCAAGCTTGTATTTTCCCACTTATAAATTCCTGAATAAATCCTGCCTGCTTTAGCATCAAGTATAGGCACGATATATCTATTATTATCAAAGACCTTAGCTGCCAAGGCCTGCATTGTAGGAACTGCCGCTATAGGCACATTCTCAGTAT
>DCPV01000036.1:1327-2742 GCA_002323775.1 Firmicutes bacterium UBA1535 | reverse complement strand
TTTAATTTTACAATCTACCATATGCAAACAGTATTAGATACCTTCATGTCAAAATTCGCTGCAGCTTGTGAAAGTATCACATGCGATCGGGGTATTGAATTTACAAGTACCAACTTTATTCATTCTGTCGAAAATACATACAACAAGAAGATCTATTTCTCAGATCCTCAAGCTCCAGGTCAACGCGGTACGAACGAACGTTTAAATCGCGAATTAAGACGCATATATCCTGTTGGGTATAACTTTACCAAAATCACACAAAAACGCCTACAAGAGTCAATTAAAGACCTTAATAGACGTCCTAGGCATGTTCTTGGTTATCAGACACCAGAACATGAATTTGTCAGACGGATGAATGAAATCACCCAAAAAACCACAATCGCTGCATCGATTTAGCCATAATTTATCCGTAAAATTCATAGATTAATCTGAAATACCCGACATTGAAATACATAACAAATAATGAGTCCAGAGGTTTGAAAATAACGTCTGTGTTTTAGTGTGTATATTTAATTTTCGCGTTTAATACTCAAACAAAACACGAACCAATCAGTTATTTGTTTAAGAAATGGTAAAACAGATAAGATGTAACCAAAATGTAAATAATCCCATTTAGAGCCGTCATATAGACGTTTTAAAGACATAAAAAGACGTATTTTTTCATATTTTGTTAAATTAGCACTTGACCGGAGTCTGTAGAATAGTAAGCATAAGGTTTGATATAGGAGTTGAAATACTTCTGTAACATACCTTGTGCTTTTAATTTTGTAAAAAGGTTTAGTTTATTAAGAAAACCTAAAGAATACAAAAAAGCACAAAAAAAAAAGGCCAGTCAATGACTAGTCAATTTGTACATTGAAAACAAAATATACTCTTGATTGATAAAATAATGCCTTCGACAACGTTATTAATGAGAATCAAAAATTAAAGTTATTTCCAATAATCTAATTTTATATGATTATAAGCCATCAATCAAGCGCAGGTACAGAGAGAACAGTTTGGTACTGTGTTGAAAAAAATCATAAGACCGATGAGATGAGCACTTATAGTGGCATATAAGTTGCGCCTAAGGCTTATGTTGCATAGCAATCATCAAGTGTGAAAAACTTTACAATATTCAGAGAGAAGCGTTTGACGATGGTTACCAAGGCAAGCTATATACTTTATTTCCATGAGCTATATTTAACAATTGAAATTTTTCTAAATTAAAATTTTATTATATTTCTTCTTTAGATCATGCACTATTTCATTAAGATCTTTTGTAGATGTGGGGTCATTTTTTTGCAAGTAATCAGCATACAGCTTAATCATATTTGAAGTATCAACACCAAAAGAATTATGTATTTGGTCATTCTCATTGACTATTTCAAGTAAATATTTCCAGTTATCATCATTTAAATCATTAGTAATTAAAA
>DCPV01000036.1:0-1276 GCA_002323775.1 Firmicutes bacterium UBA1535 | reverse complement strand
TCATTAGTAATTAAAATAATATTTTTCAAATAAAGATCTTTTGCTTGTGCATACGATTCAGAGCCCGAAAAAATTGAAATGATAAGTTCATGTAAGATAGGCAATTCATCTTTTAGTTTGAAGCATTCAATTAAATCTAACATATCGGCTGGATCAATAGCTCCATCTATAGAAAGTTTATTTAGATCCGTCCTCATAGAACCTTCGATTTTGATAATTTTTTGAATTTCATCTACTCTGTCTTTATAATTTTCACTATTGATCACAAATGGATATAGCAAATACTTTCCAAGATTTTTTTGGAAATTGTTTTCTATAATACTTTTCTGAGTTTCCGATAGTGCTTGATATAAACGATTGTGTTTTCCTATAAATTTTTCAAAATAATTAACTCTCTCATCTATGTCTGTAAGCTCAACTTTATGTATTAATACTGTGTCACTTATCAATAAATCAGTGTATCTGGTAGGATTGGTCCTTAGTATTGCACATAATGCTCTAAAATTAATATCACGATATTTCTCAAAATTATCTGTTTTACTAATAAATACGAACTTAAACATTGATTTGACTAATTCATCTTTTTGATCATCATACATTTTGTTGAGAAAAGAATCTTTGATGTATATATCCATTTTCTCTTCATTTTCAATTAATAAACTCTGTTTTTCTGCCAAAAAATCTAGGAATTTACTGGTTATGTTGCCAATTAAAGACGGAGAAACAGTAAATAATTGATTAAACAATATATGAAAAAAGTGTGCAACAACGTACCTATCAGGTGTTTCTAAGTTTGCACCAAAGTCATTTAATGATGGATGTGAGCTGAAGTTTCGCCATTTTTTTAATTCAGTTATAGTTTGATATAATGTTTCCGAACTGAGTATAGGTGTCTTGTGTAAAGATTCGATTAGTTTTCCCTCCCAAGGAATCCATTTATCATGTTTAATATTATACTCAATGTTTTCATTAGTAGCATCTATTATTTGTTTCGCCTTCTCGTCATCATAAAGGCTAGATAATACGGTAATTTTCTCGATTAAGTCAACTATCATAACAGAATATAAAGAATTAACGGCAGATCTATAATTATGGTCATTGTAACAATTAATTGCTTCTTTAACGTATTCCTTTGTTTTTGCTGACACAATACGTTCTTGTTCAAATTGAAAGTCCATATAACTATCTCCATTTCCGATTGCTTCAAATAAATTATCCATCTTTTAATATATTTTGTAAATAAAACTATTAACGTTTATTTTGATTTTTCAATATA
>DCPV01000037.1 GCA_002323775.1 Firmicutes bacterium UBA1535 | reverse complement strand
TATATGGTTTGCAATTGGCGCCTTAGTATCATTTTTATTTTATAGCTTAGGTGCGAGTATAGTAGTTCAATTTATAGTGTTTTTCATTGTTTCAATTGTTCTGTTGATCTTTACCAGACCTATATTTACTAAATATTTAAAGGTAGGGAAAATAAGAACGAATGTAGAAGGCTTAATTGGAGAAAAGGCAAAGGTCATTACAAAAATTAGCAATTTGGACAATAATGGTACAGTTAAGGTAAGAGGGCAAATATGGTCGGCAAGATCAGAGAATGACGATGAAGAACTTGAAGTGGATTCAATAGTTTACATTAAAAATGTAGTTGGTGTAAAACTTATTGTAGGCAAAGAATAATAATTTAATTTATAGGAGGATATTAATGATAGAAATATTAATAGGAGTTTTAGTTTTAATTTTGGTGGTTTTGGTAATTTCAAGTATTAAAATTGTTCCGCAGGCTCACGCATATGTTGTTGAGAGACTTGGCGCATACCAAGGAACATGGAGTGTCGGTATGCACTTTAAATTACCACTTATTGAGAAAATTGCCAAAAAGGTTTCGTTAAAAGAGCAGGTAGCTGATTTCCCACCACAGCCTGTTATAACGAAGGACAATGTAACAATGCAGATTGATACAATAGTGTATCTTCAGATTTCTGACCCTAAGTTTTATACATATGGTGTTGTTAATCCAATAAAGGCTATAGAGAATTTAACAGCTACAAGCTTAAGAAACATCATAGGTGAGTTAGAATTAGATGAAACACTTACATCAAGAGAAGTTATCAATACAAAGATGAGAGCTGTACTTGATGAAGCAACTGACCCTTGGGGAATTAAAATTACTAGAGTAGAGTTAAAGAACATTATGCCGCCTGCTGCTATTCAAGATGCAATGGAAAAGCAAATGAAGGCAGAGAGAGAAAGACGTGAATCTATACTAAGAGCTGAGGGTGAAAAGAAATCAGCAATTTTGATTGCTGAAGGTAAAAAAGAGTCTGTGATATTACAAGCAGAGGCTGAAAAAACATCAGCGATACTAAGAGCAGAAGCTAAAAAAGAAGCTGCAATCAGAGAAGCAGAGGGTGAGGCAGAGGCTATACTTAAGCTTCGTCAAGCTGAAGCTGACGGCTTAAAGATGTTAAAGGATGCGCAGATTAGTCAAGAGGTTATTACTCTAAAAAGCTTTGAAGCCTTAACAAAGGTAGCGGATGGAAAATCAACAAAAATCATCATACCATCAAATTTGCAAAATGTTGCAAACTTAGCTACTGCATTTGCAGAAACTATAAAAACTGATAACATTGATATGAACTAAGGTTATAATAAATAATATCTTTAACAATAAAACCATGCAGTTTCCACAATGTATGGTTTTATGCTTATAGATAAACGCTACGCTTAAGATATTGATAAAATCTAAAATCTAAAATATATTTTTAAAATTTTTTGAAGTTTTAGTAAATAATCCTTGAAAAAGTAAAAGATATATAATAAAATATAATTAATTGAATATTTCGCGAGGGAGTAGTTCGCATCTATATTGATAAGTAAAAAGATATATTGATATTTGAATGTGTTTAAAGTCATCATCACGATTATTTTATAATCTGGCTTAAACTAAAGAACAAGACTTGTACACGATACATTTATTTTGTGTTGTGTACAAGTCTTTTTAAATTATTCTGATAGCGACATTATAATACTAATGCTAATTAAAAAAAACAAAAATATTGTATCGGCTGTTTATCCTATTAAAATGTTTAATATAGCTGAATAGATTAAATTTAATTAGGAATAGTAATAAAAGGCAAATTAAAGGAGAGTAAATGTATTATGAAATTTTACAATGAAAGTACAGAAAAAGTTTTATCTGAAGTTGGCAGTTCAGAGGGAGGCTTGTCAAATGCTGAGGCAGAGAAGCGTTTAGCTCAGAATGGTAAAAATAAGCTGGCTGAGTCAGAAAAAGAAAGTATTTTTAAACGCTTTTTAGAAGAACTTAAAGACCCTATGCTAATCATGCTTATGATAGCGGCTCTTGTTTCAGGGATAACCTCAGTTATGCAGGGTCATGGCGAATATGCAGAAGTTGTAATAATTATGATAGTCGTAATATTAAATGCAAGCTTAGGTGTATATCAAGAGAGCAAGGCTGAAAAGGCTATAGAGGCGTTGCAGCAAATGGCAGCAGCCACAAGTAAGATTATAAGAGATGGAAAGATAGTAACATTAAAAAGTGAAGATATAGTAGTTGGTGACATTGTTATATTAGAAGCCGGAGATGCAGTCCCTGCTGACGGCCGTATTATTGAAAATGCCAGTATGAAAATCGAAGAAGCAGCACTTACTGGAGAAAGCGTACCTGTAAGTAAAATGATAGATATTCTTGGAATGGGAGAAAAGAAAGAAGTTTCTCTTGGCGATAGAAAAAATATGGTTTATATGGGTAGCACAGTAGTTTACGGACGTGGTAAAGCAGTTGTATGTGCAACAGGAATGGATACCGAAATGGGTAAGATAGCAGATGCACTTGCAAAGGCAGAAGATGGGGAAACACCTCTGCAAATAAAGCTTGGACAACTAAGTAAAACATTAAGCTATGGAGTAATCGCCATATGTGCATTTGTATTTGCATTTAGCTTGTTCCGTGCCGGAAATTTAGAAATGGAAACTATTCTGAATACATTTATGGTAGCTGTAAGCTTGGCTGTTGCAGCAATACCTGAGGGATTGGCTACAGTTGTTACAATAGTTTTATCTATTGGTGTAACTAATATGTCAAAGCGTAATGCTATTATTAGAAAGCTGACAGCTGTTGAAACTCTTGGATGCGCTCAGGTAATATGCAGTGATAAGACAGGTACATTAACTCAAAATAAAATGACAGTAGTTGACCACTATGGAGATAATGAAGCATTTTTGGCAAGAGCAATGGCACTTGCGAGTGACGCAGAGCTTGAAAGCAACGGTTCTGCGGTTGGAGAGCCTACAGAGGTTGCTTTGGTAAATTATGCCAATAAATTAAATCTTAATAAAAACAAATTAAAGGAAGAAGAACCTCGTATTGGAGAAGCTCCTTTTGATAGTTCAAGAAAAATGATGAGTACAGTTCACAATGCAAAAGATGGAATTATTCAATATACAAAGGGTGCTCCTGATGAAGTGTTAAAACGCTGTACACGAATCATTGATAATGGTAATATAAGAAAAATAAGTGAACAAGATATGAACAATATCTTAAAAACAAATAAATCCTTTGCAGATAGAGCATTGCGTATTTTGGCTGTGGCATATAAACCTCATGATACAGAGCCTGCATTGTATGAGGCAGAGGCTTTGGAAAATGATTTAATATTTGTTGGTTTAGCAGGAATGATAGACCCTGTGAGACCAGAAGTGTATGAAGCAGTTAAGGATTGTAAAAAATCAGGTATAAGACCTATAATGATAACAGGGGACCATAAGGATACTGCAATTGCAATAGCTATGGAGCTCGGGATAATAACTGATCCAACACAGGCGATAACTGGAGCAGAGCTTAACCATTTTTCAGATGAAGAATTTAAAAAGGTTATAGGAAATTACAGTGTTTATGCCAGAGTTCAGCCTGAGCATAAGGTGCGTATAGTTAAGACATGGCAAGAAAATGGCTTTGTCACAGCGATGACGGGTGATGGAGTAAATGACGCTCCAAGCATTAAAACAGCCGATATCGGTATAGGTATGGGGATAACAGGAACAGATGTAACAAAAAATGTTGCTGATATGGTATTGACAGATGATAATTTTGCGAGCATAGTTGGTGCTGTTTCAGAGGGAAGAACAATATATGACAATATCCGTAAAGCTATACAGTTCTTACTTTCAAGTAACCTAAGTGAAGTTATTAGTATATTTGTAGCATCTATTTTGAATTTTGTAATATTAAGACCGGCTCATCTTTTGTGGATTAACCTGATAACAGATACATTCCCTGCAATAGCATTGGGTATGGAACCAGCTGAACCGGGAATTATGAACAGAAGACCAAGAGAAAAGTCAGAGGGTATCTTTGCCGGCGGTGTAGGCTTTAATTCTATATATCAAGGTGTAATGGTATCAATATTAACACTTGCAGCATACTTTATAGGACACTATATTGAAAGTGGTGTATGGGAGATTGCAAATAGTGCCGATGGTATGACAATGGCATTCTTAACAATGAATATGTCAGAGATATTCCACGCATTTAACATGAGAAGCTCTCATAAAAGTATATTTACATTAAAGACACATAATAAATACTTATATGCTTCTTTAGTAGGCGGAATGGCTCTTACAATAGCTGTTATGTATGTACCGTTTTTATCTAATGCTTTTGGACTTGAACATATAAACATGCTTGAGTTTAGTATTGCAATGTTACTTGCATTGTGTGTAATTCCGATTGTTGAAATTGTTAAATTAATTCAAAGAAATAAAGCTAAATAATTATTTGTATTATTGTCAGGATTGTGTTAAGCTATCTAAGTAAACAAATTATATTGGAGAAAAGAGATGCGACTAATTAATACTTTCCACTCATCATGGAGTGAATTTTTAAATGAAGAAACTATGAACAAATTACATGACATAGATGTGAAAATAGGTGATAATATAAATCCTGAGCCTGAGAATGTCCTAAGATTTCTAAACAATGACTTAAACAGTATAAAGGTTGTGATTTTAGGACAGGATCCATATCCTGAAAAGGGCAGAGCTACAGGAAGATCCTTTGAGGTTGGAGATTTACATGATTGGAACGATAAATTTAGACAAGTCTCTCTTAAAAATATAATTAGATTGATTCATAAAAATTATAACAATGTAGAGAATTACAATGAAATCAGAAAATTTTCAACAATACAGGAAGAAATAAAATCCGGTAAATTTAATATATTAGCACCTGGTGAGATATTTAAGTCTTGGGAGAAGCAAGGCGTTTTAATGCTCAATACTTATCTGAGTGTAGAAGCAGGAAAGTCAGGCAGTCATATAGACATATGGGAAGATTTTAGTATAAATTTACTTAAATTTATTTCAACAAAAAATAAGGATATAAGCTGGTTTTTATGGGGTAAGCAGGCAGAGGATAAGGCTCAATATATTGTAGATGGAGAAAAGTATATTAGCAGGCATCCGATGATGTGCTCAGAAAAATACGAGGATGATTTTTTAAAGTCAAGTTGCTTTAAGGATACTATGAGTCTTATAAATTGGCTTGGTCTATAATTAAAAAGAGTAATGATTTATGCGGGAGGACTTTATTCTTCCCGATTGTAAGGATTTGAAAATTAAAATAATAAAAATATGTTAAGAAGTTTTTAAATAATATTAAAATTTCTTAACATATTTTATTTTTTACTTGGACATATTAAAATATAAAGCATTTTAACCAATTTTAAATTTTTATGCCAAATACTATATGTAGTATTTGCTTGACAGGTATTTATAACAATGCTACAATATGTTGTATACAAAAATTATAAGAAACTTTATATAAATTGAAAATTCCATTCAATTTTTAAATCTATTATCTAATTTTCTAAGAGGTGCAGTATGTCGAAAATATTAAAAAGAACAGGGATTTTAGCGGATTTTACAGTATCTAAAATCGAAGATGCCATAGTTAAGGCTATGAAGGAAACTAAGGTGGGGGTTGATTTGGATATTGCAAGAGAAATATCAGAATCTATTGCTAAAGAGATAGAGGATAAGAAGTTCCCTATACCAGTTGAGCTTGTACAGGATATGGTTGAGGACAGGCTCATGGAGAGCAGACGAAAAGATGTAGCAAAAAAATACATACTATATAGATATGAAAGAGATAAATCGAGAGATAAAAGAAAAAGGAGAGATTTCAAACTTCTTACAGAGGAATTTATAAGCAAATACAAACATAAAGAAAATCCTATGAACCAGTTGGGCAGCTTTGTTTATTATAGAACTTATTCGAGATGGCTGGATGATGAAAGAAGGAGAGAATACTGGTGGGAAACAGTAAGGAGAGCTGTTGAGTACAATTGCAGCCTAGTTCCTACAACAAAAGAAGAAGCAGAGGCTTTATACGATAACATATTCAACCTAAGACAATTTTTGTCCGGAAGAACTTTCTGGGTAGGAGGAACCTCTGTAGCTTATAACTATCCTATAGCAAATTATAACTGTGCATTTGAGGTTATTGATAATTATCACGCATTTAAAGATTTGTTCTATTTGCTTATGGTAGGCTCCGGAGTTGGAGTAAGAGTTTTAAAATCAGATGTAGAGAAGCTGCCAAAGCTTAGAAGCAATTATATGATTATACACGAGGACTACAGCCCTGTGGATTCAGAAAGTCGTGAGGACAGCACAAGTCTTGAATTCCACAAAAATAATACTGCCAAGATAGTTGTTGGAGATAGTAAAGAAGGTTGGGTTCAAGCATTAGATTTTTTCTTCAAAATTGTATATAGT
>DCPV01000248.1 GCA_002323775.1 Firmicutes bacterium UBA1535 | reverse complement strand
TATAACCTTTATACGAACACATGTTCCTTTAGTCAAAAGTTAAACACTCTAAATTTTTTAGGGTAAATACTGTTAGTCTTTGCCAGTTTCATCAATAATTCGTAATGGTTCACTATAAATTTGTTGGGTACTCATACCTCTAGAAGTACGTCTAGGTGCTGGATATTCCTTTTGTAACTTGCGCATCACATCTGCTAGCGTATTAGCAATCAAGTACTCATTCTGTGAATTCCAGCCTACTGCTTTATACATTGTCATGCGCCTTTCTTAAATATTTGAATAAGATACCGTACAAGCACCTGATTTATCTTAACCATAGTATTCTCAAAATGGTAAGTTGGCTTTTTTCTCAAATTCTGCTGTTTCTTCATCATACTTTTCCTTTTCCTTATCAAAATTGATATTACCTTGATGCAAAACATTTTTTGCGCTTGTAATTGCATTTACCAAATTAGCCTCTACCAATTTTTGGTGTTCTGCCGACAACTCAACACTATTGATCGCTTCAATAATTTCATGCCAATGTCCTGTTTTCTTCAATACTGCTAAACTAGGCACAACCGACTGTAAGACCCATTTTTCAATGCGTTCCACACTTTGCTTTTTTGGTTGCCTAACAAATTTCATTCGATTTCCTAAAGCTGTCAACAAAGACCAAGCAGGCATTGGCTCAACTGTTTGCTCAATCACTTCACGCACTTTATCTGATTTTAGCTTTTGTGCATCTATCGGCTCATTAGTAAACCACAAATAGGTATACAAAATATCAAAGGTTATATCCACCAATTTCTTATCATGATTAAGCCACTCATCAAGTACATACTCTGCTTTGTCTTGATGCAATTCTAATTCCACACGAGTTTTTACATCAGTGTCATAACCTTTATTGGCTTGTTCTTTGTGCTTATCATAAGCACGGATAACGAAAGGCGATTTACCAAAATCAACCGTCCAGCCGGCATCTACGTTGCCATGAACTGCATAAGACTTAGATTTGCTCCAAAACCGTTTTTCTTGCACAGCTTTAACTAGCTCATTCATATCTAGCAGACCCCATTTATCGTTAATCGCAATATCTAATCGTGTGAGATGCCCCCGATACTGTCGTGCTTTCTCAAAAAAGTTACGCCAATTCATATTTTGTTCAAGTAGCGCTTTTTCAAACAGTCTTGTGCCTTTACCAGTCAAATAAAGTGTTGTCCCAAATTTTTGATCCACTGCTTGTGTTTCTGGGTTTTTCACTGGTGCAAAGTCCTGTATGTAAATATTCTTTTCGCCAGCAAATGCCATTTCACGAGTATAAAAGTTTTGTGATGTAGGACGTTCTAAAAATAGATTTTCTTGTAATCTCAACACATCAGCGATTACTTGCTTTGAAGTTAAATCTGGAAACGTCAACGAAACCCAATCAAATTGAACTTCAATAGCTTCAGATAATTGTGGGTAAACCGAAAGCAGTTTGTTAATAAATTTATCTGATATTTTCTGCTCTCCAATCTCAAATCGATTAATTGTTTTTCTACTCATATCCATTGCGGCTGCTAATTCTTGTTGGGTTACCCCAAGTAGTTGTCGCATCAATATCAAATTATTCTTTGATAGTTCTGGAACATTTAATTCTTGTGTCATAACTTTTTGTCCTTTCAACAGTTGGTATCGACCAACGTTTTTTAACTCAATTAATTTTTTTAGTTCAGTCGAGACGTTGCCTTGTAATTTTGCATCAGACTGCCTAATTTTTGCTTTGAAGCCTGATAATTCACTACCAGTAATTTCATCAATTGCAATCCCACTACCAATATTAGGCAAATGTCCTAATTCAATAGCAGAGACAGTCACGTTATAAGTCTCAATAATTTCATCATTCAGTTTCATACCGACCATGATAAGCATTTCCAACGATAATCGTAAACTATGTTGCGTTGTCCCTAGAAAAACAGGCATATAAGCTTTTGGTTCATTATTAATCGTTATCATATCGGCTATCCTTTCCCAAAATGTCCCATTTGATACTTTCAAAGAGACATTTTTGTTTTTCAATCTAAATGGCTTCATATCAGCGTTTGTTCCCCATATTGGGTTGTCGCTTTCAGCGTTTTTACCGGTTTAACCCCCCTGTTAGTAACTGGGGGTTAAAGCCTTTTTTGTGGTTGCTTGAGCAGAGTCCGTGCCAGTCGCTGACACTCATGGTCATTCGTGTTTAACCGCGACCACGCACCCTGCCCTCTTACGCTCCGCTAAGGGCAGGGCGTGGCACTGGCTCTCCCGGTCGGTCGAACCACTCTACTCCAGCAAGCACTATGTACAAAAACAAGTTGACTATCTAGGAATTAGACGATCAACTTGTTTACGTTACCTATTTACTTGATCCGTGAAAGTTGATCCAACAGTGCATTTAACTCTTTATCACGATTGATTGCATGAGTTCGAATCGACTTATAGTTGCCTAATAAGAACCCAATATTCTTCCGAATTTCTGTAATGTAAGGTGGCAACATCGGACTAATTTCTTCTAAATTGCCATCAGCAAGAATTCGTTTCAATTCATCACTAAGCTGTGAGAGATGTTCTAAATCTCCTAGTTTCTCAATTGTTTTTAAATCAGCAATTGATTGTTCTGATAGTGATTGTACTTTTTTAACGTCAAAAGTCATATTTTTTCCCTACTCTTTCTAATAATCAAAAATAAATATATGTTAATAACCAGTATTTGTGTCAGGACTTCTAGCATGATATGTCATAATAATTTCTCCATTCTAATTTTTTCTCGTAACTAAAAGAATAATCGTAGAGTGTTTTATGCAAATTATTTTAGTGTTAAAATTAAAATTAAGTGCTTTTAAAGCATTTATATTTCAAAAAGAGAGAATTTTATACATGAAAAAATGGTTCACGATAATCGCAAGTATTTTTGCTTGTTTCATTCTGGCAGTTATAATGGTAATTTACATTTATGGTCCTAATATTAATTTTTATCTGTTACCTCCTTCACCAGAAAGATATGGAAAAATTGCAATAAAGAAAATGAATACTTATGGCTATTTCACTAATAGTAAGGCATGGCAAAAAACTGAGGAAAAAGCTTTAGTAGATATGCACTCTGTACATAATTACGATGAAGCTGATGCAATCCTCCAAAAAATTATAAAAGTTGCAGGAGGAAAACATTCTCAAATTGTAACCACAAAACAAATAACCACAGAAACAGAACATTATGAAGAACCAACAATCATTAATGATAACGGTCTAGTTACAATTCATGAACCACAATTTCAAGGAAATACACAACAAGCCAACGAATATGCTAACAAAATCAACGATTTTTTATTTAAATATAAGCACGAAATTAAAAGTATTATTATTGATTTAAGTAATAACAATGGTGGTGATATGTCACCTATGATACTTGGTATTTCATCAATAATACCAGATGGTAATATTCTTTCTTTTGTTTCCCCCGATGGTACCAGTGAGAGAATATCCTTAAAAAACGGTACCATTAATGCTGGAGGAGCATCAATTGATTTGAATCATAATATAAAACTAACAAATGTACCGGTTGCAGTAATCATCAATAAACAAACCGGTAGTTCAGGAGAAATGACTGCCCTAGCCCTTAAGAAGGTTTCAAAAGTTAAGTTTTTTGGTCAAAACAGTGCCAGTTTTACTAGTGTTAATCGTTCTTTTTCGTTATATACAGGAACAACCATGTACTTAACAACTGCTGGGGTAAAGGATAGTAGAAATAAATTATATGTTAATGATCCAATTGTTCCAGACATACAGACAAATGATCCTTATGGCCAAGCTAAACAATGGATAGATAGTTTTAATTAACATAGTATAGGTATACCAATCAAAGTTAACATAAGATAGGCTATACAAAGTAACGCAGAGACAGGCTTTCAAGAGCCTGTTTTTTGTTTGTGAAATAGCAAAATTCACAAGCCACTCAAAACACTATCTTTTAGTTTCACAAAGTCGTTGAATTGGTGACTTTCACAAACTAATACTTTTTAGACCAATTTTATTAACTCACGACTTCAATTAATTTTTGCGTTGCTTTTTCTTTCTCGTAAGTTCATACCTGTCCCCGTTTTCTAATCTGTTCACTTAACCATTGATGCAAGTTAAACTCTTTGGGCACTTCTGGTGCAAAAAAAGCACGCACCTGACTATCTCCTACTTTGATAAAGCCCCACCCTTTTAGATTTGAAGATAATGGACGAAGTTGTTTGTCATTATCTGGAAACACCATTTTTTCAATTTCTGGTGTCGGCACGCCCATGTTAATCCGTAAATTCAGTTGTCCACGAATGGCCATTGGTAAACTATCTGCACTAGGTCGTTGCATGCCAATAATGAGATAAAATCCTAATTCACGACCTAACATGGCAATCTCATTGAGATTAGACATGGCAGTTTGATAAGCTTCATAAGCGGGATCACTGAATGATAGCCGGTCATTCATTTCTCGGTAGGCACCAAATTCATCAAACACTAAGAAGCATGGATCAAAATGATAATCCTTATAAGTTCCAATCTTACCGGTTGCTTTAATCTTCTCCATCTTTTCAGCTCGTGCCATCATATTTTGATAATACTTAATAACGGCTTGATTGATTTCGGTTGGCGTACTGTGTACTCTGCCTTTTAAGGCATCAATATATTTCAAACTAGCTAGGTCAGAACGCTTGGGGTCAATAATATCAACATACTTTGTTAATTGCAGTAGTTGTCCTAAAACAGCAAATATCGTATAGGACTTACCTGTACCAACATTTCCAGAAATTAACGCATTATAGAATGTGTCATATTTCCAATCAATGCCCTTAGCAAGTTGTAACCGACCTTTTTGTGGCTGTAATGCCAATAACTGCCGTCTAAACTTAATCGGTTCAAACGCAAACGTACTAATCATTTTATTTTTCATAAATTCAGTTGTTTGTCGGTCAGCTAATAAAGCTGTTTCAACACTTTGATCAAAATCACCATTCGCAAATTGGGCCATATACTTTTCACCATCAATTGGCTCTTCAATCAATAATTGACCAGTCGTGTGTTTCACTTTAATTTTTAGTTTAGGATAATAGGTTAAATAAGTATTGTTCTCAGCGGTTTCTGTATCAAAAAAGCCTTTAGAAACAACTAGCAGACTAATCATCTGCCGAAGTTCAATCCAC
>DCPV01000003.1:5042-7901 GCA_002323775.1 Firmicutes bacterium UBA1535 | reverse complement strand
AATTCGTAAACATATAATCAAGTCTATACCTCGCAGCTTGCAAAATGCTATTGGCGGAGGTATAGGGATATTTATAGCTTACATAGGTTTATGCAATGTAGGAGTTTTTAAGTTCTCTGAAATGGCACCACCTGCTATGGCACATCTTAATACTCCTGTACTTTGGTTATTCTTAATAGGACTTGCTCTTACATTAGTTCTCTTAATATTAAAAGTTAAAGGAGCTATATTAATCAGTATAATAATAACAACTTTAATAGGAATCCCTATGGGTGTAACTACTACAGCTAACACTGTAAGCTTTAGCGATGCTTGGGCAGCGCTTCCTACAACATTCGGAGCAATATTTGACCCAAAACTAGGAATTTTATCTTTATTTAAAGATGTTTCTAAGCTTCCAATCGTTCTAATTACAATATTCTCATTCAGTTTATCAGACACATTTGATACTCTTGGAACATTTATTGGAACCGGAAGAAGAACTGGAATCTTCACTGAAGAAGATGAAAAAGCACTAGAAAGCAATTCTGGCTTTAAGTCAAAAATGGACAAGGCTCTCTTTGGGATGCTATCGCAACATCAATAGGAGCTATAGTTGGAACATCAAACACTACTACATATGTAGAAAGTGCAGCCGGAATAGGTGCTGGTGGTCGTACTGGTTTAACAAGTGTAGTTGTTTCAATTTGCTTTGCTATAAGTGCATTCTTCGCAAGCTTTGTAAGTGCAGTTCCTTCTGCGGCTACAGCTCCTGCATTGATCGCAGTAGGTATGATGATGTTATCAGCATTCTCTGAGATTAAATGGGATGATTTTGAAGAAGCTATACCGGCATTCTTTGCAGGTATGTTCATGGCTCTTTCTTATAGTATCTCTTACGGAATTGGAACAGGATTTATTTTCTATGTTTTAGTAAAAATATTTAAGAAAGAAGTAAAAAACATACATCCAATCCTTTGGGTTTCAACAATATTATTTATAATAAACTTTATTTTAGTAGCTGTTGTAAATATATAACTTTAAACAAATACCTCTCTAATTATAAAACAGACCCCCTAGTTTTTAAACTAAAGGGTCTGTTTTTATTATCGCTTCTTTGTACAGTATATACTAAAGGGAGAAAAGAAATCATGGCGTGTACACTTATTTTAATAATCCTTATAGAAAATACCTTAACCTCGCTTAAATCCACCTTCACTTGCTATAATTTGTCCTGTTATCCATTTAGCATAATCACTGTGTAAGAAAAGTGCCAAATCAGCGGTATCGTCCGGTGTTCCCCAACGTCCGGCTGGAAACATTTTCGCAACAGCCTTATAAGCTTCACCAAAACAATAGCCTGTGTCATTTGGTCCCGGATTTATACAATTTACTCTTATATTTTTATCTCCAAGCAAGTAAGAAGCTTGTTTACATAGGCAAATAACTGCTTCTTTTGATACGGCATAAGCGATTTCGTTTACCATAGAACCTAAATACTGCCCGCTTGTAAATAATGTGATGGCGTTATCTTTTGTAGTATCCGCTTGATTAACAAAAGACTGTATCATCATCATGGAAGCACGTACATTTACAATCAAATGGGAGTCTATATGCTCCGGCGTCCAGTCGCCTATCTCTCCATAGCTTGAATAGGCATGGTTCAAAACCAAACCGTCAAGTCCGCCTAACTTTGCTACCGCTTCTTCAACAACATTTTCTGCAACACCCGGTTCTGATAAATCACATGACGTAACTGATGTAACCCTTAGTCCCAAATCACAAAGTTGTTTTTCCAGTATTTCTGTTCCATTTGGTGTTGCAGAATGATGCCCTGCAAGCATATCATATTTTGAAAAACCATGTATGGCAACTGATGCTCCAGCTTCGGCAAAGCGTTTAGCTAAAGTTGCCCCAATACCTACAGGCCTGCTTACACCGGTTAGTAAAATTCTATGTCCATCCAAGCACAATGAAGAATTGCTCATTATCAATACCTCCCATCAAAATCTGCTATATCGCAGAAAAAATATTAACTGTGAAATTTATTTGCTGTAATATGCCTTCATAAATTGAGTATACCTCACTATTAGCTCATTATCTTGTCAAAGCAGATTTATAACAAAGGAGACAACAATCTCGATATTGATTCTTTAATTCTTATTGTTATTCCTCTTTGCAAATACAGCTCTTGAGTAATCTGTAACGAATAATTTATATCTTCCTCAAAGCTCTTTTTTAATTCCGTTGATTTTAATGTGTCATATATTATAGCAATAATCTCAAAATTAAGTTTAAAGCTCCTCATGTCAAAGTTAGCAGTTCCAACTGTTGATACAGTTCCATCAATAACTAAGGTCTTAGCGTGCATAAAGCCTTTTTCATATGTGTAAATCTTGACTCCGTATTTTAAAAGCTCTCCTATGTTATAGTATGTTGCCCAATATACAAACATATGGTCAGGCTTATTTGGTATCATTATCTGCACATCTACTCCAGATGAAGCAGCTATTTTAATAGCTTCCATAACACTGGAATCTGGAATAAAATACGGTGTCTGAATTAATATACTTTCCTGCGCAGAATCTATAAGTTTAATATAATTTTGCTTGATAATTTCATCAGTTTGATCAGGTCCACTAGTTACAATCTGCACTGCAACATCACCGGCTCCCTCCCCCTCCTCCAACGGAGGAAAATATTTAGGCTGATAATTCAAATCTTCTCTGGTAGCATTGCTCCAATCGAGGAAAAACCTCTTTTGCAAATCTGTGACAGCTAAGCCTGTTATTTTAATATGAGTATCTCTCCAGTATCCAAATCTTTTTTTAAGTCCTAAATATTCATTTCCAACATTAAATCCACCGACAAATCCAATTT
>DCPV01000003.1:0-4954 GCA_002323775.1 Firmicutes bacterium UBA1535 | reverse complement strand
TCCACCGACAAATCCAATTTGTCCATCTATAACTACTATTTTTCTATGATTTCTATAGTTAATTTTTAAATTCAAATGTCTGAAAAAGCTAGGAAAAAATCTTCCAATCTTTCCTCCAGCATTAATCAAAGCTTTCACATGGATTCTCAGCAAACGCCTTGATCCGACGCAGTCATATAAAAGTCTGACCTCTACTCCCTCTTTGGCTTTTTTCTCCAACAGTGAAATTAGCTGCTTTCCTAAGTCATCATATTTTATTATATAATATTGAACATGAATACTTTCCTTAGCATTTTCTATACATCTAAAAAGCTCATCAAATTTTTTCCGTCCATCAGTAAAAATTTGAACATCATTATTTTGAGTAAAAAAGGCTTGATTTCTAAACAAATTCATCTTTACAATATCTCTGTGTGTTTCCAATCTTTTATCTTTAAAATCCAATTTCCCAGAGTTAAATTCTTCTTGCTGAACATTTAAAAAATCTCCGAATGTCCTCTGTGCATTAGCTTTCATCTTAAACATCTTTTTTCTGCTGAAATTCTGTGACAAAAAAAGGTATAAAATAAATCCGACTCCCGGAAGAAGCATCAAGACCAACAACCATGCCAAGGTTGCAATAGGATCCTTTCTTTCCAAAAATATAATTACAAAAGCTAAAGCTATATTAAGCAAATATGAAATTAAAAGTGGTTCAAATTTATTAAAAATTAAATCGAGTATGTTAAACATCTTAATTATCCTCTCTGCAATAAACGATACATATTCTTAATGTATAGTTTAATTGCAATTTACAATTATGTCAATGCAAATATTTTATTGTATATTTTAATTTTGTTAAATAGGTTGCACCAAATTAGTCACAAATATTTTTAACAATTTTTAGTTGCAATAAATAAAGAAATAATATAGTATTATATTGTTAAAGGTTGGTGGATAAGTTGAAAATAGCAATTTGTGATGATGAAAAGCTTCAATTAAATTTATTAGAAAAATACTGTCTAGTTTGGCTTAGTGAGAATAAGCTACAGGCTGAAATAACTACGTATTCAAGTGCAGAAGCTTTTTTATTTGCTTACGAGGATGATAAGGCTTTTGATATATTGCTTTTAGATATTCAAATGAAAGAACTTGATGGTATATCTTTGGCAAAAAAATTAAGAGAATTAGGAGACAAGCTATCAATAATATTTATAACCGGTGTTAAGGACTTCGTATTTGAGGGATATCATGTTCAAGCGATAGATTATATTCTAAAACCAGCAGAACAAAAAAAGTTAGAAAATGCTCTTGACAGAGCTTATAAAAATATGCAAAAATCAGAGCCTTATATTTTTTTACAAATAGATAGTGAGATTGTTAAGGTAAATGAAAGAGATATATTATATATAGAAAGCACAGGGCGTAAGAGCCTTGTATATACTTGCTGTGGCAAATATGAGATAAAAAAAGGTATAAGCACAATTGAAAATGAGCTAAATCAAAGCTTTTTCTACAAGTGTCATCGTTCATACATCATCAATATCCTACATATATCATCTATATCTAAAACAGATGTAAAAATTAATGCTTCTCTCATTCCTATTGCAAGGGGAAAATGGGAAGAATTAAATAGAGCTTTCTTGAATTATTACAGAGGTGAGATATGTATGTTCTGATTTTAAATTTAGCTTTAGTTCTCA
Organism: Firmicutes bacterium UBA1535; assembly: GCA_002323775.1. Classification (GTDB taxonomy): domain Bacteria; phylum Bacillota; class Clostridia; order Tissierellales; family Sedimentibacteraceae; genus UBA1535. Next base: position 3,272 of record DCPV01000003.1, on the reverse strand, counting down.
TGTATTTTTATTATGTTTATAACATGGGTACTATACAAAAGGGAAAGCTAAAAAATCTTATAACAATGCTTCTTTGCATTTCTATTATGTTGCCTGCACTTGTTTGGCTTCCATACTTTTTATATGAATTTCTTGCATGGATACTTATATCTATAATAATGCTGCTGTTTGTTTTGTTCTATGACGAAGAATCTTTTGCTTTACAATGGAAGAAAACACTTTCGTATGGGATAGCTGTTATAATTATCAGTGCACTGTTTAAACTGCATAGCGGATACTCGTATCTAATGATTTATGAGTCTATGCTCCTATTTTGTTTTATAAGATTGTCAAGTCATAGAAAATACTTAAATAAAATAAATGGAATTATTGTAATATCAATTTATGTAATCATCATAGCTGCTACTATGATTCCTTTAAATGCTGTAGTAACAAATACAGAGGGTTCCACCTACATATATTTTAATCCTATAAATTATCAAATATTAGGCGTATTAGCAACGCTCATATTTTGGTTGCTTGAGGTTATATTTAAAAATTATCAATCAAGCTTTGAAAAAACTACCCTTTATTTTCAACAGAATGTACTGCACAATCAATATGAGGAAATCAAAAACATCTACCTAAACATGAGAGGCTGGAGACATGACTATCATAGCCATTTGCAAGCAATAAAAGCCCATTTATCACTGGGTCAGCTTGACGAGGTGCAGCAATATCTTTTAGACTTAGAAAAAGACTTAAGCCGTGTAGATTCATATGTAAAATCTGGAAATCTTATGGCAGATGCTGTATTAAACAGCAAGATTTCTATAGCTAAAAACAGAAATATAAATGTTATATGCAAGTCTGAATTGCCAGAGGAAATTGTAATAACAGACATTGATATGTGCGTAATTTTAGGAAATCTATTAGATAATGCAGTTGAAGCCTGCATGAAAATTGATGAAGATAAAAGGTTTATAAGAATTTACATAGCGATGATAAAAGAACAATTATATATATCAATACAAAATTCAGCTAAGGAAGAATTAAATTTCAACGAAAGAAATTATATCTCAACAAAACGTGGTGAGCATGGTCTGGGAATGAAGCGTGTCAAAATTTTGATTGACAAGTACAATGGTTATCTAAATCTACAAAACGAACCGGGTATATTTGCAAGTGAAGTAACAGTGCCATTAAAATAAATTATTATTTTTTGTTATTGGATATTATAAGCTTGCTCAAGTCATTTAAAACTAAAATCAATATAACACTTATTTTGATTAATTTACATTTCATGCACAATTTAATACAATTCGTGCATGATTTTTTTATATAAGCTTTTTATTAGTATAATGGTGTTAAGTTAAATGAAGCAAGGATGTATAACGCCACTATGCCGTCCTTATCTTCAAAACTATAAACTATCAGAGAAGGAAATCAAGTTAAATGAAAAACAAAAATTCTTTATTAAAAAACATAATCTATACTTGGAAGACAGCAGGAGAATTTGGGGAAACTAAAATATATATCCTAACTCTTTGTATGATTATTATATCTGTCATAACACCGTTTTTGACAACCTCTCTCCCCGGAACCGTGGTATGGCTCTTAGTCAACAAGGTATATTTTCTTCATGTCTTGTTAATTATTATGTCTTATGCCTTATTACTGCTCATACTAAATTATTTAATTATGGTGCTGCATTTGAATTTGAAAGGCTCAATATTTGCACATAGATTAAGCTCCGGAATGATTATCAGCCATAAGATACTTACAACTGATTTTATCAATATTGATACTCAGCAAAAGAAAACAGAGATAAAAAAAGCTCTTGATGCTACATTTGCTAATGATGATATTGGCTTTCCGGCCTTAATAACAGGTCCAAGAGATTTTATTATCAATATAATACTATTGATGTTATATACTTTTTTCATAGCAAGATTAAATATTTGGATAATGCTGTTGCTGGTTGTTGCTCCTACACTAAGTATGATTGCCCACTCATTAAATATAAAGTGGTTAACTAAGAATGAAGAAAGAAAAGCAGAAATCTATAAAAAAATAAATTATTTAAAAATAAACTCTATCGATTTAAAAAATGGTAAGGATATAAGACTTTATACAATACAAAACTGGTTTATTGACTTATATCACAACTTATTAAATTTGTATATGTCGTGGAATATCAAAGAATATAGAAGATATTTTTTAATTGACTTGCTTGAACGATTTATGTCCCTCATACAAAATACTGTTATATATGGATATCTTTTGTACAATGTTATAAATAATAATATGGATATAGCGTCATTTACCTTATACCTAGGCTTTGTTTTGGGTATTGGTGGCTTTATAAATGCAGCATTTAAGCAGTTTACATATATGCAGAAAAATAATATTCATGTTCAAAATTATTTAGACTATATAAGATGTGAAGAATTCAGTAATCGTAATGAAGGTAAAAAGCTTTCCGAAAACAAAACCTACGAGTTAAGGCTTGAAGATGTAAGCTTTAAATATCCTGATTCAGATGAAACTATACTTAAAAATTTGAATTTAACGATTAAAAAAGGAGAGAAAATTGCTTTAGTTGGTGCAAATGGGGCTGGAAAAACAACACTTGTAAAAATATTGTGCGGCTTATATCAGCAAAATAGCGGAAATCTTTATATTGACAATATCAACTCTAAGGATATAAATATATTAAACCATTACAAAGTATTCAGTGTTATTTTTCAAGACATATTTCCACTCGCTTACACAATAGCTCAAAATATAGCCTGCACCTTTAATGAAAATATAGATTATATAAAACTAGCTAAATGTATTGAGTTAGCAGGGCTTAGTGAAAAAATATCCTCTCTTGCAAATAAAGAAGAAACAAATCTTCTCAAAATATTTGATGGTATTGAACTTTCCGGAGGAGAAATGCAAAAGCTTATGCTGGCAAGAGCTTTGTATAAGGACAGTCCTGTTCTAATTTTAGATGAGCCTACTGCTGCCCTTGACCCTATAGCAGAAAGTGAAATGTATGAAAAATACAACACATTGATAGGTGGAAAGACAAGTATCTTCATATCTCACAGACTAAGCTCAACACGCTTTTGTGACAGAATACTCTTTATGAAAAACGGAAAAATAGTAGAAGACGGAACTCATGATGAGCTTATAAGTTTATGCGGCGAATATGCAAAAATGTTTGAAATACAAGCACACTATTATCAAAAGGAGGTAGTACAAGATGTTTAAAAATCTATTAAATTCCTTATCCTTCCACAAGG
>DCPV01000204.1 GCA_002323775.1 Firmicutes bacterium UBA1535 | reverse complement strand
AAAAAATATAAAGAATTAAATGTTAAAATTAATACACCTTTTTACTTTGATAATTATGAAGGGTATGATAATATTTTAAAACAGTCATCTGGTCTTTCTGTTTTTACTGCATTACTTGTATCAATATGTATAGCGCCTATATTTGCAGGTGAATATAGTGGGCATACAGCACAACTGATACTTGCATCTAAATTTGGTAAAAATAAGCTTATATTAGCAAAAATAGTTTCAAGCATTACATTTTCAATTTTTGCATCTTTCTTAGTAATAGGTGTTACAATATTACTTAATTTGTCTGTATATGGATTTGATGGTGCAAATGTGCCATTACAGGTATCATACCCACTTTTACCCTACCCTCTGACTATGCTTGGAGCAGTAATAGTTAACTCAATACTTTCAATTATGGGTATTTTATTGATTTCTATGGTAACAATGCTTATGTCATCAATATTAAAGAACCCTTTCGGAGTAATTATAATCACAAATCTAATGTTATTTGTACCTATGTTTATTGCAACACCTGAAAATAACGGGATATTAGCAACTATTATAAGGCTTATACCAGCGAAAATGTTTGGAGTATTGAATGTGTTTTCAGATCATTTCTTTGTATTTGGAGATTTCGCATTCACTCCATATGTGTTTTTACCTATATTTGCTCTTATAGTCTGTGTTTTATTAATTCCATTTGCTTATAGAGCTTTTAAGAATTATCAAGTCAGTTGATAATTTTTATAAAAACTTTAATATTAATTAAAACTAGAAAGCTATAAAAAGTTATTCATCTTAGAACGTCGAATACAAAAGCTTTGCTAAGAAGTCTAAATATGGACGGATAAAAGAGTGGTAAAATATGAAATTTAAAATTGCAACTTATAGTTGCGGAGTTTCCATGTCTGTTTGGTAGAGTGCAACCGCTATAAATGTTAAAATATAGAAATGAAACAGGAGGTGTTTATTATGAGATTTGGAGAGAAACTACAATTACTAAGAAAACAAAAAGGGTTATCTCAAGAGAAATTATCAGAACAATTAAAAGTATCAAGGCAAGCTATTTCTAAATGGGAATTAGGGGAGTCGTTACCAGACACAGAAAATGTGGTATGCCTTAGTAAGTTGTTCGCTATTTCGATTGACTATCTGTTAAACGATGAAATAAGTAGTGAAAATGACATACCTGCAGTGCAAAATAACACAGTTGTTTTGCAAAATGAATTTCACTCTACTATGCAATTTATTTTTGGTGCTGTTTTTTCTGCTATAGGTTGCATTGGAAGTATAACTCTATTTGTTTTGTCTACAATGATACAAGTTCATGTTACAAAAGAAAGAATTTCGCTTAATGGTTCCGTTGAATATTATGGAGGTGGAGATGTGCTTGGCTACAACTTTATTTCTTTTATTCAAGAATATCGCTTGCAAGCACTCTTAGTCATTTTTATAATTTTAACTATTTCCGGCATTACTATCATGTGGATATCCAAAAGAAAGCCACAGCCTTAAAGGTGAATTTATTTATAGAAAATATTGACACACAGTATGATACTAAAACACTTCAACAACGAATACAAATTGTTGTTTTAAAAGCAAAACGCTTAATAGCTAAGGATGTGGCTTTGAAATAATCAAAGCCGCATCTTTTTGCGTGTTTATCAAAATTTTTTTAAAAAATTTATTAAAATATTTAGCAGTTTTAAATTCAAATTTACTGCATTATGTAAATATCTACTGCATCATTAATTATTTTTCATTTAGATATATATAAAATCATATTGACAATTATTATTTTTATTTGTATAATAGCTCTATATTTATTAGTTTAAGGAGATTTTCACATGATATTAAACGATTTACAAGAATTATTGCATGATTATAAAATAAAAAAGATAACGGAAGATGATTATGACAATCTATACAATTTAGAATTATCAAACATTGACTTCTATTTGTGTACTCAGGGACGTGCTGTTACATATGAGGAAGCAGTACAAGATACTATAGAATTACCTCCAAACACTACACAGGACCAAAAATTTTATATTGGTTTTTATGATAATGACAAATTAGTAGCTGTAATGGACTATATCGAGCATTATCCAAGCAAAGGAATTGTGTGGATAGGATTTTTTATGATTGACATTGCTATAAAAAGAAAAAAATTAGGAACTAAAATTATTGCAGAATTTGTCAAGGCATTAAAGAAAAATGATATACACAAGCTGCAATTAGGCTGTGTTGATTCAAATAATGTTGGGCTGCATTTTTGGAAATCACTTGATATGTACGAAATTAGAAAAGTTGTTTCAAAAGACAATAATAGACCCGATTGGAACATAATAGTGCTTGAAAAAAATTTGCTTTAATACATTAACTGTTTTAACAAAATATAGTCTGTGAAAATAACTTATATAATTTTAATTAGATATTTATATAATTATATTGACAATTATTATTTTTACATTTATAATAAGTCTATAATTTTTAAAAGGAGATTATAACGATGAAAAATATAGATATAATTACAAAACAATACACAGAAGCATTAAATGAGAAAAAAGAAAAATGCAAGCAAAGATGCGATATCCTTACTAAGGATAATCGTGAGGACGAGGCTGATTTAGAAAAAATAAAGCTAAATATTTATGATATATTTACTACCTTTATTGGTGTTGCACAAAGACAGATATTAAAAAAAGAGCATATTGATGAAAACTCAAAATATGAGGCATTTTGCAATGAGTATCTTCAGACTTTTGATAAAATTCCAGAAAGCTGGAGAGTTAAATTAGAAAAAGCAAAAGAAAATGATGCAGTTATTGACATAGTCATAGAAGAAACCAAATTGTCAGTAGTATCAGAATTAAAAAATATATTTTCTAATTTGATGTAATACGAACTGTGTATATAACACAATTTAAAAACTAAAAAAGAAAGGAAACTAATATGACTGAAATAGAAGTTATAAAGCTATTAAAATGCTTAGCAGATAAATCAAGATTGCTGATTTTAAAATCATTAATAAAAGAGCCAATGTATGTAGAGCTATTGGCCCAGCGTTTACAGCTAACACCGCCAACTATATCCTTCCATCTAAAAAAGCTAGAGGATGCCAATATTGTAAAGGCTAGCAAGGAGCAATACTATACAGTGTATTCAATAAATGAAGACGTGTTAAAATCTGCAATAATTGATTTAATCAAGGGAGAATCGTCAGAAGAAGATATACAAAACAGGAGAGAAGAAGAATATAGAAAAAAGGTCTTAGAAAGCTTCTTCGAATACGGAAAACTTAAAAACATTCCTGTTCAGAGAAAGAAAAGACTTATCGTGCTTGAAGAAATGGCAAAGGCTTTTGAGTTTGACAAAGTGTATACCGAAAGAGAAGTAAACATAATTATAGCAGATTTCAATGACGACTTTTGCACCATAAGGAGAGAATTTGTTACTGAAAAAATATTTGTACGAAATGATGGAATGTATACTAGAGTAAAATCATAGGAGACATATAAAATTAGTTATTATTGGAGAGTAAAATGGATAGAAGAATTATAAATAAAATATTAAAGGCAATTGGTATAGATAAAGAACAAATCGTTCTTTTACAATTTTGGGGAGAGGATTCACAAAGGCATATATTACACAATTTTAGCTATGAGATCCTATCTCTTGGTGCAAGCCCTATAGAATTTCAGCAATCTCGGCTCGTAAACTACGAAATGTTTACAAATGCTTTAGATACATGCTTCAATGATAAATACTACTCTATATTTGACAATATTGATATCGTAATTGACATATGTATGTATAAGGCTGTAGTTCCTTTGCCAAAGCTTGCTGAAAACAAGGAAAAAATGAATCTATACAGAAAATATATGTCAACATTATTTTCAACATTAAGTAAAAAGAAGAAATTTGTTCAAATCAGAGTACCAAGCGAAGAAAATGCAATAGAATCCGGATTGGAGTCAAGTATTTTTATAGAAAAAATGAACAAGGCATATGACATAGATTACGATGATTTAAAGAAAAGATGTGAAGAAAAAGCTTCTCAAATAGAGGGAAAAAGTAGTGTCATAATAAAAACAGGAGCAAATTGTGAATTATCACTCTATTTAGAAAGAAGAAATTGGTTTATTGATGCTGGTGACGGTGATTTGCCATGTGGTGAAATATCCATAGCTCCTGTTGAAGAAAAAACAAATGGTACTGTTTATTTTGAAAATATTTTTTTAGACACGGATACTAAGTTAGATAATGTTATTTTGACAGTTGAAAATGGTAAGATTATAAAATCAGATTCACATATATTCAACGATTTTTTAAATGAACTTCCTCCAAACGGAAACATAATCTGCGAGCTAGGAATAGGTATGAACACAAATATAGAAAAATTAACAGGATACGTAGTATTAGATGAAAAAATGGCTGGCACATTCCATTTGGGAATAGGAATGAATACATTATTTGGCGGCAAAAACGAATGTCCAATGCACATGGATTTTGTTGGTATTGGAAAGTTATTGTTTTATTAATGTACATAATAAAATAATTGTTGAAAAATATTGTCAAAAGTAATTAATAGTACTTTTGTAAATTATATAAAGCTTATATTATTTAACTGATTACAATTTGTAATAACAGTTTCTATATTATTTATTATAATATGACTTGAATTTGTCAAATGTTGTCGAATGAAATATGTTGAAAAATACAAAATTATATAATATAATTTACTCATAGATGTTCTTAAAAGAATTATTAAAAATTCAATAAAGTCCATCTGTGGGGGGTAAAAACAAAGCACTTTAATTAGTGCTTTGTTTTTTTGTATAATTTTAAATACTTACATTTTTTCTTTTATTCATTATCAAAATATCAAACTCACCAAAAGCAGCGTTACGCTAATCCATTGTGAGCTTGGTAAGCTATTTGAGACTATGATTATTTTTGAAAATTAAAAATACAAAATCTTTTAGCACTTTTTATGTTTTTTAAATTTTTTAGCATTTCATCTATAGTTTTATATCTATTTTCAGGGTCTATATTTGTTGCTTTTTTTATTATTTGAATTAAGCTCCTGTCTATTTTGATATTACAATTATTAAGCTTTGTCATATCAATATTTATGCCGTTTGGCTTTTCTCCAAATATTAAATGGTATAAGCTTGCTCCTAAGCTGTATATGTCTGATTTTTCATCTATTCTGTGTTTAATTTTCTTTGAATTATTATTGCTTAATTTATTAGCAATTCTTCCACTGTTTAGCTCTGCAAAGCCTGTCTTCATACTTTCTGCTGCTTTTATATTTTCGATTAATTGTGTATTTTCCTCCAAATTAGATTTTTTACATATATTCATTCTGTTTATTACATTGAATACTGATATCTGTTCAGGAGGAGAGTATCCCTCTGTGAAGCCTATTATTCTTATATCATCTGAGAATAATAGTGAAATATTAAAATCAATAAGGCATATGTTATCATCTGTATTTAACATTATGTTTTCTGGCTTTATATCGCTGTGTATTATTGGGATATTTCTGCTGTGTAAATAAGACAATGCTTCACATAGCTGTATCGCCCATTTAATTACTCTTTTTTGAGGAAATCTCTTGCGTTTCTTTAGCTCATCAGCTAGACTTGAGCCAGCTATGTATTCTATGACTGTATAAACCTCTCCATCATGTTCTATAAAATCATATACTTGAGGAATGTAACTGTGCTTTAAATTTTTTAGTATGTCTACTTCGCTGCGTTCATTTATTTTACCTCTTAGCTCCTGTCTTATTTGCTTTATTACTACAGCTTTTTTAAGTCTTAAATGATATGCTTTGTATATCACTCCACCTGCTCCAGAACCTATTTTTTCTTCTACAACATATGTGTTATCAATTATTTCATTTACCTTTAGCATGATTTTACTTCTCCGTTATTATACTGATTAGAAAGATAGTCAAATATTCTGTTATTTTTACGTAGCAAAAAACAAAGCCTGTACACTATGATTTAAAAGAAAAGCCTGTCAAATTTCTAATGCAACTTAAATGTAAACACCTCATTAGAAAGCTTAATTTCACTGTCGTGTTCTAGTTTTACTGCCTGTCCTTCAGATATCATAATTTCATTGACATAGCTATGATTTTTTGAATTATTATCCTGCATAAAATACTCATTGTTTATCTTGATTATATCTGCATGTGCTCTGCTTATTGTTGAATTATCCAATATAACATAATCTACATAATCCATTTCTTTTCCAATTCTAAATAAATTGCTTGTAATATTTATCTTTTCATTATTCTTCTTTCTTATAAGATATGGCATACTTGGATATAAGCCACTATTAAGTGCATTTAATAAAACTGTTTTTTCATTATTATCGTGGTTTTTTATTATAACAGTTTTATTGTAGCTAATCTCTTTATCATTATCATTTGTCTTAATGTTTTTGCTCATAATAATATCTTCATCATTGTAATTTTTACTATTTATATTTATCTCGTATTTATTTTTGTTTGTCTTTTTTGGCTTTTCTATATCAAATTTTTTGTTTTCGCTATTTTCTTTTTTCTTGTCACCAAAAGGTGAAAATTTAAAAATA
>DCPV01000081.1 GCA_002323775.1 Firmicutes bacterium UBA1535 | reverse complement strand
ATAATATATATTTGTGATATGGATGAAAAATCTTTAAGCTTTAATGACATAGCTAAGTTTAAGAAGATTTTTAAAGATTATAAGCCAGATATTGTACACACTCATGCAAGTCTATCAGCTAGGATAGCTGCTAGGATAGCTGGGGTTAAATATGTTATTAATACAAAGCATTGTCTTGAAAACCCAACAAATAATACAGTTAAAAGAATTTTAAACAGAATTATAAATAAAATGTTTAGCGATAAGATAACTGTAGTTTCTAAAGCAGTTGAAAAATCTATGCTAGAAGCAAATATAAGTGAAAAACAGATAGCTATTATTTACAATGGCATAGAGATTTTTAATAGATTGCCAAGCGAAGAAATAAATATTATCAAAGCCAAGTATGGTATTAAAAGTGAAGATGCTGTTGTAGGTATAGCAGCAAGGCTTGAAGCTGTAAAGGATATAAGCACATTTATAAAGGCAGCTAAAGAAATGGTAGATAAAAGAAATAAATCAAATAGACCTGTAAAATTTGTCATTGCTGGTTCAGGAAGTCTTGAAAATCAGTTAAAGGCTGAGGTTAATGCACTTGGTCTTGATGATGAAGTTATTTTTACTGGATTTGTGAATGATATTGAAAGTCTCATGAGCGTTTTTGATATAAATGTGATAACCTCAATTCAAGAAGCCTTATGTATATCAATAATTGAGGGAATGGGCATGGGAATACCGGCAGTTGGAACAAATTCTGGAGGGGTAGACGAGGTAATAATAGACAATGTTACGGGCAAGTTAGTAAATTGTAGAGATTATAAGGCTTTAGCGAGTGCAATAACTGATATTTTAGATGATAAGAGCTTGTATGAGCTTTATAGTAAAAACTCAATGGAGCATATTAAGGATAAGTTTCTAGCAGAAGAAATGGCAAGAAAAATAGAACAATTATATACTTTAAAGCGAGGAGAAAACCAATGAGCAAAAAGAAATTTTTTGGATTACTAAATATTGTTGATATATTGATAATAATTATCGTTATAGCAGTAGCAGTATTTGGGATAAAAGTAATTAGGTCTAATAGCAATAATAGTGCAATATCATCGGCAAAGACTAAGGAAATAGAATATGTGCTTAATAGCCAGCATCAAAACTTGGAATCTGTACAGTATGTTAAGGTAGGAGATAAAATCTGGAACAGTGTTAATTTACAATATTTGGGAGTGGTTACTAAGGTAGAATACGTTAATCAGACTATTCCTATGTTTAACCCAAACACAGGTGCGTACGAAGAATATGAAATTCCTAATAAATATTCTATAAATATCACTATTAAAGGAAATGGCATTGAAAGTGATGAAAATATAATGGTAGAAGGAAGCAATATTAAAATCGGCACACAGCTTAACGCTAAAGGCAGAGGGTATGTATTCATATCATATGTTGTTGACATACTATTAAAGTAATGGGCTTTAATGATAAGTAAATTTCACGCTGTAATTTATTAAATAGCTTTTGTAGTGAAATTATGGCATATTTGGAGGTTAATATGAAAAAGAAAAAATTAAATATTATAGATATTATAGTAGTTATTGCAATCTCTGCGATCATTGGAGTAGCGGTATTAAAATTTGCTTTTATTGATAAAAAGAGCGGTTTAGGAGTTAAACAAGCATATAAGGATTTAGAATATGTCGCTTCAATCGTCAATGTAAGAAGTATGACAACAGAAGCCTTCCATATAGGTGATAAGGTTTATGATGAAAAAAAGGGAACATATATGGGAAAAATCAAAGATATTAAGGTTGAGCCATATAAAGTTAATGAGGTAAAAAGCACAGGGGAACTTGTCCAAGCTGAAAAAACAGGATATTATACGGTTTTTCTAACTATTGAATCAACTGCTGTAGACAAAGATAGTGGATATTATTTGTCAGGGACATTAGACCTTAAAATAAACTCAGAATATGAAGTTGTAACAAAATTTGTAAAAACAACAGCAAAGGTGACAGATATTTTAGCTAATAAATAAAGCTACAAATCAGAACTTTTATGAAATTTGCATATTATATAAAGAAATGGGTGTTTTAAATGAGTATAAAAATATTTATGGTTACTATGTTGATGGATATGGGTGGAGCTGAAACTCATGTGCTTGAATTATCAAAGAAATTAAAGAAAATGGGATATGATATAATAGTTGCATCAAATGGAGGAGGTTTTGTAAAATACCTTGAGGAAAGTGGTATTAAGCATTACAAAGTTCCGTTACATGATAAAAGCATTGCTAATGTTATAAAGTCATATAATATGCTTAAAAAAATTATAATTGATGAAAAAGTCGATATTGTACACGCTCATGCGAGAATACCTGCTTATATTTGTGGAAAGCTTAAAAAAAGACTTAATTTTAAATTTGTTACAACAGCTCATTTCAATTTCAAGACAAGTCCGCTTCTGAACTTTTTAACTAATTGGGGCGAAAGAACTTTAGCTGTAAGTGATGATATAAAAGAATATTTATTAAAAAATTATGATATTAATAAAGAAAATATCAAAATAACAGTTAATGGAATAAATCCGGAGTTATTTAATGAAAATATTGCGGTGAAGAACATAAACAACGTAAGCAGATTTGAAAATAGTGTGAATATATTGCATGTGAGCAGGCTAGAAAGCGCAACAAGTATAACTGCAATATCACTTATTAATAATATTGATAAGTTTTTAAGAATAAATGATAAAATTAAACTAATTATAGTTGGTCCCGGAAAAGAGTATGATGCAATAAAAAAACTTGCTGATGATAAAAATAAAAGCTTAGGGCGTGAAGTTGTCCATGTTGAAGGCGCTCAGACAAATATAAATGAATATATTGCAATATCAGACTTTTTTGTCGGTATTAGCAGGGCGGCATTAGAAGCTATGATTATGAAAAAAGCAGTTGTCTTATCTGGAAATTATGGATATATGGGAATATTTACTGAAGAAAAATTGCAAGAAGCTATTTTAAATAATTTCACCTGTAGGAAAACTCGAGATTTCAATGAAGATGTTCTTGTTGAAGATGTCATTAAAGTAATCAGTATGGATAAAGAGCAAAAAGAAAAAATAGAGAACTTCAATAAGAAAGTAGTATTAGAAAACTATAGTGTAGACAGAATGGCTAATGATGCAGTAGGAATGTATAATGAACTGTGTTCGCCAGACATTTTGAGAAATAAGGATATTAATGCACTTGTTTTCGGATATATAGGCTTTAATAACAGCGGAGACGATGCAATTTTTGATATATTTTCTAAATCATTTTTAGAGAAATATCCTAAATCAAGTATCACAGTTCTTTCGAATGACAGTGATAAATTATTAGACAGTAATAAAATCAAACATGTATATGGTTTTAATATATTTAAAATCATGAAAGAAATAAAGAAAAACCAAATAATAATAGCTAATGGAGGAAGTTTATTACAAGATGCGACAAGCTCAAGGTCTTTGTACTATTACCTTAGCATTATTTGGTATGCGAAATTACACCATAAAAAAGTTGTAATGCTTGCAAATGGACTAGGACCTATAAATAAAAACTTTAACAAAAATCTTGTTAGAAATATAGTTGATAAGGTTGATTTGATAACCTTTAGAGATAGTGAATCTCATGAACTTGCAAAGAAGCTTGGTATCAATAATCCTAAAATGGAAGTTACTGCCGATATGGTATTTAGTTATAAGAATATGCAAAAAATTGAGGTTTGCGATGAAATATTTGCAAAGGAAGGCATACCAGCAGATAAAAAAATCATAGGAGTAATGATAAGACCTTGGGGAAATAATGATAAATACATAACAGATATTGCAAGTCTATGTGATAAACTTATAGCTGAAAAAAATGTTAATGTTTTATTTATTCCTATGCAAAAAACAAAGCGTATAAATGATATACTGACAAGTCAAGAAGTAATTAAAAGAATGTCTAATAAAGCATATATTTTAGAAACTTCTTATAATTATGAGGAAATCAGCAGTATTATACGAAAAATGGAGCTTATAATAAGCATGAGATTGCATAGTATTATTTATGCCTTGATTAGTGGTATACCTGTGTATGGTCTTGCTTATCAACCGAAAGTAAAATCATATTTGAATGAAGTTAGTTTACCTGTAGAAAATGATTTAGATAATTTGGATGTAGAAAAGATATTTGTTGAATTAGTGAAGCTAATGGAAAATAGAGATGAGATATCGCAAAGTATTGAGCATAAGATAATAGAGCTAAATAACAAGGCTAAAATGAACATGACTGTTCTTGATGAATATATGAATAAATGGTTTTAATACTTTTTTATTGAAAGGAATTTTTACAAGAATGAAAAGACTGGATATAATGGGAACACGTATAGATAATGTCAATATGAATGAAGCTGTAAAAATGTGTCAAAGTAAAATTGATAACAATGAGCAATATATTATTTATACTCCTAACACTGAATTTATTATGATGGCTAAAAAAGATGATGAATTCAGACAATTGCTGAACAAATCAGACTTAAACATCCCAGACGGTGTAGGACTTATTTATGCTTCTAAAATTAAAAAAAATCCACTTAAAGAAAAGGTAGCTGGATATGATTTAACTGTTAATTTAATAAAGCTTGCAAATGAAAAAGGCTTGAAAATCTATTTTGTTGGCGGTAAGCCGGGAGTTGCTGAAAAAGCGGCACAAAAAATATTAAGTGAATACCCTAATGTGAAAATTGTAGGTGCAAGAGATGGATATTTCAAAGGTACGCACCTAGGTATGCAGGGGCATGAAGAAGAAAAATTACTTATAGCTGATATAAACGATAAAGCTCCTGATATTCTATTTGTAGGCTTTGGAGCGAAGAAGCAAGAATCATGGGTTGAATATAATAAAAGTTTACTTAATACAAAAATAATAGTAGCTAACGGTGGGACTGTTGATGGACTAGCCGGTGAGGTAAAAAGAGCTCCCGATATATACATAAAATTGGGTTTAGAATGGTTCTATAGACTTATGAAGGAGCCAAAGAGAATTAAAAGACAAATGCTTTTACCGCAGTTTATGCTTAAAATAATATTTAGCGGAAGCGATATTGTAAAAGTGATTGAATAATATTGTATTTTAATTATATTATAAAAAATAAATT